>JBJECY010000064.1:0-10427 GCA_051871515.1 Muribaculaceae bacterium | reverse complement strand
GTATGCTCCTGTTTGAAATTAGCAACCGCAAGATTTGGGAAGGCGCAGCAAAAGACCAAAAAGGACTTGAAAAATATTTCAACGACCATCGCGACCAATACACTTGGACTGCTCCAAAGTTTAAGGGCTTAATCATCTTGGCTGCCAACGACACAGTGATGAACGATGTGAAGCAATTTCTTACTGAGCAAGCCAACAACCCTGATAAATATGCCGAGTTGAAAAAGAAATTCAACAAGCAAGTCTCAACAGAACGCGTGCTTGCAGCCAAAGGTGAAAACCAAATAGTTGATTATCTGGTCAACAATTCAGGCATCAAGCCGGTGAACAAACGCTTTAACACATTCTGGGTGGCTGAAGGCAGCACCATAGATGCTCCGCAAGACTACACCGATGTGAAAGTGCAAGTGGTGAGCGACTATCAAGCCTTCCTTGAAAAGGAGTGGATAAGCGAGCTCAAGCAGAAGTATCAAGTGAAAATCAACCAAAAAGTGCTCAAGCAAGTAAAAGAATAAACTTAGCTTACACTCAAATGCACATACTGTGACATTCATCATTGCTTGTGATGAATGTCACATTTGTTTAAAACCTATTTAATCAATAGTGCAAAATTCACATATAAACCAAAGATTTAGTTAAAAAAGTTTTCTTTGATATCAATAATGCAAATTGTATTTTGCCGATTGACAAAAAATAGTGAAATTTGTAACTATAATTAAATTTAACGAAACAGTGGACTTAAGATTAAAATCATTCTTGGCATCGGCAGTGATAGCAATCACAAGCATGGCCCAAAACAATGTGGCTGAAGAAGTGGCATGGGTAGTGGGCGATGAGCCAATCTTTAAATCAGAAATAGAGGAACAGTATTTGCAATTGCAATATGAGAGAACACCCCTTGAAGGCAACCCGTATTGTGTGATACCTGAGCGCATAGCCATTGATAAGCTGTTCCTGCATCAAGCAAAAATTGACTCGGTTGAAGTATCGGAATCAATGATTATTCAACAAGCCGAGCGACGAATAAATTTCTTCATCAACAACCTTGGTTCAAAAGAGAAAGTAGAAGAATACTTCCGCAAGCCGCTGCCTGAGTTGCGTGAGCAAACCATCAATATGGTTCGTGACCAAGCAACGATACAAGAAGTGCAAAGCAAGCTCACCAAAGACGTGAAACCCACGCCTGCCGACATAAGAAAATATTTCAATACCTTGCCAAAGGATTCATTGCCTTACATTCCTTTGCAAGTAGAGGTGAAAATAATCACTCTCAACCCTGTGATACCTCAGCAAGAGATTGACGAAGTGAAAGCCCGACTGCGTGACTACACCAACAAAGTGAACAATGGCGAAAGCGAGTTCTCTACATTGGCAATCTTGTATTCTGAAGACGGCAGCTCGGTTTACGGCGGAGAAATTGGTTTTATGGGCAAAACCGACCTTTTCCCCGAATATGCCAATGTGGCATTTAACCTCAATGACCCCAAGAAAGTGTCGAAAATCGTGGAAACAGATGCCGGATTCCACATCATCCAGCTGATTGAGAAGCGTGGTGACCGCGTGAACACACGCCATATATTGCTCAAGCCAAAGGTGTCAGACAAGGACCTCACGGCAGCAATCACCCGTCTCGACTCAGTTCGCGGCAAAATCATTGATAAAAAAATCACCTTTGAAGATGCTGCCATGTATGTTTCGCAAGACAAGGACTCGAAATACAACAAAGGCATCATGACCAACGAGAAAACCATGTCGGCACGTTTTGAAATGTCTGACCTCAATCCCGAAATTGGTAAAGTGATTGACAAGATGGAAGTGGGCGAAGTGTCAAATGCATTTGTGATGATGAATCCCAAAACCAACCGCGAAACGGTGGCAATTGTGCAACTCACACGACGCATTGAAGGCCATAAAGCCGACCTTGCCGAGGATTATCAAACAATCAAAGGCATGTATGAGAACAGTAAACGACAAGAAATCATTGCCAACTGGATAAAGAACAAGCAAAAAAACACTTATGTGCGAATTGAAGAAGGTTGGCGAGACTGTGAATTCCAATATCAATGGGGTAAATAAAAAGCAATTATTTGTTTAACACATCTATCTATATTTGTGAACGCAACAAACAAATCAAACAATCACAATGGGCATAAGATTCTAACGGGGGTCTTATGCCTTTTGGCAATTTGTTTATTTAACAACATATTTTCAGAAACCGCCTGGGCACAGAATAAAACAACAGCCAATCACGCCATACCAAGCACCACAAAAATCACTAAACGTCATCCCGAGAAAATCAATAACAGCAAACGTGCCAAGATAACTCCACAAATCCCCTCGGCCAACCGCTATCAAAAAAACAAGTTATTCCTTGAGAATGCTGATGTGCTCTCGGCTGACTATCAAGTTAACCCTGATTATCAGGTGCTCAACGGCAATGTGAAATTCCGCAAAGAAGGAATGTTCATGTGGTGCGATAGCGCGCATTTCTATGAAAAGACCAATTCCCTTGATGCTTTTGGTCACGTCAAAATGCAGCAAGGCGACACTTTGTTTGTCTATGCCGATGTGCTCTATTATAGCGGCGATGACGAGCTTGCACAGTTGCGTTACAACGTGAAAATGATTAACCGCGATGTGACACTTATAACTGACAGCTTAGACTATGATATGCGCAACAACTATGGCTATTACTTTGAAGGTGGCAAGATTGTTGACTCTCAGAACGAACTGTCGTCGGTTTACGGTCAATATGAGCCTAACACAAAAAATGCCGAATTCCTCTATGATGTGGAACTCGTTAACGAGAAATATGTGTTGAGCACTGACACACTACACTACAACACAGCAAGCCACATTGCCGACATACTTGGCAAAACCACAATAGTGTCAGACAGCAATATCATATATAGCCGCAAAGGATGGTATAACACCGAGATTGAAAACAGTGCCCTCTATGAGCGCTCGCGGATAGTGACTAAGGGCGGACAAACCGTTATTGGTGACACTATATATTACGACCGCAACACCGGCATTGGCGAAGCATTGGGAAACATTGTGCTCACCGATTCAATTAGGCAGTCAATACTTGACGGCGACTATGGCTACCATAACGAAAAGACCAATAGTTCGTTTGCCACAGGCAGGGCAAGGGCTCGCGAGTTCTCACAAGGCGATACCCTGCATCTGCATGGCGACACCTTGCGAACCTATCTCAACGAGGATTCGCTACGCGTGCTTTTGGCTTATCACAGAGTGAGATTCTATCGCAGCGACGTGCAAGGCGTGTGCGACTCAATGAGCTTTGCCGAGAGCGATTCAATTCTCAACATGTATAACCATTCGGTAGTGTGGAGCGGTGAGAGGCAAATCACCGGAAACGAAATAAACGTGCACCTCAACGATTCAACAGTTGATTGGGCAACGCTGCCCGACTTTGGTTTTGTGGCTGAACACATTGAAGACATCTATTTCAATCAGCTCACCGGAAAATCAATGAAAGCATATTTTATTGACAAAGAGCTGCGCCAACTCGACGTGAGCGGTAACGTGCTGCTGCTCACTTACCCAATGGAGAATGACTCAACTTACAACAAACTTATCACTGCTGAAGGCAGTTATATGATTGTGAAACTGAAACCTAAACAGCAAATTGACAAGATGACATTGTGGCCCGATGTTTCGGGACGTGCCATTCCGCTGTTCCTTGCTCGCAAAAATGATTTTTATCTTGAAGGCTTTAAGTGGTACGACACACTACGTCCCACCACGCCACAAAGCATATTTGGAAAAGAAGACGAGATGAATGCCTTAATGCAAGAAGAAGCTAAATCAGCAAGAAGGCGTAAAAAAATGAATTAATTAACACACAAAAAAGGACTACTTTACAATGAGTGATATAATAAAACTGTTACCCGATTCTGTAGCCAATCAGATTGCTGCAGGTGAGGTGATACAGCGTCCGGCATCGGTGATAAAAGAACTGGTTGAGAACGCCGTTGACGCTAAAGCAACACAAATACAAATTGTGCTGAAAGATGCCGGCCGCACACTGATACAAGTGATTGACAACGGCATAGGCATGAGCGATACCGATGCAAGATTGGCGTTTGAACGTCACAGCACGTCAAAAATACGCAAAGCCGAGGACCTCTTTGACCTTCACACCATGGGGTTCCGTGGCGAGGCTTTGGCATCGATAGCAGCCATCTCTCAGGTTGAACTGCGCACATGCAAACAAGGTGAAGAAATTGGAACTAAAATTGAAATCAGTGCATCTACATGCATCAATCAGGAGCCTGATGCCTGTCCTCCTGGTTCTAATTTCATGATAAAGAACATATTCTTCAATGTGCCAGCAAGACGCAAGTTCCTTAAAACCAATCAAGTGGAGCTTAGCAACATCATAAAAGAGTTTGAAAAGCTTGCGCTTGTGAACCACGAAGTTGAGTTCACGCTTGTGCACAATGACAACACCATTTATAAGCTGATGCCCGGTAGTTTCAAGCAACGCATCACATCGCTGCTTGGAAAGAACCTCGACCAGCAACTTATACCGCTCAATGTTGATACCTCACTTGTGAAAATTGAGGGATTCATAAGCCGCCCCGAAGGTGCTCGTAAACGCAATTTCCTGCAATTCCTGTTTGTCAATGGCAGACACATGCGACACCCTTATTTTCACAAAGCGATAATCTCATGCTATGAGCAGCTCATATCTTCAGATTCTCAACCCAATTATTTCTTGTATTTCACGGTTGACCCACAGTCGATTGATGTGAATATACATCCCACCAAAAACGAAATTAAATTTGAGAACGAGGCGCCAATCTGGCAAATCATAGCAGCCGCTGTAAAAGAAGCATTGGGCAAGTTTAATGTTGTGCCATCGATTGATTTTGACAATGAAGATGCTCCTACAATACCCATCTTCCGCGACAACAAAAATGTTGATGTCCCAACAATAGGCATTGACCCCAACTACAATCCGTTTAACACCGGAGGAAACTCTTCATCATCGAATTATGGCACAAGCGCAAGCAGGCTTAACAAAGGTAGCAACAACCAAGCATACAGCGATTGGCAAGCCCTATATGATAACTTCAACAAAGACAAGAAATCAGAAGAAACGCCATCGCCTCACGACGGTTTTGAGCAATCGTTTGTAGGCAGTATCATCAATCAGGACGCTGCGGTTGAGAACACATTGCTTAATGCGTCGGGACGATATATGCAACTCAATGGGCGTTATATAATCTCGCCAAACGAAACCGGATTGCTGATTGTTGACCAGCATCGTGCACACTTGCGCATATTATATGACAACTATATGTCGCAAATGAGCGGCGAGAACGTTATTTCACAGCGTGTGCTTTTCCCTGAAATTATCAATCTGTCTCCTGCACAGAATGCATTGATGATTGAGATTGAACCCGATATGACAAAGATTGGATTTGCACTGTCGCAAATGAGCGGAAACGACTGGGCAATCAACGGAATACCCCAAGGTGTGGGCAACAAGGATGTGAAAGATGTGATTTTTCAACTTCTTGATTCTATTGAGAACGGCGGTTCAGCGCTTCAGAATCGTGTTTACGAGCACATTGCGCTCTCAGTGGCACAAAGCGGTGCTTTCGCTTATGGGCGCAAACTCACCGACGATGAGATGGAAGCACTCGTTACTGACCTTATGTCGCGACAAGACCCCAACTACACACCTGATGGTAAAAAGATAATTGTGAATTTAAGCTACAACCAAATCAACAAGATGTTTTGATGAAACATAACAAATATTTGCTACTTTATATATTTGCCATTTTTGCTGCCGCTGCCGTTTGCGCCTCATGTGGTCGTTGCGAACAGCCAACAAGCTTGCAAACACGACTTGACTCGCTGATGAACATGCACTACAGCGTCGATGCACCGGGTGCAGCTTTTATTGTTGCGCAAAATGGCACTATTCTTTATGAAGGATACCGCGGGCTTGCTAACCTTGACACCAAAGAGCCCATTGACAGCTGCACGGCATTTAACATAGCATCAATATCAAAGCAGTTCACTGCAGTTGCTGCGCTGCAACTTGCCCAACAAGGAAAGCTGAAGCTTAGCGACAATGTGAAGCATCATTTTCCACATTTCAAAAGCAATATTTGGCAAGAAGTGCAATTGAAGCACCTATTAAGCCACTGCTCAGGAGTGCCCGATGCACGCCCACGCCATGACCGTGAATTTATGCTTCACGCCACCGACGAACAAAGCATTGCATATATGCAACAACTTGATTCACTAAAATTTAAGCCCGGAGAAACCTACGATTACATCAATCCAACCTTCGATTTGTTTTATGTGATTATACCTAAATTGACCGGGTTGGATTTTGAAGCATACCAAAAACAGCACCTATTTGATGTTTGCGGCATGCATCACACTGTGTATTTTGATGCTAATAGGGATATAAACAACATGGCACATGGCTATATAGTGAACGAGGCTACATCAACCAATGGTGAAGATAGTGACTATACCAAGAATCGCGAAGTGGCAGCCAACGAATACGTTGACGCTAACGGTGTGCATTGGGCTGAATGTGACTATGGCGAAGAAACATTCTTTGCCACCAAGGCAGATGGCGGAATCTACACCACAGCCCGTGACTTTTTAAGGTGGGAGAGAGCCTTAATGCAAGGTAAAGTGATTGATTCCCAATGGCTTGCAAAAGCTTATACACCACAAATCACAGTGAGTGGCAGCAAATATTGCACTTACCAAAATAGGCCCGACACAAGCTATGGCTATGGTTGGTTTATTGACACCACGCCCGGCCGTGAACGCAAAATCTATCACACCGGCGACAACGGCGGTTTCCAGGCTTATGCAGCAAAATATCCCCATAGCAAAGTGTGCGTGATTATGTTTGAAAACCGCAACGACATAAATCGTTGGGATACACAGATGGCGGTTGAAAGGATTCTTAAAGAAGAACATATCATAAAATGAGTCAATTAGTTGTGTATTGCAATTATATTTCTTATTTTTGCCTTAAGCAATAATCAACATTAGCATAAGAAAAACAATGAATAAAACAGTATTTACTTTGTCGATAGCAATGATTTTGGCATCTTCAAGCAGTGCAGTAACGCTTGAAGAAGCAAAAGCATTATATCTAAAGAAAAAATATACTGAAGCATTGCCTGCATTCCAGGAATTATATAAGAAGAATGCTAAAAATGCCAAGAACGCCTCAATCAACCAATGGATTGGCGTGTGCCTTTATGAAACAGGACAACAAGCCGAGGCTAAGCAATACTTTGAATATGCCGCATCACGCAGTGTGCTTGATGCAAATCTCTATTTGAGCAAAATTGAATTTGGGCAATATAATTTTGAAGCAGCACAAGAGCACATTGAGACATATTCCGAAGAGCTAAGCAAGCTAAAGAAAGATATGCCCAACGACGTGAGAGATTATATGGCAAAAACGCGTGCTGCAAAATCAATGATTGAGCACGTTGAACGCATTACAGTGATTGACAGCCTCGAAGTTGACCAAGACGGATTCTTCAACCACTATCGCTTATCGCCAAGCATGGGACGTTTTATTTCTCCCGACCAATTACCCTATGAGAAGCCTCAAAACACCCAATACGTTTTCTCGCCTGAGAATGGAGAGCAGATGTTATGGGTTGACACTGACAGCGCCGGAATCACCCGATTGATGGAAACATCTCGCCTGATTGACGGTTCATGGGAACACTACACCAAAGCCGATGATATGCTTAACAATGACGGCAACATAGCATATCCGTTTATGATGCCCGATGGCTCAACTCTCTACTATTCTTGTGATGGCAATGGGTCAATCGGAGGCTACGACATCTACATGTCACGCAAAAACATTGAAGATGGTTCGTACTATCAACCACAAAACCTGGGCATGCCTTACAACTCGCCATTCAATGATTATCTGCTTGTGATTGACGAAAACACCGGAGTGGGATGGTGGGCTACCGACCGTAATCAAATCCCTGGCAAAATCACCATTTACATGTTCATTCCCAATGAGGTGCGTGAGAATTATGACCCGAGCGACGAAAAAATAAGCGATTACGCATTTTTGAACAATATCAAAGACACTTGGACTGAGGGTGCTGACTACTCGGAATATTTTGAACGAATTGAAACAGCCACAAGTGTGCAAAACGTAAAGAAGAACGACTTTGAATTTGAGGTGATGAAAGGCGTGGTTTACACAACCTATGATGACGCAGCCACAAGCGAGGGCAAGCAATATCTTGAGCAATACATCAACACGCTTAAAAACTATGATGCCACTTGCGCCCAGCTGCAAGATTTGCGCGGACAATATGCCCAAGCATCAAAAAGCGAGCAATCAAAGCTAAAAAACAAGATATTAAATCTTGAAAACGTATTATTAAAAAAACAAGAGGAGCTGCAATACCTCAAAAACACAGTAGTGAAAGCTGAACAACGAAAACTAAACCACAAATAAACATTCATTTATGGAAATTACAATTTTTCTATTTGCAATGATTGCGATAATTGCAATCTGCATCTTTTTCTACTATGTGCCATTTTTCTTGTGGATTTCTGCAAGAGTATCGGGCGTGAGAATATCATTGATACAGTTGTTTCTGATGCGCATCAGGAAAGTTCCTGCACGAGTTATTGTACAAGCCATGATTGAAGCACATAAGGCCGGACTTAGCGAAGTGAATCGCGACGACCTTGAAGCACACTTCTTAGCTGGCGGTAATGTTGAGAAAGTGGTTCATGCTTTGGTATCGGCATCTAAAGCCAACATTGACTTGGGCTTCAAGATGGCAACAGCCATCGACCTGGCAGGCCGCGACGTATTTCAAGCCGTGCAAATGTCAGTAAACCCCAAGGTTATTGATACACCTCCTGTAACCGCAGTTGCCAAAGACGGTATTCAGCTTATTGCTAAAGCCCGTGTGACAGTGCGTGCCAACATTCGCCAATTGGTGGGTGGTGCAGGAGAGGACACAGTGCTTGCCCGTGTAGGTGAGGGTATTGTGTCATCTATTGGTTCATCAGAAAGTCATAAACAAGTTCTTGAAAATCCTGATTCTATTTCAAAACTTGTGTTGAAAAAAGGTCTTGACTCAGGCACAGCATTTGAAATCCTTTCAATTGACATCGCCGACATTGACATAGGTAAGAACATTGGTGCTACACTGCAAATTGACCAGGCTCAAGCCGATAAGAACATTGCCCAAGCCAAGGCAGAGGAACGCCGAGCTATGGCAATTGCCCTTGAACAAGAAATGAAAGCCAAAGCACAAGAAGCTCGCGCCAAAGTGATTGAAGCCGAAGCACAAGTGCCTCAATCAATTGCCGAAGCATTCCGTGCCGGCAACTTGGGAATCATGGACTACTATAAACTCAAAAACATTGAGTCAGACACCAACATGCGCGACTCAATTGCAGGCGGAAAATCGAGCGAAAAATAAAAGATTGCATTATGGCAAGAACTTTGATTAGATTCGTTTGCCTTTAATGCTCCTAATAAGCATAAGCTGGTGTGAACTTGCATTATATATTTAGCTTGTCACACCAGCTTTTAACCCACAAAACACCTGAATAAGCCGCAACCTCTCTCACCGCATCATTTTAAATAGTTTATGACTGAATACATTAAAAGTTTTATCCCTACAATTGCCACCCAATTCAACATCAAGGAGGAATTTGTGAGGCATTACATCTACATGGCACTGATTGTTCTCTTTGCCTTGTTTTGTGGTTTAGTGTTCAAGCGACTTATTGTGCCTTTGCTAAAACGCATCATTGAGCGCACCTCTTTCAAATTTGATGATTATATTTTCACTGATAAAATATTCTCACTGCTTTCAACTATCTTGCCCTCAATAGTCTTATTAGCATTATTGCCAATATGCTTTTTGCAGCAAGAAACCACATCGCTAACCTATGTGATACTGCAACGCTCGCTCACGGTGTTCATCATAATTCAGGCATCGCGCATTGTGGGTCAAATACTCAGCAACATTGTACATTACACAAAGTCGGATTACAGCGATATTAATAACCACTATCTCGAGGCTATAATGCAATTTGTGAAGGTGGTGTTTTACTTCTTCATCTGCATAGTGTTGATTTCAGTGATTATCAATCGCAATCCCACAACATTGCTTGCAGGCTTGGGTGCAATGGCAACTGTGATGTTGTTGGTGTTTCAAGACACCATTTTGGGACTTGTTGCCGGAGTGCAGCTCAACACCAACAAAATGCTTAAAGTGGGTGACTGGATTGAGGTTAAAGGCAAAGGTATAAACGGTTATGTGATAAAGGTGAATCTCACAACCATTAAAATACGCAACTTCGACAATTCAATATCCACCATACCGCCACATCAGTTGGTGAGCGAAACA
>JBJECY010000063.1:0-10436 GCA_051871515.1 Muribaculaceae bacterium | reverse complement strand
GTCACGTTCGCCGGCGGCAATCACATCGTTGATGATGGTTTGGTCGATGCTGAAGCCTTCGTCGAATTTCTGCACAGTGGGGTATTTCGCGGTGATGGCGGTGCGGTGCTTATCAACGTAGTCGAGGCAGAATTGCACAATCACGCCTTTAGCCACCAGGTCGCGATAGTAGTTGCTGTATTCGGTGGTGTCGAGCGGCACAAACACGTCGGGCATGATGCCGCCACCGCCGTAGATGACTCGTTTGTTTTTGAGCGTGCTGTAACGCAGCGAGTCGGCAAAGTGAATACTATCGGCGTTCTGCAACTCGCCGGCGCGGTAACGGTTCACGATGTCCATCTCGTAGTCGAGCTTGTCGCCTTTGGTGTAAGGCTTTTGTATGCAGCGCCCCGATGGGGTATAGTATCGTGCTACGGTGAGCCTAATCATGCTGCCGTCCTCAAATCGCAAAGGACGTTGCACCAGCCCCTTGCCAAAGGTGCGACGGCCCACAATCACGCCGCGGTCCCAGTCCTGTATTGCGCCGGAGAGAATCTCGGATGCCGATGCCGAGTATTGATTGACAAGCACAGCCACTTTGCCCTTGCGGAAGTGGCCGTTGCCAATGGCTGTGGCATCGTTGCGCGGACTTGTGCGTCCCTCGGTGTAAACAATCAGGTTGTCGCGTTCAAGCAGCTCGTTGCCCATCTCGATGGCCGAGTTGAGGTATCCGCCGCCGTTGTCGGTGAGGTCGATGATGAGCTGTTGCATGCCCACGTGCTTGAGCGAGTCGATGGCTCGCACAAACTCATCGTTGGTGCCGGCGGCAAAACGCGCGATTTTCACATATCCGGTTTTTGAGTCGAGCATATAAGAGGCGTCGATGCTGTAAAGCGGAATGTTGTCGCGAGTGATGCGGAAGGTGATTAGTTCGGGGCTTCGGCCGCGTTTCACCTTCACTTCAACCTTGGTGTCTTTGGGGCCGCGCAGACGCTTCATGATGTCGTTGGTTTTCATCTTCTTGCCGGCAATCACGGTGTCGTTGACAGCCACGATGCGGTCGCCGGCTCGCAGGCCTACGCGCTCTGAGGGACCTCCGGCGATTGTCTGTATCACATAGAGGGTGTCCTGGTTCATGTTGAACTGTATGCCGATGCCGCTAAACGAGCCTTGCAGCGGTTCGTCGAGTTCCTCGGTCTCGGTGGCAGTGGTGTAGGTGGAGTGGGGGTCGAGCTCGTTGAGAATACCGCGAATGGCGTCTTCAACCACCTTGTCCTCGTTCACGCTGTCAACATAGAAAGCGCTTATGGCATATTGTGCGTTGAGAAGTTTCTTTATGTTCTTGGGCATTGTCTGGGCAATGGTGGCGATTGCCGTAACGAGAAACATTATTACTAAAAACCTACTATTTTTCATCGTTTTGCGTTGTTTTGTTTGTTTTTGAAAAAATGGTTGTTGTGGAGATATTTATTGGCTTGGTCAATCACACGTTGTGGTGTTCCACTCGGGCGGGAACAGGTGCTTGGGGCAGTTGCGCGGCAGCAGGTGGCCCACCGGTTGCCCTGTGGCAACCATCTGGCGAAAGCATGTTGAGCTGATGCCTTCCTCGCCCGGCAGGGTGAAGAGGAACAGTGTCTCTATGCCCGATGCGTCGCGGTTGTAGTTGGCCATCTTCTGCTCATATTGCAAGTCGGTGGCGTTGCGTATGCCCTTAATGATGCACGTTGCGCCGATTTGGCGGGCGGCATCAACGGTGAGCCCCTCGTAGCTCATCACTCTCACCTGCTTGTGGCATGCGAAAGTGGCTTTTATCAGGTCGAGGCGCTGTTGCAGGCTCAGCATGGGCGTTTTGCTCGGGTTTATGCCGATGCCAATCACCACCTCGTGAAACAGCGGCAGTGCTCGCAGCACAATTGACTCGTGCCCGCGTGTGAAGGGGTCGAATGAGCCGGTGAAGAAGGCTATGTGCCTGCCGTTGTCAGTGGGTGATGTCATTTTCCTCTTCAATAATGAGGTTGTCAATGATGAAGCGTTGGCGCTCCATCGTGTTTTTGCCCATGTAGAACTCAAGCATATCGCGCACGGCATCCTCTTTGCGTAAGGTCACGCGGTCAAGGCGCATGCCCTCGCCAATGAAGTCCTTAAACTCGTCGGGCGAAATCTCACCAAGACCTTTGAATCGGGTAATCTCGGCGTTGTTCTCGCCCACAGCGTCGATGGCGGCAAGGCGCTCCTCGTCGCTGTAGCAGTAGTAAGTGTCGGGCTTTGAGTCTTTGGCGGTTTTTGCTGAGGCACGGCGGCGCGTCCCTTTCTTGTCTCTCACGCGGAACAGTGGAGTTTGAAGAATATAGACGTGGCCCGTCTTGATAAGCTCGGGGAAAAACTGCAATAGGAAGGTGAGCATGAGCAGGCGAATGTGCATGCCATCGACATCGGCATCGGTGGCGATAATCACGCGGTTGTAGCGCAGGTCGTCGAGCCCGTTCTCAATGTTGAGCGCTGCTTGCAGCAGGTTGAACTCCTCGTTTTGATAAACAATCTTTTGTTGCATGCCAAACGAGTTGAGCGGCTTGCCGCGCAGCGAGAACACCGCTTGCGTCTCAACGTCGCGAATCTTGGTGATGCTGCCGCTTGCCGAAAGACCCTCGGTAATGAAAATCGATGAAAGCTCGCGCTTGTCGCCCTTGGCATCGTTGTAGTGAATGCGGCAGTCGCGCAGCTTCTTGTTGTTGAGAGCCACTTTCTTGGCACGTTCGCGAGCCTGCTTAGTGACTCCGGCAATGGCTTTGCGCTCTTTTTCGCTCTCTTGTATCTTCACAAGCATGGGCTCGGCAATCGCCGGCTCTTTGTGCAGGAAGTTATCGAGCTCTTTCTTGATGAAGTCGTTGATGTATTTATAAACCGTAGGGCCGTCTTTATACATGACGGTGCTGCCCAACTTGATTTTTGTTTGCGACTCAAAGATAGGTTCCACCACCTTGATGCTGATGGCAGCCACCATACCCGAACGGATGTCGCTATACTCGAAATTCTTGTTGTAGAACTCTTTGATGGTGCGTGACACAGCTTCGCGGAAGGCGCTTTGGTGTGTGCCGCCTTGTGTGGTGTGCTGTCCGTTGACAAACGAGTAGTATTCCTCGCCATATTGGTTGGCGTGGGTGATAACGCACTCAATCATGTCGCCCTTGAGGTGGATGGGCTGATAGAGCGGCTCGTTGGTCATATACTCTTTCACCAAGTCGCTCAATCCGTTGCGCGAGCGGTATTTCTTGCCATTGTAAATGATGGTCAGTCCGGTGTTGAGAAACGAGTAGTTCTTAATCATCATCTCCACGAAGTCGTCGCGGAAGGCATATCCCACAAAAATGGTGTTGTCGGGCTTGAAACGTATGAGCGTGCCGTTTTTAGCATCGTCCTCGGCAGCTTCGATGTTGCTGTCCTCAACCACTTCGCCGCACTCAAAGCGCGAGTGCGAGGTCATGCCATCGCGCCACGATTGCACATAGCACCATTCGCTGAGGGCATTGGTGGCTTTCAGACCCACACCGTTCATGCCCACTGAGTTTTGATAGTTCTGGGTGTCGAATTTTCCGCTGGTGTTCATGGCAGTGGCAGCCCGTGTGACGTCTTGCAAAGGGATTCCTCGACCGTAGTCGCGAATGCTCACGGCACCCTCTTCAATGGTCACCTCAATGGTGTCGCCGAAGCCAGCGGCGTATTCGTCGATGGCATTGTCGATGGTTTCTTTGAGCAGCACATAAATGCCGTCGTCGTTTTGCGAGCCGTCGCCAAGTTTGCCTATGTACATACCGGGCCTGCGCCTGATGTGCTCAAGCGGCGATAGGGTCACTAATTCGTCGTAACTGCCAGCATTGGCTGCCGGCTCTTGTGAGTTGATTTCCAGTTCTTCTGCCATATTGATTTTTAAATGTGGGGCTTCGTTTTGATGCTATCCCACAAAGTTAATATTTTTCCTGCAAAAATCCTTTTGCTTGCCGCCGTTTTTAATGTTTCTTAATGCATCAGGGGCGGCGCATGAAAGGGTTGTTTTATGAGCCTTTTAGCGCACAATGAGCCTTATCAGCCGTCCAAATCCGCGGCCGCCGCAGCGAATGTAGTCATAGCCAATGCCAAACAGTGTTGACAGCACCGGAGAAGAAACATATTTGCGAATCACTTTGCCGTAGAGTGGCGCAGCCAACTCGTGATGCCCTTCGCACGCATAATGCGCTGCCAAATTCACCCGCCGGTAATCAACAATCTTGATTAGGCGCTCGGCCTGAGGATGTGCCGATTCCATCAGCTTCTTTTCTATGGTGTCAAGGGCATGCTCACACCCTTCGTGACGTGACGAAAAATCCACTCCGCTGATTGACTGTTCATTGGCAATTACGGTTATGCGACTCTTATCGTTAACAAAAGCCAAAGTTGGCATTTGGAGCAGTAACCGTACGCCCAACTCCAAATCATTCCACACCATCTGCGAAGGGTCCCAACCGCCTACATTCACAAAACATTTGCGACGTGCAATGTAACGCTGAGTAGCCAATGTGCTATGTATCAAATGATTGGCAAAGAAATCCTTTTCAAAAAAAGGCAACATGCGCGTTCCTCCGTCAAGTTGTTTTAGCGTGGCACAAGTTGTAATAATATCCGCATCGGGATGCTTTTCAGCCGCAAGGGCATACGACTCAAGCAAATCAGAGGCCATGAGGTCGTCACTATCGAAAAACATCACCCACTCTGACTTTGCCTCTTGCAAGCCACAATTTCGAGCCGCGGCAGCACCGCGACGCGTTTCTTGCAAGACTGTAATACAGAAATCGTTGGCTTGTTTACGCTTTTTAAAATCAAGCAGCACCTGAAGGGTATTGTCTGATGAATTATTGTCGATAAGAATCAAATGTAACGGTCTAATAGTTTGCGCGGCTATCGAATCGAGTGTGGCGCCAACCAAATGGGCGCGATTATAAACCGGTAAGATTATTGTTATATCCATTCTACTTAATTTGCGTTGTTGATTTTGTAAATTTACTAAATATTTATCATAATCCGACAAAAAAGCCGTACATTTACACCTTAAAAAGCAATTAACATAACACTTTCACCAATGAAGATACTGTTTTTGGGTGATGCCAGCAATTATCATATCACACTTGCCGCGGCGCTACGCAACCTTGGTCACGAAGCGACGGTGGTGAGCGACGGGTCGCGATGGATGGACACGCGGCGCGACATTGATTTGAGCCGCGAGCCTGGCAAGGTGGGTGCTGTGAAATATGTGCTCAGGCTGATGAGCCTATTGCCACGAATGTGCGGATATGATGTTGTGCATCTGGTCAATCCGGTGTTTTTGAATCTGCGCCCCGAGAAGGTGCGGAGGGTGTTTGACTATGTTAAGCGCCACAACCGCAGCGTGTTTCTCTCGGCACTTGGCAGCGACCATGACGTTGTGAAAGCTTGCCTTGAGGGCAATGTGCTGCGATATAGCGAATATATGCTTGGCCACACCGCCACGAGGTATATGGCAAGCTCAGAGGCTGAAGCTGAGCGCAAAAACAGTTGGCTGACGCCGGTTATGGAACGTCACCAAAGGCATGTGATTGACGGCATTGATGGCGCTGTGGCTTGCCTCTATGAATACTATAAGATTTATAGTCACATCATTCCTGAGAAACTGGCTTATGGAGGCATCCCCATTGACACTGCTGAGTTAGCTCCGCGCTTCATTGAAGATGAGCCGCAAAAGGTGCGCTTGTTCATAGGACTTCAGCGCAATCGCAGCATCTTCAAGGGCACTGATGTGCTGCTTGAAGCGGCACAGCGAGTGGCGGCACGCTTCCCCGATAAGTGCGAACTTGACGTGGTGGAGAATGTGCCTTATGCCGAATATGTTGAGCGCATGAGGCGTAGCCATGTGATACTCGACCAGCTGTATTCTTACACCCCAGCCACCAATGCGCTTATTGCCATGGCTCAGGGAATGGTGGCTGTGAGCGGTGCCGAGGACGAGTTCTACGAGTTTATTGGCGAGCAGCGTTGCCGGCCCATTGTGAATGTTTCGCCACTAATTGAGGGCGATGCAGAACAAAAACTGATGTGGATTGTTAATAATAAAGCACAGTTGCCGGCGCTAAGCCGCATGAGCCGCGAGTTTGTGGAGAAACACAACGATAGCGCAGTGGTGGCTTGCCGACACATTGATTTTTGGAACAAAACATTAGCTAAGAAACAACAATTATGACTCTTGAAATACTTATATGCACACTTGATGAAGGCATAAACCGCATGGTGCAGATGTTGCTGCCTGCCACCGACGGGATAAAATACTTGGTTTCGTGGCAACAGACCGGCAAGGTTGCTCCAATGGTGCCTGCCGAGCTGCGCCGCCCCGACGTGCGCGTGTTTTCTATTGAGGGCAAGGGGCTGAGCCGCAACCGCAACAATGCGCTGAAGCATGCTAAGGGCGACGTGTGCCTGATAGCCGATGACGACCTGACGCTGCTGCCTGAGGGTTTGAATGTGATAATCACCGCCTTTGAGCAACATCCAAAGCTTGATATCGCCACATTCCGTTACGAATCAAAAAACCACCCTAAGAAGTATCCCCGTAACTCGTTTGATTTGCGCACGTTTCCTAAGGGATACTATGTTAACTCTATTGAGATTGCTTTCCGTCGCGAGAGCGTGCAAGGCAAATTGTGGTTTGATGAACATTTCGGTTTGGGCGCGCCGGTGCTGTCAGCCGGAGAGGAGAGCGTGTGGATGCACGATGCCTTGGCAATGGGGCTGCGCGGACAATTCTACCCGGTGACGATAGTGCGTCATGACCATGCTACCACCTCAGAGCGCAACGCATTTGAAAAAAGCGTGGTGATGGCCAATGCCGCTTATCTCTACGTGGCAATGCGTCACAACAATATGTTGCTGCGGGCATTGCTTATGGCATGGCGAGTGAGCCGCAAAGGCAACGTGACGTTCACAGAAGCTTTGCGCTGGGTGAAAGAGGGCATTTCTTATGCAAAAAGCATAAGGAAATAACAAGCATATTGACTTAAATGTGCAATCATTATAGTTTCGCTGGTAACCTATTTCCAATAATTAATTTCAGCCACTTTGGCAAAGCGTCAATCAGTTCTTTATATTGTTGATTTTTTAAGCGTGATGCACTTTCATATCCTTTGTTACGAGCAGCTTCAATCTTATTATTTATGTTTTTTTTGGCAACTTCTATTCTTGCAGATTCTATATCAAGGGCTGCTTTAGCAAGTTCTATTCTTGTGGATTTTTCCTCAAGATCTTTGTCGGCTTTCTGCTTAATAGCATTTAGGCGTTCACGTGTACGCCTCATTTTGGTTATGTTTAGACGTGAGTTGCAGATAAGAAAAACTGTGTGGCAAGAACTGCATTGGATGAGAGTGCTACGATCTTCATTTGTTGTCTTTGTTTCTGTTCCACAACATGGGCATTTCACTTTATCATATGACAGAGCGCCTAAATCTATATCATTATACTCATCAGTAAGTGCAAGTATAAGACTCTGTATTTCTGCTTGAGCTATAGAAAATTTGCCCTCCTCACTATGATTAAATTGACTCTCATAGACACGACTGAACAGAGCAATAGGTTTATTGGTTGGTGTCATAGAGAATAAACCAACATTCCGCGCCTCTTTTGAAAGTTTACGGAAAAACCCAGAATGCCTTGTATAGATTTGTCCTAAAATCTGTTGCAACAATAGTATGTTACGATTCAATTCTGCAAGTTTTTCCTCATTTTTTATTAAAGTGTTGCGTATAAGTTGTTGTACATCAGTGTTATACCACAATCGCAATGCTTCTTCAAGTAACGGGTCAGAAAACTCGTCAATTCTGCCTTCTGGTGGGTATCTTTTAGTGGTGTGTGCAATGATACTATAAGTGTTAAGATACATGTTGGGGCTTAGATATCCCATTCTCTGTGTATGAAAATTAATCTCAAAATAGCCATCAAGCACAACTTTACCCAATCCAATATAAATTGTACAAAGATCCGCGAAAATTTCATTATAAGTGTTCGGAAAAGGAGGCTTATAGTCTATACCATTCAAGTATAAAACTTTGTGACATATCTCATGAGCAAGAATTGCACGACATGCCTTTGCATTACCAATAAAATGATTGTGGACATAAATAGGTATATCTTTCTCCGAACTATTATTGATTGTGCATCCTGCATCGTTATTGTTAAGTTCCTTAAAATGACATGTGGGAACACATTCGCTCAATCCTACATATTTAAGAATTTGAGACGCTTCTAATTCAAGATTGCTATTTGAGAGAAACACATTTCTACCGGTAGGCTCATAATACTTATTATTTACAATGGGCACTTTCACCTCTAAGTCCGTTAAGTAGGACAATATTTGCCTTGGTGATAAATCTATTTTTCCATATCTCAAAATGTATTTAGTTAAACCTCTAATACTGCGAATAATATACAAATTAACAAACGACAGCTTAATTAATTTGATTAATCTCCCTAATAAATTACGTGTTATTTTTTTATTCATGACAAATATATATTAAATAGTTTGTAGAAGCAAGAGTTTTTTGCGTAAAAAATACACACTGTTGATGAAATTTTTTATTGGCAGTGACGAGGGTGTAATTTTTGTTAGCATTGATGTTTGTTTTTCACAGATAAAGGGGTTATCTTTGTGTAGTTGCATGCAAAGCGGTGCTGTGCCACAGCAGCATGCGCAGCAACGTTTTAAAGGAAAAGATAATAGAAGAAAAATTTTTACAAACAACAAGAATATGACAGCAATTAAGTTGCTCAATATTGAGCGCCTGGTGTGTGTGGTGCTGATAGCAGTGAATGTGCTCATGCTGGTGATGGGATTGATGAGCGGCGACATGGGTAGCCTGGTGATGCCTATTATAGGTATTGTGGTGCTTGCGTTGCTATATGTGCTGCTGTGCAAACAGATGTCTAAGGTGAAGCGCCTGCAGCAAGAGGCTATGGAAAAGAATAGAAACGAAAATAACGGTTGATGCTATGGCAGAAATGATGAATTGGGACCGTTTGATATGCGATAAGCGACTTGGGCTTGAGCATTATCACGACAAAGAGAAGTCGGGCATACGCAGCGACTTTCAGCGCGACTACGACCGATTGGTGTTTTCTTCGCCATTCCGCCGATTGCAAAACAAGACACAGGTGTTCCCCTTGCCGGGCAGCATATTTGTTCACAACCGCTTGACTCACAGCCTTGAGGTGTCGTGTGTGGGGCGCTCGTTGGCTCGCGAGATTGCAATGCAATTGCGCGATAAATATGCCGGTGAGCCTTGGGTGGGCAAACTCGACCATATTGACTCTATTGTGGCGGCAGCGTGCCTTGCCCATGACCTTGGCAATCCGCCTTTTGGGCATAGCGGCGAAAAGACCATAGCCTCGTTTTTCTCGGAGGGCAACGGACAATGCCTGCAAGACAAGCTCACGCCCGAGCAGTGGTGCGACTTGACTCATTTTGAGGGCAATGCCAACAGCTTCCGTTGGTTGGTGCATCAGTTCAGCGGTCGCCGTTGCGGAGGTTTTGCCATGACATATTCAATGTTGATGTCAATTGTGAAATACCCCTTTTCGTCGCAGCATGCCGGAGCAAAGGGCAAATTTGGCTTTTTCTCGAGCGAGAAAGAGATTTTTTGCAAGGTTGCCGATGAGTTGCAGATGCTGCGCATTGACAACGATTGCTATCACCGCCATCCGCTTGTTTATCTGGTTGAGGCAGCCGACGATATTTGCTATCAGGTGATGGACATTGAAGATGCCCACAGGCTCAAGATTGTGGGTACACAAGAAACCATCGACCTGTTTTTGAGCTTCTTTGACAAGAGCCAGCATGCACACCTGCATGAGGTGATGGACAAGGTGAGCGACCCTAACGAGAAAATTGGTTATTTGCGTTCATGCATAGTGGGTTGCCTGGTGATGGAGTGTGCGCAAGTGTTTGTGAATAACGAGGAGCAGATACTCAGCGGCAGTTTCAGCGGATGCCTCATTGAACACATCTCGCCCACACCCAAAGAGGGTTATCGCCGTTGCACCGAGTTGGCTTATACGCGCATCTATCGTGCCAGCGACGTGGTTGATATTGATTTGGCAGGAAACCAAATTATCACCATGTTGCTCGACCGCCATGTGCAGGCGGTGTTACACCCTGAGCTTAATTATTCTCAGCTGTTGCTCAGCAAGGTGCCGCAGCAATATGAGGTGTCAGCACCAACGTTGTTTGAAAAGTTGCAGGCTGTGATTGACCACATCAGCGGTATGACCGACGTTTATGCCCTTGACCTTTATCGCAAGCTCAATGGCATGTCGTTGCCGGCGGTGTGATGGCACATGAGGCGTTTGTTTTCTGAAAAACCTCAAATCCGCAACTGCGTGCATAATATGATACAGAAGCGAAAAGAATC
>JBJECY010000062.1:0-10483 GCA_051871515.1 Muribaculaceae bacterium | reverse complement strand
AATCAGCCCTAATTTTTCACCTCCCCAAAAAATCTTTATCGGACAGCAATAATTTTTCTTGAAATTTTTTCTAACTTTGCAGATACCTGACAAACTATAAACCATAAAATAACTATTGTGATTTTTTAAGATGAAACTAAATGTGAAATTATTATTGTGTCTGTGCCTATGGTGCATGATGCCGTCGGCAGCGATTCATGCCCAAGACAACCTTAAAGGCAGCTGGATGACTGAGGCCGCGGTTCAGACCGACGACTACAAAGAGGTAGCCAACTTCCTGAAGTCGCTCAACGGCTGTTTGCGCCCCATGGCGGTGCGCTATGGCGGCGAGGTGATTGAGTCAAAAACCACGTTGACCTCGCGTGCCACGCAAGTTGATAATTCAAGTTGGCGTTGCCGCATGCAGGTGACCGCCGCAAGCCGCGAGGCGCTTTCGTTTAATCTGCAATTCAGCATTGAGAGCGGTGAATGTGCATCGGCTGGCGTGGCTGCGGCATTCGACTTCGGCGCGTGGAGCCGCGATAACTTTGTGCTCATTCCTGCCTATGTCTATAATGGCAACCGCTTCAACGTGGAAACCGATGGCTATATGGGCACCTATCCCGCACATTACATAAATAACCCCCAAGTGCCGGCTCAACTGTTCTCCAACAGTCCGCGTCTGGCTCTTGCCCACAACACACCGGGCAAGATTGAGGGCCTCACCGGCAACGCCTCAACCCCAGCCATGTGTTTTTTCTCGCCCGAGAAAAAACGTGCATTCATCTTGCTGTTTGAGCAAGAGTCGCAGTTTGGCAACAACGGCATGTTTGTTGAGGAAAATGCTGCACAGGACCGCGCCAGCTTTGTGGTGAGTGCGCCCGGCGTGCGTGAGTTGCGTGCCGGATTCGGCGACTTCTTTCGCAGCGGCGACCGCGGCACTCTGCTCAAAGCCGGCGATGTGGTGAACATGCGCTTTTGCATCTACAGCTTTGCCGCGCAAAGCAAAACCGACCTTTACGACCGTTGGATGCAGGTGCGCAAGTCGCTCACCGGAGCCAATCACCCAAGAAACCTCACTCCGTTCAGCCAAACCGTATCGCTCACCACGCAGTTCAAGAATTCCTACCGATGGGCTGAGCTGCCCTTTGGCTCGTTCTATCGCACCGGCAACTGCGACGGCTTTCTGCCGGGATGGGTGGGCGGACTGATTAACACCTACGCCCTGATTGCCACCAACGATGCGCTCTCAAGAGAACGTGCACTCAAAACCATAGACTTTGCGCTAACGCGCTTTCAGGCACCAAGCGGCTATTTCTACTCGTCGAACAGCGACAACGGCACAATGGGTGCCCCTGACCGCCCCGAGGCACCGCGCTCGTCGTTGGTGAGGCGCAATGCCGACGTGCTCTATTGGATGATTAAGCAATTTGAGCTGCTCAAACTGCAAGGTCACGGCAGCGACATACGCCCCGAGTGGGAAAGCGCCATGTTGCGTCTTGCCGATGCTTTGGCAAGCACATGGCAACGCTATGGGCAGTTTGGGCACTACGTTGATTTTCAAAACGGCGACATCATCATCTACAACTCAGCATCGGGGGCATTGGCTCCGGGCGCACTGGCTGTTGCCGGGCACTACTTTGGCCGCCCCGATTTGGTGAGCATTGCCAGGCAGTCGGCGCGACGGCTCTATCAGCGCGAGGTTGAAGGGTTAGGATTCACTTCGGGCGCTTGCACCGATATAATGCAGGATGCCGACTCAGAATCGAATTTCGCCTTCACTGAGAGCCTGATGGCACTCTATGAGTTAACCGCCGACCCGCAATGGCTGCAACGCGCATGCCACGTTGCCAATATGGCTTCAACTTGGGTGGTTTCTTACGACTACCGTTTTCCGCTGCAGTCAACAATAGGCCGTCTTGGCGGTCACATGGCAGGTTCGGTGTGGGCAAGCACCCAGAACAAGCACGCCGCTCCGGGCATCTGCACCATGTCGGCCGACCACCTCTTTAAGCTCTATCGTGCCACCGGCAACACCTGCTATGCCGACCTTTTGCGCGATATATGCCACGCTCACGCCGAGGTGATGGAAACACCGGGCCGACCAACCACAGGCATGGGTGCCGGCAGCTCAATGGAGCGTATTCAGCTTGATGATGCCGAGGGCAAAAGCGAGATTGGCATGATTCTGCACACCTCAAACGGCTGGACCGAAGGCAATGGCATGCTCATGGCAATTGAGATTCCGGGCATCTATGTGCAAAAGGATAAGGGCAATGTGTATGTTTTTGACCACGTTACGGTGAAAACCCTGAAGCGCACCGCTCACTCCGTCACTCTTGAAATCACCAATCCCACCCGATTTGATGCCGATGTGGCAGTGTTTGCCGAGAACTCGGCCGATGCCGCAAAGCCACTTGGCTTCCATGCCCATCTCAACTGGCAGAAAGTGACGGTTGAGGCAGGCAAAACAAGAGTGATAACCCTATAAACACACAAAATATCAGGTTCACAGGGAAGTCACCGAAAAAGGATAGAAAAACGAGATTGAAAAGACTGGTTGCAGCGCAAGGATTGTTCAGCGCATGTCTTCGCCCCAAAGCAGTTTGCTGCGCAAGGTGCGGGCAAAGCTGTGATTTTTGCGCTGCACCACATTCACGTCAAAGGGTGCGCGGCAAATGGTCACTGCGCTGGCATCGGGCATGATGGTGGCGTTGCCATCGAGGCTGAGCAGATAGTCGCGGGCTCGCGTGCGCGTCACCACGCGCAGCACGGCAGAGTCAGGCAGCACTAATGGGCGCATATTGAGCGAGTGGGGCGACACTGGCGTGAGCACCAGGTTGGCAGCCGTTGGGGCTATGATGGGTCCGCCGCAACTCAGATTATAGGCGGTGGAGCCTGTGGGCGTTGATACGATAAGTCCGTCAGACTTATAGGTGGTGAGCGGGTCGCCGTCAACTTGCACCTCAACGTTGATTATCGCCGAACTGTCGTGCCTGAGAAAAGCCACCTCGTTGAGCGCATAAGGGCAATCAATAGTGTGTCCCTCATCGCTGCTCACTTGCAGCAGTGTGCGGCGTTCAATGGAATAGTTGCCGGCAATGATGTCGGCAGTGAAAGCGTCAATGTCGTTCAGGTCGGCGGCAGTGAGATAGCCCAAGCGGCCGGTGTTGATGCCGGCAATGGGCACGCCGGTGTGCGCCACCTTTCTGGTGGTGCGCAAGAAAGTGCCGTCGCCGCCAATGCTCAGGGCAAAATCAATGTCGTGCGGAGCGCCATAGGTGACGTTGCTAAACGGCAAACTGAGAGCCATGGGCGTAGGCAATTTGCCAAAATAGGTGCCGTCGGCCACCAAACTATGGCCGGCATCAACCAGCATACGCATCATCTTGCCTACTTTTGCCAGCACCTCGCTCTGACATCTCTTGCCGTTAATATATATCCTCATTGGCGTTTTTGGATTTTTTTATAGGTTTTTACCCACTTTTTGTTTCAAATTCTCCGTTATTAGTATTAATTTTGTAAACAATTATAGGTGGTGCAAAGATACTAATATTTTTGGTTAAAACGAACAAGCGCGGCTGCCATAATCTAAAAGACTACTATTTTTGAAAGGAAAATATTATATTTGCAACATGACAACGAATTTAAGTGTAAACATCAATAAGATAGCCACACTCAGGAATGCCCGCGGCGGCAACCTGCCCAACGTGCAAAATGTAGCTGTTGACTGTGAACGATTTGGAGCACAAGGCATCACCATACATCCACGTCCCGATGAGCGCCACATTCGCCACGACGACGTGTTTTTGCTGCGCCCGTTGGTTCGCACCGAGTTCAATATTGAGGGCTATCCAAGCCCCGAGTTCCTCGACTTGGTGCTCAAGGTGAAGCCCGAGCAGGTGACTCTGGTGCCCGATGCCCCCGATGCTCTCACCTCGTCGGCAGGATGGGATGTGGCTGCCAATTTTGAGTTTCTTTGCGACGTGATTGAACGGCTGAAAGATGCCGGCATACGCACCAGCATATTTGTTGACACCAACGTTGACAACATAAAGATGGCGGCAAAAACCGGAGCCGACCGCATTGAGCTTTATACCGGCCCTTATGCCCTGGAGTTCAAGAAAAACCCCGCCAAGGCCATTGAGCCGTATGCCATAGCCGCCAAGGCAGCCCACAACTGCGGTTTGGGCGTGAACGCAGGCCACGACCTGAGCCTTGACAATCTGGCTTACTTTAAGCAGCATGTGGGATACCTCAACGAGGTGTCGATTGGGCATTGCCTCATCTCCGACGCCCTCTATATGGGACTTGAGAAAACCATCAAGGCGTATAAGGCATGCCTGGTTGACAAATAAGCCAAGCACACACATCAACAACATAAAAATAGAGAGATAATTTACAATCAACTTAGAAAAAACATTTTTATAAAAATAAACAATTACACATAGCAATTATGACACTTTTAGGATTAATACAATCAGGTGTAACCAGTGCTTTAAATAGCACAACCGACGTGATTGGCGACACACTTGCCACAGCAGCCACCACTGCCACCACAGCAGCTGCCTCTCCAGTGATACAAGAAGAACTCTCGGTGTGGGAGCTTTGCCTGAAAGGCGGATGGATTATGATTCCGCTGCTCATTCTCTCGGTGGTGAGCATCTACATCTTCATTGAGCGCGCCATAGCACTGCGCTCGGCAGCCAAACGCGACGACTCATTCATGAAACGCATCAAAGACTACATACACGATGGCGAGATTGAGAGCGCCATTAACCTGTGCAAGAAAACCAACACTCCTTATGCTCGCCTCATCTTGAAGGGCATCAGCCGCATTGGCCGCCCCATGAACGATGTGCTTGTGGCAATTGAAAACACCGGCAACCTCGAGGTGTCGGCTCTTGAAAAAGGCTTCACTTGGCTTGCCACCACTGCTTCAGGCGCGCCGATGATTGGTTTCTTGGGCACCGTTACCGGTATGGTGCAAGCATTCTTTGCACTTGCCAGCGCAGGCTCAAACGCCAACGTCACCGTGCTTGCCAGCGGCATCTACGAGGCACTGGTGACCACTGTGGCCGGTCTGGTGGTGGGCATCATTGCTCTGTTTGCCTACAACTTCTTGGTGTCACGCGTCAACAAGGTGATGAATCAGCTTGAGGCCAAGACAATGGAATTTATGGACTTGCTCAACGAGCCAGCCAAGTAATC
Organism: Muribaculaceae bacterium; assembly: GCA_051871515.1. Classification (GTDB taxonomy): domain Bacteria; phylum Bacteroidota; class Bacteroidia; order Bacteroidales; family Muribaculaceae; genus SFTJ01. The sequence goes on along the minus strand of JBJECY010000062.1, from coordinate 5,293 downwards.
AGCACCCGCTTTTATGGTGCATCGCGCCTGCTCACTGCGGGCATGAACCACAATTATTATTAACATTCACAACAAGCAAACAAACAAGCGATGGCATTAAAAAGACAACATGAGATGATGTCGATGTTCAGTATGGCGTCGATGACCGACGTGATATTCCTTCTGCTCATCTTTTTTATGGTCACCAGCACATTTGTGTTCCCATCGGCTCTTGAGGTGAATCTGCCGCAAAGCAGCGAGCAGTCAGCCATAAAGCCCGGAACACGCGTGTACATCGACAAAGAATATAACATATATGCAACCATCGACGAGAGCGAGCCGCAACCGCTGCCTGCCGACCAGTTGATGGGATTCCTGAAGATGGTGCAACAAAACAGCCCCGAGAAGTTTGTGGCACTCTATGCCGACGAACAAGTGCCCTACGGCAAGATTGTTGACATCCTCGACAAAGGTTCGCGCTGCGGGCTGAAGATTGTGCTTGCCACCAAACCGGCATCGAGCACCTATCGCGCCCCCGAGCCCGACGACGAGCCGGCGCCCGAGAGCGACACAGCCGCGCTATAATGCGCCCTCAGCATCAGCATTATGTTTCTTAACGACAAAAATCAATGAACAACAACAAGAATAAAATAATAGCCCTGATAGCGACCCTCGCAGTGCATATTGCGGTGGCACTTATTCTTGTGTTTACGGCACTTCACTATCAATGGCCGCCCGACGACCTCACCCTTGAGGAGATGCCGCAAGAGGAGATTCTCTTTGGCGGTGAATATGTGCAGCTGGGCAACGTTGAGCAGCCGCGTTCGCAAGACTTGCAGCCTTCGTCGCCTGCCAATGCCACCGAGGTGGCCGATGAGCCTAAGCTGCCCGGCAGCGAGCTGAAAGATGCCGGAGAAGCGCAAGAACGCCCCAAAGAGGTGGTCACTTCAAAGGCCGAGTCGCCCATGAAGGTGAAAAAACAAGAGCCTGAGAAAACCAAGCCACAAGGGTCAACCAAGTCAGAACAAACCGAGCAAGACAAGCAAAAAGCCCAGCAAGAGGCTGAGCGAAAGAAAATCTCGTCGCGCGTGCAGTTTGGTTCGTCGTCGGGGTCGGGCAGCGGCACCGCCGGCTCGCCCAACGGCAACAGCACATCGGGCGTCGCCTCGGGTAAACCGGGCATTGGTGGCCTTGGCGGCTACACCCTTGAAAGCTGGAGCCGCCCATCGAGCACCCTCGAGGGTACCATCACCGTGCAGGTGAAGGTGAACGCCCGCGGCAATGTGGTGTCGGCATCCTATGCCGGCGGCACAGGCGCTGCAGCAGGCAATGCGGCAGCCCGCAGCAGCTGCGTGGCGGCTGCCAAAGCATCGTCGTTCTCGGTGCCTAAAAACACCACCACCGATGCCGTTGGTACCATCACCTACCACTTTGAGTAAACCACACGCATGAGCCGCCCACGGCGTGCAAACGCATTGCCGCCGCGTGCTCATCACAATAGCAGCAATAGCCCCCTCAGCCCCTCCCCATCCAACACAGGAGCAGGAGCAAGCGCGGGGGCTATTGCCGTTTATTTTTGGGTTTGCATAGATAATCCCCAGTTGCTTGTCAGGCTGCCGTGCGCAAATGGGCTTTCTTTTGCCGTCGGTCTTTTTATAGTATGGCCCCATTGTGCCCTCAAAACATAAAAACATCAGCTTAAAAATAAAAGATGTTATCATCATAAAGCCAATGTGCGATGTGTGATATGGGCTTTTTTTGTAAATTTGCATCAACATTCACCACCTACAATTCTTTTAGTCTTATGGCAGAACATCTTGAAATAGCTGACGGCACCAAAGAACAGAAATATGCTCTGCTCTACGAGCAAATATGCAGTGTGATGCAAGGCGAACCCGATGCTATTGCCAATATGGCAAACGTGGCGTCGATGCTGCACCACACCTTCGACTTTTGGTGGACAGGCTTCTACCGCGTGATTGACGGCATCTTGGTGCTGGGACCCTTTCAAGGGCCATTGGCATGCACTCGCATAGCCCACGGTCGCGGCGTGTGCGGCACGGCATGGGCCACCGCCACCACCCAAGTGGTGCCCGACGTTGACCTCTTCCCGGGGCACATTGCGTGCAGCAGCGCTTCGCGCAGCGAGATTGTGGTGCCCGTCATGAGCCACGGCACCGTCACCGCTGTGCTCGACATCGACAGCCGCCAGCTCAACAACTTCAACGAGACTGACCGCGTGTGGCTTGAGCGCATTGCCGCCCTCTTTGGCTAAAGACAATTCCCCAGTGTGACTTAACAAAACAATCGCATACATATTATGAAACTCTCAACTATCATTCGCAGAAAACCGTTTGCACTACTGATTATTGCCCTCTGCGGCATAGCAACGGCTTTGGCTCAATCACCTGAGCAAGATTTTAAGCAAAACATACTCAAAAGCGCAAGCAACTATTACGCTTATCCTTACCTCGACGTTGCGCCACCGGCACTCACGCCGCCGCCTGCCGGCTATGAGCCGTTTCACATCAACCACTACGGCCGTCACGGCAGCCGTTGGCTCATCGACCCTAAGCAATATCAGTTGCCGGTTGACCAACTCACCATTGGCGAGCGCAACGGCAAGCTCACGCCGCGCGGCAAAGAGGTGTTGCAACAACTGCGCACCATCCTCAACGACTCGCACAATCGTCTTGGCGAACTCACCGACAAGGGCTGGGACCAGCACCGAGCCATTGCGCGCCGCATGTATGAGAACTTTCCGCAAGTGTTTGCCGGCAACGCCCGCGTCAACGCTCGTTCGTCGGTGGTAGTGCGGTGCATCCTCTCAATGAGCAGTGAGTTGCAGCAGCTGCGGGCTCTCAATCCGCAATTGCGCATCAACGAGGATGCCAGCAATGCCGATATGTATTATTGCTGCGGCAGCAACCCCGACATCAAAAAGGTGTTCGATGCCAAAAAACAACCTATGGAAGATTATGTGATTGCCTTGGTTGACCCAACCGAGATGAACAAGCGCCTTTTCACCGACCAGAAATTTGCTGCTGACAGCATCAACGGCAAGCAACTGATGATTGACCTGTGGGACGTAGCCAGCAACCAGCAAAGCCATTACACCGACGTGCAATTCTACGACCTCTTTAGCGAAGCCGACGTGATGAACCTGTGGCGTAGGGTGAACACATGGTGGTATGCTTACAGCGGCAACAGCAGCGTCAGCAACTTCCGCGCGCCATTTCATCAAGCGCCACTGCTGCAACAGTTCCTCACCACCGCACAGAAGCAGGTGGAGCTGGGCGAGCCGCAAGCCACATTGCGCTTTGGCCACGAGTCGTGCCTGCTGCCTTTGGCTTGCCTTATGGAGCTTAACAACGCCGGCGCACGCAATGTGCCTTATGACGACCTTCACAACGTGTGGCAAAACTACAACATCTTCCCCATGGGCTGCAACATCCAGTGGGTGTTCTATCACAAACCCGGCAGCAGCGACGTGATTATGAAGGTGTTGCTCAACGAGCAAGAGGCCACTCTGCCTGTCGATAGCGACATAAAGCCTTATTATCACTGGGACGACGTGCGCAACTATTATCAAGCCAAGCTCAATGCTTTTGCCGCCAACCAGCCAACCACCGACGTTTTCACCACCGATAAAGGCAGCCAAGTGACCATCTCACACATCAAACATGCCTCGCTGATGATTGAGGTGGACAAACGCTGCACCATCCACATCGACCCCGTGGCACAAGCCGTGAAGCCCACCGACTATAGCCTATATCCCCAAGCCGACTTGATGCTGGTGACACATGAACACCCCGACCACCTTGATGCGCAAGCCATAGCGCAGCTGAGCCACAGCGGCACGCAAGTGATTGCCAATGCCGCCGCTGCCAAGAAACTGCCCAATGCCACCGTGCTGCGCAACGGACAGACAACCCAGAGCCACGGCATCACAATCACCGCCACCGCTGCCTACAACACCACCCCCTCACACACCAAATACCACAAACGCGGTAACGGCAACGGATATCTGCTGCAAATTGACAATCTGCGCATATATGTGGCAGGCGACACCGAGCCTATAAGCGAAATGGGCAATCTGGGCAACATCGACGTGGCTTTCCTGCCGGTGAATCAGCCTTACACCATGACCATTGAGCAGTGCGCCCAAGCCGCTCGCACCATCAAGCCTCGCGTGCTGTTCCCCTACCATTACTCCGATACTCCGGTAGGCTCTCTTGTTGATATGCTTAGCCCCGACGGCATTGAAGTGAGAATCAGGTGAGGCACTCAACGCCAACCACTTTTGGCTCAATAAGCCCGGCAACACACGTCCGCTAACCCCATTTTTACCCTTATTTGCCCCCTTATAAGCAAAAAAGTGGTTAAATTGTTTTCACAATTTGAGATTATGCATTAATTTTGCAACTTGTTGAAACCAACCATCAATAAACAAGCAAAATAAAAAAGAATAACATACAAGAAATGGCAAAAGAAAAAGCTAACCAAACCCGTACATCAATCGACGAGCTCAATGCTAATCTCTCGTCGTTGGAGCAAAAAGTTGAAAACAACAAGAAAGTAATAGGCTATGCAGCAGTAGCAATTCTGGTGATAGCCGCAATCATCTTCGGATATAAATACCTCTATCAACAACCACGCGAAGAAAGCTCGCGCATAGAGGTGTGCAAAGCCGATATGCAATTGGCATTGGGTCAAGACTCGGTGGCTCTTGCTCAATATCAAGCCGTGGCCAACAAATATGGCAACAAAAACGGTGAGCGCGCTGCACTCAACGCCGCCATTTTGCTTTATCAAAAAGGCAACTTTGAAGAAGCCGTTAAATACATCAAGGATTACTCTGGCGAAGGCACAATTGTTGGTCCAGCTTTTCAAGCACTCCTTGGCGACTGCTATGTGAACCTCGACAAGCTCTCTGAAGCTCTCTCGGCTTATGACAAGGCTATCTCAATGAGCAACAACAACGAGCTTTACACCCCACTCTTCATGGCTAAGAAGGCTGTCATCTATCGCGAACAAAAGCAATATGACAAAGAGGCTGAGGTTTACCAAACCATTAAGGACAAGTTCCCTACTTTTGGTGCCAACTACAATGTTGACGTTGATAAGTATCTTGCTCGCGCCAAGGCACAAGCCGAAGCTAAGTAAGACAACCGAAGAAGAATACGTTTACAGTTTATATTAATTGTGCGTAAAGGCACACAGCGGATGGATAGCAATATCCATCCGCTTTTTGTTGATTTATCCACCCAACGCCGTAGGGGCGTATAGCATACGCCCGGCGACCGATAAAATG
>JBJECY010000061.1:0-10623 GCA_051871515.1 Muribaculaceae bacterium | reverse complement strand
GTTATCCCTATACTTGCGTTTACTACGACCGCAAAGAGCGTCTTGCCGGAGAATCGAAATATCCACTGAAAAAGATGATAAACTTTGCCTTCGACGGCATCACATCATTCTCAGTGAAACCTCTTAGGCTCATCACCATGTTGGGAATCATTTTCATGATTATCTCGGCTGCGCTCATCATCTACGGCTTGTGGCGATACATCAGCAACTCGGTTATTGAGGGCTGGACCTCGCTCATGCTTTCGCTATGGTTTATTGGCGGCGCCATTCTCACCTGCCTTGGCATCATTGGCGAATACATTGGCAAAATCTATCGCGAAGTGAAAAGCCGTCCAAGATATTTTGTTGAAGAAACCACTATTGATGCTGACAAGTGAACTCATAGAGTTGCACGTAATCACGCACATCACACCCTTTTCTATCGCTACTATACAATAGCTTAAACTCATATTGTGGATGCTTGGCAATGAATTGCTGAGCATCTTTTTCTATCAATAGTAGATGTCCCTCATTAGGTTTCTCGTTTTCAAAAAGAAGCACCCTGTTGCCCGAATAGAAATTAATCACAAAAAACCGCAACATATCTTCGCTGAGATATGAGTAGATGGGACCTTGCGGCACCATACTTATGATTTTGTCGGTGCTTTCACGATTGGCTTTGGCATTAAGCACAATGGGCTGATACGACGAGTCGGTTGCCATGAAAATTACAAACACAAGAGCCGGTGCCATGAGATAACGCAGACTGCCGAAAGTCCCTATTGCACGCTTGCGGAACACAAACAAAGCAATGGGTAAAACCATCAACAGCCATTGCACAAACCCAAGGGGTGCAGTACGCAACGCCGTGAGATATAACTGTTCAGAAGCCGAACCAAGCATTTCAAAATCTGTGAACCGCAGCACCACAAACAAGACAAAGAGCAACGAATAAACGCCAAAAAGCAAGTTGCAGAATATGGTCACGGCTTTACGCTTGTTTTCAACCAAATAGAGCAGCAATTCGGCCATAAAATATGACATGAACGGATAAAGCGGCAACAAATACACGCCACGTTTGCTCTTGGGTATGCAATAAAACACAAACACCAGCACCCAAGCGAGCAGTGAAAACAGCCGCACATTGTCCATCTCATCTATCCAAGTTCTGAACCGCTGCCATGCACCCGACAACTTTGGCATCTTTATGCCTTTAATAAAACACAGACTAATTGCTGCCAATAACGTGTACGGAGCAAAGCCGCCCAATATCATTATCACGTTGTAATGCCATGCATTAACGTGCGATTCGTATGACATAGTGCCCATGAAACGGCCAAAATTCTCTTCCATCACTAAATCAAGAAATTCCTGACCACCCTGTTTATATGCTGCATAATACCATAATAACGGCAAAACAAGCGATGCAATGCCCAACAAACACATCTGTGCAAACGTGAGCCAAAATCCATGCTTGCGCACAAGCATATACACGCCTGTTACCAAGCATGGCAATATCATTCCAACTGGACCTTTGGTGAGCACGGCTGCGCTCATCATCAACACCGCCACCACAGGAAATCCCTTGCACGAGCGCTCGCACCAACGATAAAGAGAATACATAGCAATAACTATGCAAGCCGTGAGCACCATATCAACTCGGCAAGCCACACCGGCGCGATGTACCTCAAAATTGGTGAGCAAGATTAGTGCCGTGGCAGCAGCTAACAACCAGCCTCGGCGTTTGGCATAGAAACAAAATGTTGCAAGAGTCATAAGCACCAGCGCAACAGCTGATGGGAATCGCGATGTGTACTCATTCACCTCACCAACAGCACTCGAGATGGCAGCTATACACCAATGAAAAAATGGCGGTTTATAAGCCATGTCACCACCATTATTGGTGGGCAACACCCAATTGCCGCTATCGAGCATTGTAACTGCCACGATTGCCTCTCGTGGCTCTCCTTTGCTGTAAAATTCAGTCATTCCTAAAAACAACAGCAACGACACAACACTCAACGCCAATATGACAATTGGCTTGCTATAACTACGCAACATATCCATCACAATTATAATAATTTATCTATTTTTTACTTAACGTAAAACTTTAACTCATGTTTGTCGGTTTCCTTATCACATCAAGGCTATTAAATGCACTTATAGCCCTCGAGTGAAAAACCGCGCATGAAATCAGGTGCCGACATACGTTTTTTGCCCGACAATTGCATCGAAAGCACTTCTAATGCACCATCAGCGCAACCTATATACAGATGTTTGCTATCGAAACGCATCTCGCCGGGAGCCAACCCAGGCATCTCAATAGGCTCACTTGTTTCATACACCTTTATGGTATGTGTAACATCGTCCTTATTGATATCGGTCCAAGCTGCAGGATAAGGCGACAACCCACGAATGTGATTATAAACAGCCTCTGCACTACGGTTCCAGTCAATCTTGCATGTATCTTTAAATATTTTTGGTGCCGATGTTACAACAAAGCCTTGGTTGCACAATTCATCTTGTGGAATGGTCTTCACCGTGCCTGCAATAATTGATTCAACCGTTTCAATCACCATATCAGCGCCAACAAGCATCAGGCGGTCATACACATCGCCCACATTATCGGTGCGCGAAATGGCTACTTTGCGTTGGTCAATAATATCGCCGGTGTCAATCTCATGTTTCAAAAAGAATGTTGTCACTCCGGTTTCGGTATCGCCGTTCATCACAGCCCAGTTAATGGGCGCTGCACCGCGATATTTAGGCAACAACGATGCGTGCAGGTTAAAAGTACCCATCGGTGGCATGCTCCACACCACCACAGGCAACATTCTGAATGCTATCACAATTTGCAAATGGGCATTAAGCGCACGCAGCTGCTCAACAAATTGTTCGTCCTTAAGATTTGTGGGCTGCAACAAATTTAAGTTATGTGCCAATGCATATTCTTTCACTGGGCTATGAAACACCTTGTGTCCACGCCCGGCAAGCTTATCGGGCATTGTCACCACGCCCACTATATTATAACCTCCCTCAACCAAGCGGTTAAGACTCTCAACTGCAAATTCGGGAGTACCAAAAAACACAATCCTTAACTCTTTCTTCTCCATAACTTACTCTATCTTATTTCGGTAAATCAATCATCGGTGAAGTGCTTTAGCACACTTCTGTAACTATTAAAAATCTTCGACTTAGAAACGAATCCCACATATCGGCCGTTATCAACCACCGGCAAATTCCAGGCATTGGTATCGTCGAACACTTTCATAACATTTTCCATAGGCATGCCAAGTTCAATCTTAGCTGGCGGTATCGCCATAAACTTGTTCACCTTCATTTTCTTGTACAAATCTGTGCGGAACATAATGTTGCGAATATCGTCGAGCAACACGATGCCTTTGAGCATACCGTCGGAATCAGTCACTGGGAACAAATTGCGATGCGATTGTGAAATCACCTGCACCATTTGTTTGAGGTCCATATCGGGGTGCACTACTTTAAAGTCGGTTTCAATCACATTGTCAATCTTAAGCAAAGTGAGCACGGTTTTGTCTTTCTCGTGAGTGAGCAATTCTCCTCGCTGAGCAAGACGCTTGGTATAGATGCTGTAACGCGAGAACACCCTCACAGTGCCATAAGAGATTGCCGACACAATAAGAAGGGGCAAGAATAGCTCATATCCGCCTGTCATCTCGGCTGTCAAGAATATTGCCATAAGCGGTGCATGCATAACGCCTGCCATCACGCCTGCCATACCGGCAAGGGCAAAATTCTTTGTGCTCAACGGTATTTCAATTATGCCAAGATGATTCATCAAATAAGCAAAAAAGAAGCCTGCCATGCAACCAACATAAAGCGAAGGGGCAAATGTTCCGCCCACGCCTCCGCCACCGTTTGTGGCACTGGTGGCAAACACTTTGGCTATAATTATCATGGCAATGAAAATGCATATATACACCACATCAAAACGGTGATTGTAGAATGCACTGTTATCAAATATCTCTGACACATTACCATTAAGCAACATATTAATGGGCTCATAACCTTCGCCGTAGAGCGGCGGCAACAAATATATGAGAAGACTCAATATCACCGAGCCAACAGCAAACTTTAGCCACGGATTGCCCAACTTGCTGAACATCTTCTCCATCAAACCCATTGCACTGGTGAAATAGAGCGAAACGAATCCGCAAAAAAGACCAAGCATAATCACAAAAGGAATACCCGAGGTGTAGAACGGTTCGCTTTGCGAGAAAAAGAATTCCAGATTATATCCGGTGTACACATACGATACCGTTGCTCCTGCCACAGCTGCCACTATCAGCGGCATCACCGATGCAGCTGTCAAATCGAGCATCAACACCTCAACCGTGAACAGCACTCCGGCTATTGGTGCCTTGAAGATGCCGGCAATACCGGCAGCGGCACCGCACCCCACAAGCACCATAAGCGTTTTTGGCGACAATCGCAACGCGCTGCCCAAATTAGACCCTATTGCTGCACCGGTATATACTATCGGGCCCTCAGCTCCAACCGAACCGCCAAATCCAATTGTCACCGAACTCGCTACCACCGAGGTGTACATGTTGTGAAACTTGAGACGGCTCTTCTTTTGCGAGATTGCATAAAGCACCTGAGTGACACCATGCGAGATGTTGTCCTTCACCACATATCGCACATACACTCCCACAATAAAGATGCCAATGATGGGCGTAACAAGATACAGATAATTATCCTCTGAAATTGATAGCCGCGACGTGAGCATCGTGGATATTGAGCCAATGAGCGTCTTTAGCAGCACTGCTGCAAGTCCCGATGCAATACCAGTGAGCAACGCCAATATTATCACGCACTGATTCTCAGGCACATGCTGTTCTCGCCAATGCAAAAAACGCATCATTATGCTGTCTTTTTCTTTTGATTTGTCTTCTGTCATCTCTTTTGCTTTATCATATTCCACGGCCATTAATCACTATTAACACCGTATATATCATTATCTTAAAATCATTCACCAGCGACATGTTCTCAAGATAGAGCAAATCATATTTCAAACGCTCAATCATCTCGTCAACATCTTTGGCATAGCCATATTTCACCATACCAAGCGATGTGATGCCGGGGCGCACCTTATGCAGCATTGCATAATATGGCACCCTCTCCATTATTTGACGTATGAAATATTCACGCTCGGGGCGCGGCCCAACAAGCGACATATCGCCTTTGAGCACATTCCAAAACTGCAACGTCTCGTCAAGGCGGTATTTGCGCATCCAACGGCCCACCTTGGTGACGCGAGCATCATTGTCACATGTGAGTTGAGGAACAGCGTCACTCTCGGCATTGGCAACCATGCTCCTGAATTTATAAATCTTAAACGGCTTATTGTGTCGGCCAATGCGCTCTTGCTTATATACTATCTCACCTTTTGAATCGAACTTTATTAGCAATGCCAACAACACATACAACGGCGAAAGCACCACAAGGCACATGCCAGAAACCATCACGTCAACCATGCGCTTAATGTTCATTGCGCAATCGCTCATGCTGCACCCCGACACATCGTAAAGCAGCTCGCCCGACAATTGTTCAACCTTCACTTTCGACAGCACAATGTCGGCAAGCGACGGTGTCACTTTTATGGGCAGATTCAAAATAAACAAACGGTTGATGATTTCAAGCACCACGTTATTAGGCTTGCCACTGAGCGACACTATCAATTCTTTGATATCATACTTGCGGCATATTTCGCCAATATCCTGCATTTCGTAGGTTATTTCGGGCGGAGTGCAACGCTTGTCGTCATTATTAATGGCTACATAGCCAAGCACATGGTTACCAGTGCTGTGAGGCATGGTGTTGAGATTGTTACCCAATCGCAAAGCCTCTTCATCAGTGCCTATCACAATGGTATTGAACTGCCACAATCGGTTTTTTATCATCTTTGATGACTGCGTAGTGATGCAAATACGCACAGCATACACCAGCACAAACAACATTGCAAACAGCAGCAATATCATCTCATAATTGTAGATGCGGTCGTTGGCCATGTCATTGACCAACGCAATGAAGAAGATGAGCAAGCAATTCACTACCACTGAAACAATGGTGGTGAACAGCTCCTGCACACGCGACTTTCTGAAAACCTCATTGTAATAGCCCGACAGGTAATAGACAAACATCATCAGCAACGGAAACACCACAATTCCAAGCAGCACTAAAGGCGACTGCAAATACATGCTAAAGGAGCGATATCCCTGCTGAAGCATCAATTGCGGATTGAATGTGTATCGCATATAAGTATAAGCCAACCAAGCAACCGTTGACGACAATATATCGCCAATCACATACTTTGCTCTTTGTTGACTTTCACTTATCACTACACAATCTGCCAGTTAACGTATTTTACCTGATTATCTTGAATGTTCCGTCGCAGCTCAACTTAATGATATTCGACGATTTTTGCGGGTTCTTATCGTCGCGACGATAATTCACCACATAATCAACGCCTTGCTTTATTGCTTCGTCAATATCGGCAAAGGTCTTGGGAGAAGGTGTTCCGCTGATATTTGCCGACGTAGAAACAATTGGCTTATGGAATCTTGCACAAAGTGTTTGCGAGAATTTTTCGTGCGACACTCTGATGCCCACGCTGTCATCGTTGCCAAGCAGATTTCGCGCCAAGTTAAAGGCTCCGTCATAAATGATGGTGAGCGGTTCCACTGCCACATCCATCAATTCATAAGCCATCTCGGGCACATCAACCACATAATGGTCAATGTGGTCCATAGCGTCAATCAGCACCAACATGGCTTTGTTGTCGCTGCGGCGTTTAAGCTCATAAATGCGTTTCACGGCGTCTTCATTGGTGGCATCACAGCCTATACCCCATATAGTGTCGGTGGGATACAAAATCAATCCGCCGCGTTTCAGCACCTCAAGGCATTGTTTTAAATCGTCTTCCATAAGCAATTATAATTCACCTTTCTCAATCAAATAAGCTTGCACATCGAGTGCAGCATGGCAACCCATGCCGGCTGCCGACACGGCTTGACGATACATTGGGTCGGCAACGTCGCCGGCAGCAAACACACCAGGCACATTGGTTGCTGTGGTCTTACCCTTCAAATCAATGTAGCCGTTGGCATCAACGTCAATCTGACCATCAAGGAAAGCAGTGTTGGGGCGGTGTCCAATGGCAAGGAAGAATCCGTCAATGTTGATATCGAGCATTTCTTCTTTGTCAGTGCCCTTAAACTTAACCAGGTGTGCACCTTCAACGCCATTCTCGCCAAAGAGTCCAACGGTGTTGCAGTTAAACAAAATCTCAATATTTTCTTTCTCTGCCACACGTTTTTGCATTATCTGCGAGGCTCTGAGATAGTCCTTGCGAACAATCATATATACTTTAGAAGCAATATTGCTCAAATAGCTTGCCTCTTCACATGCCGTATCGCCGCCGCCTACCACGGCAACCACTTTCTTGCGATAGAAAAAGCCATCGCATGTGGCACATGCCGATACACCCATGCCGGCATACTTCTTTTCATCAGGTATGCCCAAATACTTTGCCGAAGCTCCAGTAGCTATTATCACCGTTTGTGCTGCAATCTGATATTCATCATCAATTGTTGCCACAAAGGGGCGTTGCTTCAGGTCAATCTTTGTTACCTCACCGTTTCGCACCTTTGAACCGAATTTCACCGCCTGAGCTTTCATGTTCTCCATCAAGTCGAACCCTTCAACGCCATCAGGGAAACCAGGGAAATTCTCAATTTCTGTGGTAGTTGTCAACTGACCGCCGGGTTGTATTCCCTCAATCAGCACATTATCTATATTGGCACGCGATGCATAGATGGCTGCAGTGTAGCCAGCCGGACCCGAACCTATTATCAAACACTTTGTTGTTTCCATTATTGCTTTATATTTTATCTGTTTTTATATTTCTTCTCACCTCAAGTCAACCACCTCAGTTCCTGCCGGAACACTCTTTTTATCGAATGTAAACACCGAGTCACTCAGTTTCACATTTTTGTAATTGGTTATTTTGGTGGTATAACTGTTTCCGTCGCTCATCTCAAAATAGGCCTTACTGATATTGTCAGAGCCGTTCACCACATATAGCAATATCTGCTTTATGCCCGACGACTTCAGTTTAGGCACCAGCTTTATGGTGTAAAAACCACTCACCTGAGTAAACGCACGGTAAATATGACACTTCTGCTTCATTGATGTCAACGCCACATAGGGATTACTCATCTGCATCTCTTCAACTGTGGGCGTTGTAATATTCACCTCACCTGTCGCTGCCGAATAAGCCCATTGGGTGGTGCCGTTATACCAGCACATCAACTCGGGCGATGTGATGCGAAACTTGTTGCCCTGCATCTCAATTTTTCCGCTTGCGCTGCCTTGCGACGAGGTCACCACATAATTTGCACTTATGCCACCCGAAATCTTATACGCAGCTATCACCTTATTGAGAACGTCAGTTGCACTCTGAGCATGTACACCCCAGAATGCAAACATCGACAGTATCCACAGAATTATTATTCTTATCATATTTTGATTCTTCTCTTTTTTGGTTTTTATTTGCCTAAAAACATGTCAATCTCAGAAGGTGTCATAAGCACTTTGCGTGGTTTGCCGCCTTGCGACGGACCAACTATTCCGGCTGCCTCCATTTGGTCCATTATGCGACCGGCGCGGTTGTAGCCGATGTTGTAATGGCGCTGAAGCGATGATGTTGAAGCCACATCGTTAGCAGCAATAAACAGAACGGCATCTTCAAATAGAGGGTCACGTTCAAAAGAGTTTCGGCTGCCGCCGTCGCCGCTTACGCCGCCTTCAACTTCGGTTTCAATAGGTTCTGGCAACGCATAAGCCTCTTTAAAGCCCACCTGGTCAGCAATAAATTCGCACAAGCGTGTCACCTCAGGCGTGTCAATAAACTCACATTGCACGCGAGTGATATCGCCATCACCCAAATAAAGCATATCACCCTTACCAATCAAGCGCTGTGCTCCTGAGCAGTCAATGATGGTGCGGCTATCTTGCATCTGCGACACACGGAACGCAATGCGGCTTGGGAAGTTGGCCTTGATTTGACTGGTAATGGTCTTGGCATCGGGGCGTTGAGTAGCCAATATCAGATGAATACCAATGGCACGAGCCTTTTGCGCCAGTCTAACCAATGGCACCTCAATATCTTTGTTTAGTTGAGCAATCAAGTCTCCAAACTCATCAATCACCACCACAATATACGGCATGTAACGATGGCCTTTGTTGGGATTGAGCTGATGATTCACAAAACGCGCGTTATAATCCTTGATGTTGCGTTCACGAGCCATCTCAAGCAGATGATAACGGTCTTCCATCTCGGTCACAAGCGAATTGAGGGTTGGCACCACCTTTTTAGGCTCGGTGATGATTGCCTTGTCTTCATCAGGCAGCTTTGCCAAATAATGATGTTCAAGCAGCGAATACAAGCTAAACTCCACGCACTTGGGGTCAATCAGCACAAACTTCAACTCAGTTGGATGCTTCTTATAAAGCAATGATGTGATTATTGAGTTCAAGCCCACCGACTTTCCTTGACCAGTGGCACCAGCAACAAGCAAGTGAGGCGACTTGGCAAGGTCAGCCACAACCACCTCGTTGCTCACCGTAACACCAAGGGCAATTGGCAACGCAGCTCTCGAGGTCTGAAAAGCTCGCGACTCCATCACCGAACGCATCGACACTATTTGTGGCTCGCGGTTGGCAACCTCAATGCCCACCGTGCCTTTTCCGGGCACAGGCGCAATAATGCGAATACCTTTTGCTGCAAGGCTCAATGCAATGTCGTCTTCAAGCGACTTTATCTTCTGTATTCTCACGCCTTCTTTTGGCACAATCTCAAACAGAGTGATTGTTGGACCCACGGTCACTTCAATGCTGTTTATTTCAATGCCGTAGTTAAGCAAGGTGCGAGTGATGAGTTCTTTGTTTTCCTCCTGTTCCTTCACATCAATGCTTACTGATGAGTCGCCGTAATCTTTCAGCAAATCAATTGTAGGGAACTTATAATTTGGTAATTCCTTAGTTGGGTCGTAAGCTTCTTGCTGCGTAACATCGGCCTTTTCAATTTCTGCGGCTTCGTTAATCACAAAGTCATTATCAACCTGCATCTTATTGTTTTGCTTATCCTCGGCAGGCGCAGCTGGCTCTGGGTCATTACCCTGTTCTTCTTCAACAAGATTTGTTGGCTCAATCACATGTGTTGATATATTCATAGGCACATCATTGATGCCTTGTTCTTCATGAGTTTTCTTGTCGCCGGTCCCGTTTTCGCTGCGGTCACCCATGAAAGTTGATAGCTCATCCTCAACACGGTCATCAGCAGTGTTGTCATTTTCGGGCACATTTCTTGTGCGGCGAGTCTTTTTAAGCACGTCGCGAGTATAAGTATATATGGTTCTCAGGCTGTTGTAGAACACAAATACCCAAATCATGGCAATCACTATGTTCACAAGTGCCATACCAATGTAATTGGTGTAATTAATGAGCACTGTGTTGAGATAATATCCAATATTGCCACCTATGGGGAAGCTAAGCAATGGCACATTATAGGTGACAGCACCTGCTATCATAGAGAAAGCAAAG
>JBJECY010000060.1:0-2242 GCA_051871515.1 Muribaculaceae bacterium | reverse complement strand
TCCACCTTTTTCAGGTTGAAGCTGTCATGGGTATATTCATTCCAAGGAAGATTCAACAGCTGGTCGAGATAAGCATATTGCACCGAGTAATCAGGCACTTGAGGATTAAGCCTCATGAGCTTCTTCAGCTCCTTATTGAACTGAGCTTCGGTGTCGCTGTCCCATTTTTTCAGCGATGCCCGCTCACTCAATGCTTCCACGTCATCGTCATCAGTGTTGCCCAATTCGTCTTGGATAGTACGAATCTGCTGCTGTAAGAAGTGCTCACGTTGCTGCTGAGTGAGGTCTTCACGCGTCTTTGACTGTATCGACTCCTTGAGGTCAATAAGTTGGGCTTGCTTAAACAATGTTGAGTAAAGCATATATCCTCGGCTCTTCACGTCGGTATCTTCAAGCATCTTCTGCTTCATATCAGGCTCAATAGGCGTGTTGCAGCACAAGAAGTTGACCAAATAGGCGGCATCCTCAATGTGTTTAATGGCAAACGTCATCTCACGTCCGCCCTCGCCCATCTTCTTCAACATTTCAAGCGTGATATCTTTTATTGACAAAACCAATGCCTCAAACTCCCTGTCGTTATCGGCAGGACCGCGCTCCTCAATGAGGGTCACATCACCACGCAAAAACGGCTGCTTGGCTATAATGGCGTCGAGATGAAACAGGTCAAGGCCTCGTAATATCACGTTAGTGGTATTATCAGGCAATTCAAGCACCTTCAATATCTCAGCAACCACACCCACCTCATACAAGTCAGCTTGGTCGGGGGATTCGGTCGATGCCTCACGTTGGCACACCACACCAATCAACGCATTTGTGTCATGCGCCCAATTGACAAGCGCCATCGATTGAGCGCGCCCTATTGCCACAGGCATAGTGATGCCCGGGAACAGAACCATATTGCGCAATGCAAGTATTGGCATGTTGTGAGTGTCAACTTGCTGTATTTCGTCTTCGGTGGCTTTCGCCTTTATTTCAGTAAATATTGGCATAATATGTGGTGTATCCTCTGTTTCGCAGTCAAATTCTTTAAAATATCTTCCCATATATTGTAGTTATAACTAATTGCTAATGCAAAATAGCAATGCAACAAGTAACTTAGCAAATCACATGCCAAATTGCTGCATCACATCAAAAATTTCAAAAAAATGTGCCACTCACACACAATGTGATTGCAAAAACACTATCTTTGTCGTGTGGATAACACCACATAATTATTAATTATAGTTGCTTATCACCTTTTATAATATACATGGCATTTCACAACGAATTAGGAAAAGCCGGCGAACAAGCCGCAAAAGAGTTTTTCATACGCAAAGGCTACACCATCAGGGAATCAAACTGGCGATGTGGCAAACTTGAGCTCGACTTGGTGGTGCAAAAAGACGGCTTTGTGGTGTTTGTTGAGGTGAAAACACGCAGTTCATACGATGTTGACCCCACAATATCCATCACCCAAGCTAAAATACGCAACCTCATCAACGCCGGCAAAAGCTATTTGCGCATGTACAAGCTGCCACAGCTGTCAATGCAAATTGATTATATCTTCATTGCCGGCACTCCAGGCAACTTCACACTACAGCACGTTGAGAATGCTGTAACGCCAAAATTTCACCCCGTGCGACGGCGATGACAATTGTTTGGCCTAACACTTTGTTATGGTTTTAACAAAGTTTTGCAGAGATTTAAAAAATTATTATCATAAAAAATACTCCTATTAAGCAAATATGCTATATATTTGCAATGAAAAAACTAAACATACTACAACTGAACTTAACGACTTATTACAAATATCAGTATCATGAACGTAAACAAAATCCTTAGCGACCTCGAAGCTAAGCACCCTGGCGAGAAAGAATATCTTCAAGCCGTGAGAGAAGTCCTTTTATCAGTGCAAGATGTTTATAACGAACATCCCGAATTTGAAAAGGCAAGAATCATTGAACGAATGGTTGAGCCCGACCGCATCTTCACATTCCGCGTGTCATGGGTTGACGACAAAGGCGAAATCCAAACCAACCTTGGCTATCGCGTGCAATTCAACAACGCCATTGGCCCGTACAAAGGTGGTATTCGCTTCCACGCATCAGTTAACCTTTCAATATTGAAATTCCTCGGATTTGAGCAAACATTCAAGAATGCCCTCACTACCCTGCCTATGGGCGGCGGTAAAGGCGGTTCTGACTTCAGCCCTCGCGGCAAGAGCGATGCCGAGATTATGCGTTTCTGCCAAGCATTCATCCTT
>JBJECY010000059.1:0-10849 GCA_051871515.1 Muribaculaceae bacterium | reverse complement strand
TGTAGCATCAAAACATAGCCTGACACCAAGCCTATAAACATTGTGTTAACATTGTTAAGTTAGTGGCAGTGTCTGCAAAATTACGAAACATTCTCCTCGCTGACAAATAATAATTATGCAATCTGCGCAAAATAAAGCTCAAAAACTACAGGAAAATTGCAACAATTTTCTTTTTCTGGAGGGGGGGATGGACTACCGCACTTCGCAGCCCATCTTGGGGTCTTCAATCAAACCCATGAGGCGCATTATTTGGCGGCTGCGCTTGCGCATATATTTGCTTGGAGAGCCCGAATTGCGCGTGAGCGGAGAGGGCAACGAAGCGGCTATAAGGGCACTCTCGCGTTTGGTGAGCTGCGAAGCATGTTTGCCAAAATGTTCCTGAGCCACAGCCTCAACACCGTAGATGCCTTTGCCCATTTCTATGCTGTTGAGATACACTTCCATAATGCGTTCTTTGCTCCACAGCACCTCAATGAGCACCGTGAAATAGGCTTCAAGTCCCTTGCGCACCCAGCTATGACCGTTCCAAAGAAACACGTTTTTGGCGGTTTGTTGGCTTATGGTGCTGGCGCCGCGCTTCCTACCGCCTTCGGCAGCCTCTTTGGCAGCAAGCTTAATCTGCTCATAATCAAAGCCATTATGCTGCAAAAACAGATTATCCTCGCTTGCCATCACGGCGCGAGGCATATTGCACGAAATCTCCTCAATGGGCACCCACTTGTGGCTCAGCTTCATCTCATCGCCATTGCCGCATTGTTCAACAAGCCTGATGAACATGAGCGGAGTGTAATAGATGGGCAGAAATCTGCCAAGCAAAACTGCCCCTATCGACGAGGCAAAAAACACTATAACCAGTCTTTTCAATAATTTCTTTATCATTTCCACATATATTTGATTCAACTATTCACACAAAAGCCGCAGCTTTTGCAGGTGCAAATATAGCTATTTTGCGGCTTATCGTCACCATCGGGCATTTGCCAAATGCAAAAGTTTAAGCTATCTTTGCACAAGCAAACAACGCAAAAAGCCAACAATACTGATTTATCAACATTTACCAACCTCAAAAAAGACATTGATAACAAATGAATGAGACACTCACAAAAGCATCGTCGATGGTGCTTGCAGGCGTATGCATTGGCATAGCCGGCTTTGGATACCTTGCCGTGGGCGGCATCACCGGCGCCGTGACCTTTGCCTTTGGACTCCTTGCCGTGGTACACTACAAGCTGAAGCTCTACACCGGCACTGCCGGTTTTTTTGAGAAAGGCGAGTTTGGCAACCTGTGCCTGACGCTTGCGCTCAACATTGTGGGCTGCCTGTTGGTGGCAATGATGGCGCGCGTGTCGCCAATGCCGTTGCAGGAAACCGCGCAGCACATAGTTGAATCGCGGCTTAGCACCGGATGGTGGCAATGCGGAGTGCTTGCCGTGGGCTGCGGATTCATCATGACTACAGCAGTGAAATGGGGCCGACAAGCCAAATTCCTGCCGTTGCTTTTTGGCGTACCTCTATTCATTGTGTGCGGATTCCCCCACAGCATTGCCGATGCCTTTTATTACCTCACCGCACCTCTGCCCTTTCTTGCAGAAAACGCCGCGCAAGTGGCACTGCTCTACGTGAGCATTGTGGTGGGCAATTTTGTGGGATGCAACCTCTATCGCTTACTTATGGGCAACAACGAAGCCGCCTGAACATCCATGCGACAAGCTTTGTTGCACCCATTGGCACATTTATTTGCACCAAATGACCTACGCAAGCAAAATTATTATTAATTTTGTGGCATGATTGAACGCATAATAATCATTGACAACGTTGACCCCGTGATTTTCTACGGAGTGAACAATTGCAACATACAGCTCATACGCAATTTGTTTCCCAAACTGCGCATGGCGGCACGCGGCAGTGTGATTAAGGTGATTGGCGACGAGCAAGAGACAGCCACCTTTGAGCAAAAGGTGAAAAAGCTTGAAGAGTATTGCGCCCGATACAACAAACTCACTGAAGACGTGATAATTGACGTGATAAAGGGCGCTCCGCCCAAGGAGCTGAAGGTTGACGAAGCCATCATCTACGGCGTCAACGGCAAGCCCATCTCAGGCCGCACCCCCAATCAACAACTGCTGGTGAAAACATTTCAGGAAAACGACCTCACCTTTGCCCTTGGCCCCGCCGGCACAGGTAAGACCTACGTTGCCATTGCCTTGGCTGTGAGGGCTCTCAAGAACAAAGAGGTGCGCAAGATTATACTCTCTCGCCCCGCCGTTGAAGCCGGCGAGAAACTGGGATTCTTGCCCGGTGACATGAAGGACAAGATTGACCCCTATCTGCAACCACTCTACGATGCCCTTGAAGATATGATTCCTGCCGCCAAGCTAAAGGAATATATGGAAGGCAACGTGATACAGATAGCGCCGCTGGCATTTATGCGCGGACGCACGCTCAACGATGCCGTGATTGTGCTCGACGAGGCACAAAACACCACCACGCATCAGATTAAGATGTTCCTCACGCGCTTGGGCATGGGCTCAAAGATGATTATCACCGGCGACGTCACCCAGATTGACCTGCCGCGCACAACAGTGTCAGGACTTATACAAGCCCTGCAAGTGCTGCAAGGCGTGCCAGGCATTGGCAGGGTGGAATTTGGCAAAAAGGACATTGTGCGCCACCATCTGGTGCAACGCATTGTTGAAGCCTACGAGAAGCACGACGCGGAAGCCAAAGCCCGCCACACCGATGCCGCGCACAACGAACAGAAACAATAAAAAAACATCACATATAAACAATAATTCATTCACAAACAAGCATTATGGCTAACACATTAACTAACACAGATTTTAAGTTTGAGGGTCAGCAGAGCGTATATCACGGCAAAGTGCGCGACGTGTATGACATCAACAACGACATTATGGTGATGGTTGCAACCGACCGCATCTCGGCATTCGACGTGATTTTGCCAAAAGGCATTCCAGGCAAAGGACAGGTGCTCAACCAGATTGCCGCGAAATTTCTCGACGCTACCGCCGACATAGTGCCAAACTGGAAACTTGCCACCCCCGACCCTATGGTTACTGTGGGCTTGAAATGCGAAGGCTTCCGCGTGGAAATGATTATCCGCGGATATCTCACCGGCAGCGCATGGCGCGAATATGCCGCCGGATGCCGCGAGATTTGCGGAGTGAAGCTGCCTGAAGGAATGCGCGAAAACCAAAAATTCCCCGAGCCTATCATCACCCCAACTACCAAAGCCGAAGCCGGACACGACGAGAACATCTCGAAAGAAGAAATCATTGCACAAGGCATTGTGAGCAAAGAAGACTATGAAACCATGGAGCGCTACACTCGCGCACTCTTTGCCCGCGGCACAGAAATAGCTGCCAGCAAAGGCCTGATTCTGGTTGACACAAAATATGAATTTGGCAAACGCGACGGCAAGGTGATTCTGATTGACGAAATCCACACCCCCGACAGCTCGCGCTACTTCTATGCCGATGGCTACGACGAGCGTTTTGCCGCCGGCGAGCCTCAAAAGCAACTCTCAAAAGAGTTTGTGCGCCAATGGCTCATTGACCACAACTTCATGGGCAAAGCCGGACAACAAGTGCCCGAGATGACCAACGAATATTGCCAAAGCGTGTCGGAACGCTACATTGAGCTTTATGAGCACATTGTGGGCGAGAAATTTGAACTTGCTCAATGCGACGACATTGCAGCACGCATCGAGAAGAACGTGGCTGCCTATCTGGCATCGCGCAAATAACGGCATAACACATCATCACAAAGGCGCTTCACTTGGCAGCATCATCCCCACCAGGGCCAAGCGAGCGCCTTTTTCTCAACAATCATTTCAAGAGCACCCACACCACACACATGGAATACAAGGCCGAGAAAATAACCCCTTACAACGACCGGGAAAGCAAAACCCGACAGGTGAAACAGATGTTCGACTCAATAGCACCTGCCTACGACTTCATGAACCGCTGCATGACCATGGGCATTGACAAGCTGTGGCGACGCAAAGCAGTGAAGCTGGTGGCTGCCGGGCACCCCGACACGCTGCTCGACGTGGCAACAGGCACTGGCGACCTTGCCCTGCAATTGTGCAAGCACATCAAGCCGAGCAAGATTGTGGGCATTGACCTGAGCAACGGCATGCTTGAGATTGGGCGGCGCAAAGTGGAGCAACAAGGGCTTAGCCACATCATCACGATGCAGCAAGCCGACTGCCTCAACTTGCCCTTTGCCGAGGGCGAGTTCCAAGCCGTAACGGTGGCATACGGCGTGCGCAACTTTGAGCACCTTGAACAAGGCTACAACGAGATGTTCCGCGTGCTTGCAAGCGGTGGCACAATCTGCGTGGTTGAGCTGTCAACACCCACCAACAAAGTCATAAAGTGGTTCTACGACATCTACACGCGCCACGTCATCCCATTCATTGGGCGCACCAAGTCGCGCGACAAACGCGCTTACAGCTATCTGCCCGAGAGCATAGCCGCCGTGCCGCAAGGAAAAGCCATGCTCAGCATCATGCAGAAAGCCGGCTTTGTGCAGTGCCAAGCCATAGCCATGACTTTTGGCACCTGCTCAATCTATGTGGGCAAGAAACCATGACGCACATTTTTGTGCCCATAGGAGCACAAAAAAACACCTAAACAATTGCCCGACAATAAAAAATTGCTATATTTGCACATACTTATAAACCGATAAAAGAGGGATTAAATATGTCGAAAATCAACACAATTGGTGTACTTACCTCGGGAGGTGACGCACCTGGCATGAATGCCGCCATCAGAGCAGTGACACGAGCCGCCATTTTCAACGGATTCAAGGTGAAAGGTATATACCGCGGCTACAAAGGCATGTTAACAGACGAGATAGTGGAGTTTAAGACACAAAACGTGTCGAACATCATCCAAATGGGCGGAACCATCCTTAAGACAGCCCGTTGCAAGGAGTTCCAAACTCCTGAAGGCCGCAAGCAAGCCTACGACAACCTGGTGAAACAAGGCATTGACGCCCTGGTGGTGATAGGCGGCGACGGCTCGCTCACCGGTGCAAGAGTGTTTGCCACTGAATATAACTTCCCCATTGTGGGTCTGCCCGGCACCATCGACAACGACCTCTATGGCACCGACATGACCATAGGCTATGACACCGCGCTCAACACCATCATGGAATGTGTTGACAAAATCCGCGACACCGCCACCAGCCACGAGCGCCTCTTCTTTATTGAAGTAATGGGCCGCGACGCCGGTTTCTTGGCACTCAACGGCGCCATAGCATCGGGCTGCGAGGCTGCCATCATCCCTGAAATATCAACCGAGGTTGACCAGTTGGCCGAGCTCATTGAGAACGGATTCCGCAAGAGCAAGAACTCATCAATTGTGCTTGTTGCCGAAAGCCCCATCACCGGCGGCGCAATGGGCATGGCTGAACGTGTGAAGAACGAATATCCGCAATACGACGTGCGTGTGTCAATACTGGGGCACCTGCAACGCGGCGGCTCGCCAACAGCCACCGACCGTATTCTGGCATCGCGCATGGGCGCAGCAGCCATCGACGCTCTTATGGAAGACCAACGCAACGTGATGATTGGCGTGCACAACGACGAGATTGTGTATGTGCCATTCTTCAAAGCCATCAAATATGACAAGCCCATTGACCGCGGCTTGTTAAAGACGTTGCGCACACTCTCAATTTAAGCACGCGTCAAAGACAAATACCGGAGAAACAGGCGCACAGCTGCGCCAACAAGCATACGCAGGCAGCCCCCGTTGATTATTCACGGGCAGGGGCTGCCTGCATTATTCCTTAGCCTTGCACAAGAAAAACACTGTTGAGCGGTAAAAAAATTATCAGCAGTTTTTTAACTTTCGCCCTAAAAATCTATCAAATAGATGAAATTGATACAATGGCTGAAGAACAGATACATAACGAAGCACTGGTGGCAATGCTCAAAGACCCCGCCCAACGCAACAGAGCATTTGCCACATTCATGAAGCAATATGGCCGGAAGCTATATTGGCACATACGCCGCATAGTAGTGGCTCATGATGATGCCGAGGATGCTCTGCAAGAAACCGCTATCTGCATTTTCAACTCCATTGACAGTTTCAATGAGAAAAGCTCGTTGGGCACTTGGGTGTATCGCATAGCCACCAACGAGGCTTTGAGGGTGCTCAGAAAGCAAACCCACATCTTTCAGAGCGTTGACGCCCTGGGCGAAACGCTCTCAGAAAAGCTCGAAGGCGAAACCGACCTCGATGCCGACTCGGCCGAAGTGGCTTTCCAGAAAGCAGTGCTGCAACTGCCCACCCAACAACGCATCGCATTCAACATGCGATACTACGACGAACTCTCCTATGAGGAAATTGCTAAAATCACCGGCAAAAACGTGAATACGCTCAAAACCAACTATCACTTTGCCGTGAACAAGATAAAAAAGACTTTAACTGATAATATGTTATGATAGATTTTGAAAAAATAGGCAAACGAATGCCATATCGCGAGACCGACCAACAAATCGACGCGTTGTGCAGCCAAATATCAACCAACACCATAAACGGTGCACGAAGCAACAACCGCGTATCGCTGCCGCGCCGCATCGCCTTTATCACCTCGGCAGCTGCCGCACTGGTGCTTGCCGTAACAGCAACCATACAGATGACGAAACACGAGCCATCGGTCTATGAGACCATCATCAACAGCGAGTCGGTGGCCGAAGTGCTCAACCAAATGGGCGACGATGCAGTGGAAAGCGAAGTGTATTACACCCTAAACGCCATGCCCGACATTTACCAATAATCACCACCGGGCACTGCGTCACACCACCCTTCTCATTCTCGGCACAAAAAGGAGAGAAACAAGAAAAATATTTTTTATTTTTGCATTACAATAACTTAATTAAAACCACAACATAGTGATGAAGAATATTATATTTATCATAATGATTGCTTTGGTGACAGCGACAAGCACAACGCCGCTGAACGCCCAGTCACGCAAGCGCAACAATGAGCAAAAAGAACGTTTCTTCATAGCTAAGATGAAGATGGTGCAGCAAGAGCTTAACCTCACCGAGGCTCAGACAAACAGCTTCACTCCTATCTATCGCGCCTACAACAACGAGATGAGCAACATCTTTGATAACTACCGCGCCAAAGAGCATAACATGCCCAAAGCAACCGTAGCACAAGCCGAGAAAGTGGTGAACGAACGCATCAACATGAAGAGCGACATTCTGAAACTGCAAAAACGCTACTACTCAAAGTTCGCAAAAGTGCTCACTGCCGAGCAACTATTGCGATTTGAAGATGCCGAGCGGAAAATACAGTTCCAGATTATGAAACGGCACAGCAACCGCGACAAATCACGCAAACAGGAATAACCTCCTGCCTCCACTCACAGAAGCCATTAACACAGGCAAAACTTTCTCTGACTCTGATTTGTTATAAAAATATAAACACAAAAACCCTTAAAAAATCCCTACATCAATCATGAAACGGATAATATTTACTTTAGTGATAGCTCTCACCGCCAGCCTAATGGCAGTGCAGGCTCAGCAACAAGAAGGCCGCAAAGAGCGCAAACCTCTCACCGAAGAACAAATCACCCAGCTGCAAGCCGAGCGCACAGCAGCCATTAAACAACAGTTGCAACTCACTGCCGAACAAGAAGCTCCGTTCGACAAAGAATATTGCAACTACAACAACATTGTGCTTGCCACTCGCACCAAGCAATTTAAGAACCACGCCACTCGTCCAACCAATGCCGACGAAGCCCTCGCTACCATCAACGACGGCATCGACAGCCAGATAGTGGAACTTGCTGCCAGAAAGCAAATGCTCAATAACCTCAAAGAATCGCTCAACGTGCAACAGCTGATGCTGCTGTGGCGCCTCACCAGCATGCCTGCTATGGGCGGCGGCGCACAGCCAAATCGCGAAAGCTCACAGCGTCGCAACAACAACTGGGGTACGTCGCAACAAAGGCAACGCAACACCAATTGGGGCGATGACTTTGCCGGCGGTTCAGGTGACGATGACATGTAATCTTCTTGCCGCCTAACAACTACGCACCGTGTGCGCTTGTGCCAAAGCGCACGCATTGACATTAAAAACCCGTTTGGTCTTCAGCACCAATAATATAGGTTAAGGTAAATAAGGATTTATATTTAGTTGATTAATCTCAACCGATGAAGGTGAAGCTAAAGGCGCATAAACGCCAAAAGCTTCACCTTTTTCAGTGTGCACACTCGCCCCGCGGCAAGCTATCTATTAGATAATCACACCCCCTGAAAAAAATCAGGGTTGATTCCATTTGCAGGAGCCAACCCTTTTAGGATATTTTGGTTTTTACGTCAAAATCTCATTTAGCCCACAAAGCAGATGGCAATGGCTCTGGAGCTTTCGGGGTGAAGATGACAGCGATAGTGCCATCACTTACCCACGGTCAGTTCCACCGTCTGCCCTGCCTTAACTGCCACTTTCTGCCACGACATGAAAGCAGTGTAACCCATCGGCTTGCGGGCTTGTTCAGCCGTCTCGGCGAAGATTGTGGTAACGGCATCAAAGCGGGTGGGATTGGTGATTCTTAGCACCACCCCTTTGCCCTTGGGGCGCATAACCTGCACTTGCAAATGGTCAAACACATAGTGAACATTGCGGTTGGTCTGCACATAGATGCCCGGTATTTCCAACGCCATTAGCATACCGCAATCCTCGGTCCAACCGTCTGACGTCTTATAGATAAAACCTTCTAAGCCTTTGCCTTCGGCATCACTGGTTTGAATACGCTCCATCGAGGAGCCCGGTCCCATGCCAGTGGTCACGCGCCCGGGTGTTTCCATCACCTCGGCGTGGGCATGCTCAATGTCGCGCAGCAAATCGGCATAACGCTGCTGTCCGGTGGCACGATACAGCTTAAAAAGGTAGTCGCCCGAACTGGTGCATATACCCGGCGCAGCGTGTTTGTTTTGCACGCTTGCCCATATAGCACCCGCTGCATGCGCGCCCAGCTTGCCTAATGTGGATGTCGGCGGAAAATAATAGTCGTATGACAGTGTCCATGTGGCTGCCAACTGCGCTGTGGTCTGTGCCTTTGATAACCACGCCTTGTCGTTAGTCGCCTCATAGAGAGCCATCATCGATTCCACCAACCCGTAAGCCGAGTCGGCATCGGCATCCTGCAAGATGTCGCCCGAATGGGCGCAGGTTAGTCCCAGCCCGGCCACATATTCCTTATAGTAATAGGCAGCAATCTCTTTGGCAACAGTCAGCAGTTCGTCGTCATCAAAATACATCGACGCCAAAACCAACCCTGCCGGGGCAATGGCTCCTGATGTGGTGTGATGAATGATGATGTCGCCAGTGCGCACATCCACATAGTTGCCCAATTCGCCATATTTCTCCCAAGTATTCACAAAGGCGCGAGCCACCCCATAGGCGGCTTTCTTCCATTGTGGCCTTACCAAATGGCCGTAGCCCTGACGTTCTAACAACATAAAGTGCTTAATCATAAAGAAAAGAGCATCGGCATTCTTGCGCACCAGCGCCGCTCCCGGAATCCCGTCGCGGTCGCTAACCACCTGGTCTTTTTTATATGTGCCATAGAGATATCCGCTTTCACTGCACATGCGATTAAGCACGTAGTCAAAGGTGCTCATCACACGGCTGCGCGACATGGGGTCGTCAATCGCCAACAGCCCATAGGTTCCCATGAGGCCTCCTACCCACCCCACTTGATATCCATCTGAGCTGTTTTCCATACGGTAATAAGCTCCATTGTCGCCTTTGTCGAGCCACCTTTCTTTGTTCTTATATTGTGTTGTGAGTTCTGTGATATAGCTAAACGGGCATAGATTGCGAGGCTCGTTTTCTCCGGTCAACTCTTTTCTCACATCCATAAACTTGTTCAGGAGGTCAGGTATGCCTTTTGCCCCAAAGCGATAGATGCGCACATGCATGCGAAGCGAGTCGCCGCCCTTCCACACTGCTGCCGAATCGCCGCTTGGCGCAAACGAGCCGAAACCTGCCGCTAACTCTCTCACTCCCGGAGCGCTAATCACCATCGTTGCACGGTTCTGCTTGTCGTTTTCCTCTACTATCACGCCATAGTTGCCAAACCGGCTGCGCTGTTCAAACAGGATAATGCACCCCTGCTTGTGAGCAGGCGAATAAAAGCAAAGAGCCGGGGTTGCCATGTTGCCAGTAAGGCCCTCTATCTTGCCCGGAGCCACATCCTCCGACAGCCTTGGCGAGTTGGAGAAAAGCAATGGTGCCTGTGCATTGTGATAATACGAAGTTGGGAAAGGGGCACAATAGCCTTCGGTTTCAACATGAAAGCGGTTTCCGTTATACACATAGGCTGGCAATAGCAAATAGTTATCGCGGCTCCATGCCGAGAAATCAAAAGCGAGAGCCACTCCGGTTTCATCCATCGTGCCATGCTCCAAAGTATAGTCAACTGTCACGTCGAGCACACCTTTGGCAATTTCATCGGCCTCCACGTGGCACTTCCAAGTGGCTTCAGGCAATTGCATTGCCGATTGGCTGAAAGGGAGGCTCTTACGCAGCACCGCCCCATCGTAGCGGCACACCATTGGCCTAAAACTGCCATGCAGTCCTGCCATAAACCGTTTCACCAACGGGTTGCCTTGATACGCGCCCTCATTCTCGTGGGGTAGCCATGACCCATGCATGTTGTCTTGTGCCAGCATAGGCTGCACTGACAGCAGCATCATAATCATGATTAACACCATCTTGTTTCGCATCTCGTTTTTATTGTAATTTTTCATTGTCCTTAATTCCGCAACTTAGTTATTAGTATTTGTTTTTAAGTACCTGAGCAACAA
>JBJECY010000058.1:0-2307 GCA_051871515.1 Muribaculaceae bacterium | reverse complement strand
AAACCTCTATATAACTATCTTTTTATTAGTATAATAATAGATTTATATTAGGTATCAGCCTAATAAGGCTGCCTTATGTATTTTATTTGCAACTATACGTTTTTCGCATCAGGTGTCGATGTTGGCGTAAGTTGCATTGTCCTCAATGAATTTGCGGCGTGGTTCCACGTCTTCGCCCATAAGCATTGAGAAGATGCGGTCGGCCTCGGCAGCATCATCAATCTGCACTTGCTTGAGAATGCGGTTCTCAGGGTCCATGGTAGTTTCCCACAATTGCTCAGGGTTCATCTCACCCAAACCTTTGTAACGCTGAATCTTGATGTTCTTCTCATCACCTTGTCCGTAGGTGTCAATGAAACGCTGTTTTTGCAGGTCGTCCCAGCAATATTCTTCACGCGCACCCTTTGTGAGCTTATACAACGGTGGCGTAGCCAAATAGAGATAGCCGTTTTCAATGATTGGACGCATGCGGCGGAAGAAGAATGTCATCAGCAGAGTACCAATGTGAGCACCATCGACGTCGGCATCGGTCATGATGATGATTTTGTGATAGCGCAGTTTGCTCAGGTTGGCCTCCTTAGGGTCGTTTTCTGTACCAATGGTCACACCCAGAGCCTTAAACATGTTCACAATCTCTTCGCTGTCGAGCACACGGTGGTCCATAGCCTTTTCCACGTTGAGGATTTTGCCTCGCAACGGAAGAATGGCTTGGAACGCACGGTCACGGCCTTGCTTAGCCGAACCGCCTGCCGAGTCACCCTCAACCAAGAACAGCTCGCTGTCCTCAGCGTTGCGGCTCGAGCAATCGGCAAGCTTGCCAGGCAGACCACCGCCCAGCAACGGAGTCTTGCGGGTGATGCGCTCGCGTGCCTGTTGGGCTGCGTGACGAGCTGTGGCAGCAAGAATCACCTTCTCCACTATGGTCTTGGCTTGCTTAGGATGCTCTTCAAGATAAACCGAGAGGGCTTCGCGAATGGCAACCTCCACGGCACCAATCACTTCCTTATTGCCCAATTTTGTCTTGGTCTGACCCTCAAACTGCGGCTCAAGCACTTTCACCGAGATTACGGCGGTCAAGCCCTCGCGGAAGTCGTCGGGGTCGATTTTCACCTTCACCTTTTCAAGCATCTTTGAGTCTTCGGCATATTTACGCAATGTGCCACCCAAACCGCGGCGGAAGCCGGTGAGGTGCGTACCACCCTCAATGGTGTTGATGTTGTTCACAAACGAGAACACATTTTCATTGAATGTGGTGTTATAGGTCATAGCCACTTCCACAGGTATGCCTTGGCGCTCGGTGCTGATGTGAATCACATCGTTGATGAGCGGCTCTTTGCTCGAGTCGATGTATCGCACAAACTCGTCAAGACCGGTTTCGCTGTAGAATCGCTCAAAACGCGGTTTGCCTTGTTCGTCGGTTTCGCGCAAGTCGGTGAGTGTCAGCTCAATGCCTGCATTCAAAAAAGCCAAGTCGCGCAGGCGCATTGCCAAGCGCTTGTATTCATACACCGTTTCGGTGAAGATATCGGGGTCGGGGTGGAAAAATATTGTTGTACCGTGGTCCTCGGTGGTGCCAATCACCTTCACCTCGCAAGTTGGCTTGCCAAGTGAATACTCTTGCATATAAATCTGACCTTCGCGACGTACCTCGGCACGCAAATAGGTGCTGAGCGCATTAACGCATGACACACCCACGCCGTGCAAACCGCCCGACACTTTATAAGAACCTTTATCGAATTTGCCACCGGCATGGAGCACAGTCATCACCACCTCAAGAGCCGATTTATGCAGCTTCTCGTGCTCGTCAACAGGAATACCACGTCCGTTGTCAACCACTTTTATGCTGTTATCCTCGGTGACGGTGACGTCGATGCGCGATGCAAACCCTGCAAGAGCTTCGTCGATTGAGTTATCAACAACCTCACTCACCAGGTGGTGCAGACCTTTCACGCTTGTGTCGCCGATGTACATCGCCGGACGCTTGCGCACAGCCTCGAGTCCCTCAAGCACTTGTATATTATGCGCTGAATACTCGCCTTGTTGGCCTTCTAATTCTTCGTTTTCTTCTGTCATCTCTTGTTTCCTTGTTTAAATAAATGATTGTCGCTGAACCCCACGCAAGCACCGCTTTTAGGCATCTTGCAGACCTTTGCACATCGCATCAGGGCATTGGGGGTCAAAAAAACATACAAAAATAATAAAAATCGCCCACATAGCGAAATTTAAGCCCGAAAAATTGCTGTTGAAGCACCAAGAAAGATTCCAATAAGAAGTGCAACGGCCAAAGCCCACTCTCCATCGCAGGGG
>JBJECY010000057.1:0-11289 GCA_051871515.1 Muribaculaceae bacterium | reverse complement strand
TGAGGATTTGAATTGTTAAAATTTTCCGTGGACAGTAGTGTATAGCAATACGCCCTGCGACCGCGGCATGGCGACCGATGCCCGGATATTTGTGGCATTGCGGATGTTTGTGGGCGTATAGCAATACGCCCGTTTCCAAATGCATTGCGGTTTTTGTGGCGGG
Source organism: Muribaculaceae bacterium (assembly GCA_051871515.1). Classification (GTDB taxonomy): domain Bacteria; phylum Bacteroidota; class Bacteroidia; order Bacteroidales; family Muribaculaceae; genus SFTJ01. The sequence goes on along the minus strand of JBJECY010000057.1, from coordinate 11,126 downwards.
GGGGTTGTGTTGTTTTTTTGATGCCATGTTGTAGGGGCGTATAGCAATACGCCCGGCGACCGCAGCGCGGCACAACAAATACCATTGCGGATGGCGTGGTTGGTGTTTTCGGGCGTATTGCGATACGCCCGTTTTTTGCGCCCCGTTTGCGTCATTTTTTATGGTTTTGATGCCACGCTGTAGGGGCGTATAGCAATACGCCCGGCGACCGCAGCGATGGCGGTTTTGTGGCGTGGTTGGTGATTTCGGCGGCGGTTTGGGCGTGTGTGTTTCGGGCGTATTGCGATACGCCCCTACATGGAAACGGACAATGCGTGCGGCATGGTTGGTGGTTTGGGCGTATTGCGATACGCCCCTACATGTGACCGGCATCGTTGGTGGCGTGGCTGGTGTTTTCGGGCGTATTGCTATACGCCCCTACATGGAAACGGTCAATGCGGATGGCTTGGGCGGATGTCTCGGGCGTATTGCGATACGCCCCTACATGGAAACGACAAACAACCACGGCGACAAATAACACGGGGGTTGGCATTTGGTGATGTGGTGGCGGTGTGATTTTGTGGGCGGTTTGCTTGCATTATTCAAGAAAATTTGCGAATATTGCATCTTCGTTGTGCTCCGGGGGGTGCGGCGATGGGCGGAATGTGGCGCTGATGGTGCCGCGTTTGCCATGCCGCAGCACCAATGGGTGCCAACGGCCGAAATACACAGTATATTATTCATAATGTTGATTTAGCTTGTAAATCGCAAAAAAAGATTGTTTATAGATGACTGACAAACGATTGCAGATATCGCAACGCGGCATGGAGATGCCGGCGTCGCCAATACGCAAGTTGGCTCCGCTTGCGTATGCTGCCGAGGACCAAGGCGTGAAAATTTATAGGTTGAACATTGGTCAGCCCGACCTGCCGACGCCGCAAAAAGCGCTCGACGTGCTGAAGTCGATTGACCGCACCACGCTTGAATACAGCCCGTCGCAGGGCTATCGCTCACTGCGCGAAGCACTTGTGGGCTACTACGACCGCTATCAGATAAAGCTGCATGCCGATGAGATTATCATCACCAGCGGCGGCTCGGAAGCGGTGCTTTTTGCCTTTATGAGTTGCCTCAATCCGGGCGACGAGATTATTGTGCCTGAACCGGCGTATGCCAACTATATGAGCTTTGCCATCTCGGCAGGGGCGGTGATTCGCACCGTGGCAACCACCATCGACGAGGGCTTTTGCCTGCCCAAAGTGGAGAAGTTTGAGGAGCTTATCAACGAGCGCACAAAGGCAATACTGATTTGCAACCCTAATAACCCCACCGGCTATCTCTACACGCAAAAGGAGATGCGCCAGATACGCGACCTGGTGAAGAAATATAACCTTTATCTGTTTAGCGACGAGGTGTACCGCGAGTTTATATACACCGGCTCGCCGTATATCTCGGCAATGCACCTTGAGGGAATAGAACAAAACGTGGTGCTCATTGACTCGGTGAGCAAGCGCTACTCGGAGTGCGGCATACGCATCGGCGCACTCATCACCAAGAACCAAGCCGTGCGCGAGACGGTGATGAAATTCTGCCAAGCACGGCTGAGCCCGCCGCTGATTGGTCAGATGGTTGCCGAAGCGTCGATTGAGGGCACCGAGGCGTATTCGCGCGAAGTGTATGAGGAATACACCGAGCGACGTAAGTGCCTGATTGACGGCGTTAACCGTATCCCCGGGTGCTATACTCCCATCCCTATGGGCGCGTTCTACACCGTTGCCAAGCTGCCGGTTGACGACGCCGAAAGATTTTGCGCCTGGTGCCTTGAGGAGTTTCGCTATTGCGACGATAAAACCGCTACAATGCATATCTCGAGCACCAATCACAGCACTCCGGTGGGCGAAACCATCATGATGGCTCCGGCAGCAGGGTTCTACACTAATCCCGAGCTTGGCCGCGACCAGGTGAGATTGGCCTATGTGCTGTGTAAAGACGACTTGCGCCGCGCAATACTGATACTTGAAAAAGCGCTTGAAGCATATAACCGCATGACGCGTTGATGCGCCCACGCGCGGATGTGTGTGTTTTTTTGGGGGTGTTTGTGACATTTTTGGCGGTTTGGTGCGATACACGCCCGGCGACCGCGGCGTGGGGTGACATCGTTACCAAATAAAAAAGTGATGCGATGTGTAGGGGCGTATAGCAATACGCCCGTTTCCCAATGCATTGCGGATTTTGTGGGCGGCGGTTTGTGGCATTTTGATGCCATGTTGTAGGGGCGTATAGCAATACGCCCGTTTTTTTGCACAGTTTTGTGTTGGGGTGGAATGTGGCGTGGTTGGTGTTTCGGGCGTATTGCGATACGCCCCTACATGTGACCGACATCGTTGGTGGCGTGGTTGGTGATTCGGGCGAGTGATTTTCGGGCGTATTGCTATACGCCCCTACATGGGAATCGGACAATGCTGGTGATTTTGGCACGTGATTTTGGCACGTGTTTCGGGCGTATTGCGATACGCCCCTACATGGGAACGATAAATAACGTGGCGTGGTGACCGGACAACGCGTGTGATTTTTTTGGGGGGTATCACTCTAAATTGTCTTTATATTCTTGTGGGGTTATTCCTGTGTATTTGCGGAATGCGCTGTGGAAATTGCTGCGGTCGTTAAAGCCTACTTGCTCATGCAACAGGGTCAGGGGCTGGCTGGGGCAGTTGCGAATGATGAACAAGGCATACTCCAAACGAAGCTGCTGCCGCCACGAACGGAACGTGGTGTTGTGCGCCGTCTTGAAATAGCCGACAAGCTGCTGGCGAGTCACACTCAACTGTTCTGCAACCTGGTCGGTGCTCACATCCACCTTGACGAACTCCTTTCTCGCCACCCATGCTTTGAGGGCTTCCTCCAATGCGTGATACATGGGGTCTTTGGTGTCAAACTCAATACCGCCATCAACCGCAAATTCCTCGGCAAAGGCAGGCGTGGGAAACGAGTTTTTACATGCTTCGGCTCGGGAGATTACGTCCTCCTCGGGCATCAAGAAGAACTCTCCGTCGATGCAATAGTTCATTATTGCCACCACCACATAAATATAATAGAGCGTGTAAACCAACACAAAAACATTGTAGCCCCAAGGGTGGATGGGCGCAAACGCCGCAATAGCAGCCAATATGCCTATGCCCAAAGCACTATAAAAGAATTTCTTTATCGGGGTCAGGTGGTAGTCAACGTTCTCATCGTAATAGTCCTCGAGTTTCTCGGCTGTGGCTTTCAGATGATGCCTGAACACGATGGTGTGCACAGCAAGCTGACCGCAGTAAGCCGCCGCCGCCAACAGAAACACATAGGGGTAGAGCGCGGGAATCATGAACTTGGTGACACCCAACAGTATGGTGAACAGCGTGATGAAACAAAACGCCCAGATTGTGATGCGGCTCTTATTGCTTTGGGTGAGCATGATTGAGGCGGTGTGGGTGAAAAGCAATGCCTGATATGATGCCACACACAGGGTCACCATGTTAATTATCTTGGGCGTCTCCTCATCGATTTTGAAAAATCCTGACAGCGCCAGTATGCCAAAGGTGAACACAAGAATCCACCGCGCCCGTGAAATAGGCTCCCAGCGCACCTTCTGCGGAATGTGCACCATTGTAAGCACAACAGCAGTTGTAGCTATCGCGGTTGATGAAAGCAGAGAGACAAGGTGGTTTATCGTAGTTAACATATAATATGATGCAGAAAAATCGTAAACAGCAAAAAGCCTAAATTTATCTAATCCACGAGTAAGTTATGTGATTATATGTTCACCTCAGCAACATGCCCGTCAGGTGGCGCAGAGCAAACTGTGTGCACGCACAGGCGTAACAGCAACGCCGCTCTTGCATAACGCCAACATCTAACCAACCGATGCCGTCTCTTGGGCAGGAGGTGGTGCCTGTGGCATGGCTTTGATTTGTGCGAGAACTAAATCTATATATTTGAATTTATGCAGTGATACGCAAAAATATTAATATAACTTAATTATCAACAACAAATAATCATAATAACTCGTATCGTTGGTGCAAATGTACAAATTAAAAACAAAACATCAATCTTTTTTTACGGTTTTTTCAAGCAATCAGGCGTCGCACAAATGCGGCACAAGCGCTAACAGACTGTGGCTCAATCGGTACCGAAGCACAACCTGCCCAATATGACTACACGCTGACTGCGTGACAATTGCCCGGGATTGGTGCCGGGAGCTCCCTCGGGCACCGTTTTGCCGGCTCGGCGATAATACTCGGTCCAATACGGCAGTATCTTGCCGTCGGGCGTGTGAAACGACATGGCGATGGTGTTGAAAACCGGCTTGCCGCCAGTGTCAACATAGGCTTTCTGCACCAGTTCGCTGCAATAGATAGCGCTGTCAGATGGCTCAAAGAAAAAATCATAGGGCTTGCTCAGATGCCTGAGCGCGCCGCCAATGCTCTCTGCCACGTCAACATCGCCGTTCACGCGCGCCACCATCACCGCCTCACGCCGTTGCAGCGCACGCATGCGAGTGCTGTCGATGGGCATCACCACCACACCACGATGCGTGGCCTCGATGGTGACAACGCAACTGCCCACAAGGTGAACTATCGCAACATGGTCGATGGGCACGCTGTCGATGCCCTGAGTGACCTGGGTGATGGCATTGCTCTGCTCAGGGGCAAAAAACAGCAGGTCGCCGTCGCGCAAATCGCCCACCCGGCAAGGCTGCAACTGGCGGCATGCGCCCACCTGAGCCGCCGCAACGTTCATCATCAGCATCAACACATTAATAATAATACCTTTCATAGATGTTTCTAAATGTTTGTCCTGAGGGTTTTCACACTGCAAGTTAATCATTTTTGGGCAATCGGCAAAATCAATATCGCATGCCTATGGTTTTGGCGTGTTGGGAATAATGTGTAATTTTGCACGAGAAAAGGCGGCTAATGAGGCTCATCGCTTGCGCACTGCCCCATTACCTCACCCTTAATTAACGGTTAATAAGGTAAAAAGATGACTAATGAGCAACTGAACAGCCCGGCACATGCACTGCTAAAGCTCATGAAACAGCGCATTGTGATGCTTGATGGCGGCTTGGGCACAATGATTCAAGAACAGCATCTGCAAGAAGATGACTATCACTATGCACCTCTCACCGCGCCTGAGCGCACCATGAAGGGATGCAACGATATTCTGCCGCTCTCGCGCCCCGACGTGATTGCCGGCATACATCATGCCTATCTTGAAGCCGGTGCCGACATTATTGAAACCGACTCGTTTAACTGCAACGGCCTGTCGCTTGCCGACTATGGCCTGCAGGAGCATGCCTATGCCATATCGGTAGCCGCCGCACAGGTGGCACGGCAAGTGACCGACCAATGGATGCAGCAGCATCCCGGTGACCGGCGCTGGGTGGCTGGCAGCATAGGACCGTCGAACCGCAGCCTGTCGATGTCGCCCGACGTGAACGACCCCGCCGCACGCAGCGTCGATTGGGACACGTTCACACAAGCCTACGAGCAACAAATACGCGGGCTCGTTGATGGCGGAGCCGATTTGCTGATTGTGGAAACCAGCTTCGACACCATGAACCTGAAAGCCATCTTGTGGACAATAGAACAATATAAACAAGCCACTGGCAGCAACATAGAGGTGATGGTGTCAATCACTCTCACCGAGAGCGGTCGCATACTCAGCGGACAGACTCTGGAAGCAGTGCTTGCCAGCATAGCGCACTTTAAGGCTTTCACCGTGGGACTGAACTGCGGCTTTGGTGCTGCCGGAATGTTGCGATGGGCCGAGGAGCTGTCAGCGTTGACGGAGTTGCCGGTCTGCATCTACCCTAACGCCGGCTTGCCTAACAGCATGGGGCTTTACGACGAAACTCCCGAGACCATGGTGGAGCACGTGAAACCGATGCTCGAAGCCGGACTCGTGAACATTCTTGGCGGTTGCTGCGGCACCACGCCCAACCACATACGCGCCCTGAAAGCCGCTTCGCGCAGCTACCGTAGCCGAGTGGCGCAGCCCGGCGAAAGCAAGATGGTGCTTGCCGGACTTGAACCGCTTGCCATCATCCCCGGAAATAACTTTGTGAACGTGGGCGAACGGTGCAACGTGGCGGGCAGCAAGAAATTCCTCGATTTGATTAAGGCAAAGGCCTACGACGAGGCTGTGACAATAGCACGCACGCAGGTTGAGAACGGCGCTCAGGTGGTTGACGTGAACATGGACGCTCCGCTCATCAACGCCAAAGAGGAAATGTGCCACTTTCTGCGGCTGCTCAACTCTGAGCCCGACGTGGCGCGAGTGCCCCTCATGATTGACTCGTCGAACTGGGATGTGATTGCCGCTGCGCTGAAGAATGTGCAAGGCAAATGCATTGTTAACAGCATAAGCCTGAAGAACGGCGAGGAGGAGTTTATTGACCACGCACGCTTCATCAAGCAAATGGGTGCCGCCGTGGTGGTGATGGCGTTCGACGAACAAGGTCAAGCCGACACCCTTGAGCGGAAAACTGCCGTTTGCCGCCGTGCTTACGATATATTGGTGAACAAAGTGCAGTTCAACAGGCAAGATATCATCTTCGACCCTAACGTGCTGGCAGTGGCAACCGGCATCAGCGAGCATGCTCGCTACGGGCTCGACTTCATTCTTGCCGTGGAATGGATAAAGCAAAACCTGCCGGGTGCCAAGGTGAGCGGCGGCATCAGCAACCTGTCGTTTGCCTTCCGCGGCAACAACTATGTGCGCCAAGCCATGCACTCGGTGTTTCTCTATCATGCCATAGGCAAAGGCATGGATATGGGCATCGTGAACGCGGGCACCATTCTGCCCTACGACGACGTGCCTGCCGACTTGCGCACCGCCATTGAGGACATGCTGCTGTGCCGCCGCGACGATGCCACCGACGCCCTGATAGCGTTGGCTGAGGGTCTGAAAGGCAAAAAAGTGTCGGAACAGGCTGCCAACGACGTCAACGACGCCACGGTTGATGCCGTGACACGTCTCTCGCGCATGATTGTGCGCGGCATTGCCGACGGCATTGAGCCGGTGCTGCAAGAGGCGTTTCAGCAGCTTGGCAGCGCAATTGCGGTTATCGACGGGCCGTTGATGTCGGGCATCAACCATGTGGGCAAGCTGTTTGGCGAAGGCAAAATGTTCTTGCCACAGGTGGTGAAGAGCGCACGCACCATGAAGCAAGCCGTAACGTGGCTCAATCCGCACATCGAAGCCGAACAGCTAAACAGCGACACCCGCCGCAACGCCGGACGAGTGGTGATTGCCACCGTGAAGGGCGATGTGCACGACATTGGCAAAAACATTGTCACCGTGGTGCTCCGCTGCAACGGATATGAAGTGACCGACATGGGCGTGATGGTACCGGGCGAGGACATCGTGAACAAAGCTAAAGAGGTGAACGCCAACATAGTTGCCCTTAGCGGCCTCATCACACCGTCGCTCGAGGAGATGCGCAAGGTGGCAGCCATGATGCAAGCCGCCGGGCTGAAGATTCCGCTTATGGTGGGCGGCGCCACCACCAACGATGAGCACACCGCCGTGGTGATTGCTCCGGAATACGACGGATTGGTGTTGCACACCGGCGATGCCGCATCAATGGTATCGGTGGCACAGAAAGCGATTGCCGCCGACACTGATTTCGCTTGCCAATGGCGTCAGCGCCAAGAGGAGGTGCGCCTGCGCTACGAGCGTAAACGCAACCTATACTCCCTTGCCGAGGCTCGCTCGCGCCGGGCTAAGTTTGAGTATCACCCTCATCAGCCGGCAGTTATGGGAATCAGCCGCCCCACCATCACCGTGGCTGAGGCTCGCCGCCTCATCAACTGGCGCGCATTCTTCGCCGCATGGAAGCTCGATGCCGCTTACGCCGACATCGCCAACATTCACGGCTGCGACTGCTGCCGCGCCGCTTGGCTCGCCGCCAAGCCATCGACCGAAAGCGCCAAGGCAGCCGAGGCATTGCAGCTGTTTAAGGAAGCTAACCGCGCCCTCGACAAGTTTGAGCGCTATCATAACAACAGTATTCAAGCCATCTGCGGCATGTGGCAAGCCAATGCCGAAGGCGACGACATAGTGGTTGACAACACCGTGCGCATACCCACCATGCGACAACAGACGCACACCGACAGCGGCACCACACTCGCCCTGAGCGACTATATCGCGCCGCGCGAAAGCGGTATGCAAGATTACATAGGCACATTTGCCGTGACCGCCGGCAACGAACTTGCCCAACTCATTGAGCAATGCAAGCGCGACGGCGAGGACTATCAGGTGATTCTTTATCAAACGCTTTGCGACCGTCTGGCTGAAGCCGCCACCGAGATACTTCATTCTCGCATCCGCAACAGCATCTGGGGATACACCTTCGATAGCCCTGAGCTTGATAACCCAAAGAATCTGCTCCGGCATTATTACAAGGGTATTCGCCCGGCTGTGGGATACCCCTCGTTGCCCGACCAGAGCGAGATTTTCTTAATTGACAAGCTCATGCCGCTAAGCGATGTTGGCATCGCCCTCACCGAAAACGGTGCCATGTATCCGGCGGCAAGCACTTGCGGTTTGGTGATTTCTCACCCCGAGAGCCGATACTTCCTGCTCGGTGCCATCGGCGACGACCAGCAGGCCGACTACGCCCGCCGCCGACAATAGCCATTTATGAGGCGCAATAAGCTCTCACCAACCACGTTATATATAATAAGGTATATTGCCCTAACAACAACTTCATTTCATTATGGTAATCTTCAACACCACATATCACGTCGCCAACGAAACGATTCCTGAGTTTATTGCTTGGCTCAGAAGCGAATACGTGCCACAAGCCACTGCCGACCGCATGCTGCTGGTGCCGCAACTAACGCGCATCATTGGCAGCGAACGCGACGGCGGCACAAGCTTTGCCTTGCAGTTCCGCGCTCAATCACTCAACTCGCTTGAGATTTGGCAACGCAACACCGGCAAAAGGCTCAACGCCCTGCTAACGCGCACTTTTGGCAACAACGTGCTGGGATTCAGCACCGTGATGGAGAAAATCGACATTTAACACATCATATTCACTCCCTCAATGACCCCAGACGAACAACCCATAACGGTTGATGAACGCGTGAAGGATTTTAACCGCGTAATCATAGGCATAGACCCCGGCACCAACGTGATGGGGTATGGTATTCTTGGCATCAACGGCAAGAATCCGCAACTGGTGGCTATGGGAGTGATTGAACTGAGCAAATTCAGCGACCACTACATGCGCCTGCGCCGCATCTATGAGCGCGTGAGCGGTCTGGTGAAACAGTATTTGCCCGATGAAATGGCGATTGAGGCACCTTTCTTCGGCAAAAACGTGCAGTCGATGCTCAAACTGGGCAGAGCACAAGGCGTGGCTATGGCGGCGGCGCTCACCCGCGACATCCCCATCACCGAGTATGAACCTCGCAAAATAAAAATGGCAATAACAGGTAATGGCGCTGCATCAAAAGAGCAAGTGGCTGAGATGTTACGGCGGATTCTGAACATCAGCAAAGACGAGATGCCCGATTTCCTCGACGCCACCGACGCACTCGCCGCCGCGCTTTGCCATTTCTACGAAACCGGCAAACCGACCGTGACCAAAGGGGCGAAATCATGGGCGGACTACATCGCTCATAACCCCGATAAGGTGAAGAAATAACGCACAAACGCTCGTGGCAAGTTTGTGAATCACCCCTCTATTTTCCAATCTTCAATGGTGTGGCTTTCGGCATTGAAGTTGATGCCGATTTTGGTAATTGGCAAGCCGCAGAGGGCGAATCGCGAGGGGTAGTCTTTGAGATTGATTTGATTCATAGCCGCCTCGGCTGACTTATTGAGCTTCAACTCAATAAGATACAATGCCTTGCCGGAGTTCACAACCATATCAACGCGACCGGTGGCAGTGCGCACTTCCACATCAACGTAACGTCCCAAAAGCGAGAATATCACATAAAGCAATTGCTGATAATGGCCTTCATAATTAGTGTTATCGCATTGCGGAATGGTCAATAGGTAGGCTTGCAACAAACGCAGCATCTCGTTGAGGTCATCGTTGAGTAGCGCGATGTACATATCGGCAACCATAGTGACGCCTTTGTATGTATCTATTTGAATATAGTTGGGCAACAGGCTCTCCATCAAGCCGATACGAATCTCTTGATTCGGAATATCAAGGATGTAAACGCGGCTGCGGCGGTCATAGTCTTTGATGGTGAAATAGCCCGACTGATACAGCAAAGGAATTATTGATGTCATGCTCTCAGTGGGCGCGTCGAACGCCGATGCCATTGAACGAGTTGGCTTAAGCATCGACGGCAGCACTTTAAATTCCTTCAGTTTCTCAATCAGGAAAGTTGGTGTACCGCTCTCAAACCAATAACTATTTAGCATCTTGTCTAAGAAGGCGTTGAGCAGGCTGAACGGGTTGAAAATATCGGGCGAAGGCCATGTGAAATGATAGCCGTCGTATTGATGTTGAAGCTCTTTAATGGCTTCCTCGGTGGTAATTTCAAGCGCGCGAGCAAACGCATCGATATAGTCTGACATCTGCGTCAACATCTCTTCCTTAGTAATTCCGCAAATTGCAGCATACTCAGGCAACATGCTTATGTTTCTGAGGTTGTTCAGCTCACTAAAAATGCTAAGTTGCGAGAACTTGGTGATGCCGGTGATGAACACAAACTTCAAGTATGGGTCGCAGTCCTTCAGCGGCGAATAGAAATTACGCATCACCTGACGCATCTCGTCTAACAGCTTGCTCTGATGCGAAACATCAAGTAGCGGAGAGTCGTACTCATCGATGAGCACAACCACCTTTTTGCCAGTCTGTTGGTGAGCTGTCAAAATAAGGTCCTGCAAACGGTCGTTGGGGTCTTGCTTTGGAGAATTGATGCCCCATTTTTGTTCTTCCCTTTCGAGCATGTTGCCGAGAAAACGTTGAAGTTGAGGCACATCCTTATGCTTTGCCGATGCCAAGCTGAATTTCAGCACCGGATATTCAGTCCAATCTTTCTCAACGGTTTCAATATATGTTCCCTTGAAAAGCTCTTCCTTTCCTTCAAAGTAGGCTTGGAGAGTTGACACAAGAAGCGACTTGCCGAATCGCCTTGGGCGAC
>JBJECY010000056.1:0-46535 GCA_051871515.1 Muribaculaceae bacterium | reverse complement strand
GTCTTGTCCATGGGCGCGCAGTTGTTGAGCTGAGGAAATTCAAACAGGTTGGGGTTGTTGATGGGGTTGTTTGAATCTTTGAGCTTGCCATAAAGTCCCCTGAACGAGAATGCCTCGCGCAGTTTCAGGTATTTTATGAGCGGTAACCTATTGAAGATGGTGCCGTTGGCCCAATAGGTGATGTCCCATGAGAGATATTGGTCGTTCATAAACTCCAGCGGGCTCATGAGCGAGTATGACTCCGGTTGAATGGTGTACGACAGGTTGGCGTTGGGCAGCAGAAGGTCGGGGTAGGCAACGTTGCTCCATATCTTGCCGCCTTTGAGGATGATGTCGGTGTAGCCAAAAGCCGAGAGCCAGAATCGTTTCTGTATGCCTATCTCAGTCTTGTTGATGCAGAACATGCTGCCCAGGAAACCTTTAGGCGCATAGGTGTGTGACAGGGTGAACACCGGGGCATCGAGGTTAATGGGTATGCGGTAAGATTTTGTTTGATAGAATGTTTCGCCCGGGGCATAACGTAACGTGATGTTAAACGAGGCTTCTTTATAATTTGAGAAGCTATCGCCGTTGCCGTTGACAAAAGGCATGAATTTACTTGCCTCTTGAATGTCGTATTTAAAGCCGGTGGCGATTGAGAATCCACTGGCTGTTTCAAGTTTATACTCCAGTTCGGTGGTGCGTTTATAGGTTACGGCCTTGTCGGGAAGGCGCTTGAGTGCCAAAAACACGTTGTCGTCGTTGGTGTACATGTAGTGCTGACCCAGATGGTCGAGGTCATATTTGTGCAGCATGCGCACTGAGTGAATGGGGAACTCAAGGTTGTGATACTTTTTCTTGTTAAACGAATATTCAAGCTGTCCGCTATATTTCATCGTCTTGTCGTCGAGACCGTAGGCCATATATCCGCGAGCAAACACGTGGTCGCAGAGGTTGGCGGTGGTCATTCCGCCCACTTTCAGCCTAAGCCCTTCAATGGTGCTGCCGCTCACGCTTGTGTTCATTGGACCGAAGTCAAACTTGCTGTCTTTCGACGTTGGAATGTAGCCCGAAACGAGTGTCACCACCACTTTTTCGCCCCAGTAAAAGAGTGGCACTTGCCTTAACCTTGCCAAAATCTGCTTAACTGAGCTTTCGCTTTTTTTGATGGGTGTTTTGCGGTTGTCTTTCCAAAACTCCTCGGGCATGTATCCGGCGTCGGCGGCAGTGATTTTAGAGCCTTCTTTTGAGAAAATCTTCATGTCGGCGGGTGCATTGAAGTTGTGGTCGGAGTAGATTGCCAGACGACGGGCGTAAAGCTCTTGGGTGGCAGGCATGATTTTAAATTCCACCGTCATGTCGTCGCGGGTTTTCAGTCGCGTGCCGTCGGGGGCTTTTTCATAATCCTGTTCAATGTAGATTTTCTCAACGTAGTTCAGGTTGATGTCTTTTGGCACGTTCATGCTCACTTTTTTCACAAACATTGAGGTGTCGTTGGCAGCCACAAAGATGCGGCCGTTGAATCCAAACGATTGCGGATTGAAAGGCGTGAAACTCAGGTCGATGCATTTAACGCCGTCAATCACTATGGTGTCGTTGAGATAGTATTTATAGAAGTTTGTGCCTATGTTTGACAATGGGCTAACAAAGCGGTTTTGCATGAAAGTGATGTCGTTGCTAAAGATGTTAATTTCGCGGAACGCATCTTCAAGAAAGCGCTGAATACTTTCTTCGTCAAATATCTCGTCGATTCCGGCACGCTTCACGCCTTGAATATATTCTTTGTGCGACTCGGGGTGTAGCCTGAAGTGCTCGGTTGACACGCGCTCTTTCACTGACATGGGCAGAATGCGCTTGCCTGAGACTTCGCTTGTGTCCATAAACTCTTGCAGAAACTTGAACTTCTTCAGAATCCAGCTTTCCTTGTCGTCCCTAAATCCGCTAAGCCCGCAGGTCATTTTATAATATTTGTTGAAGTTGTAGTATTCGTGGCTGCGTGGGTCGTAGAGCTTTTTCTTTGCCATCACTTTTTCAACAAAAGCCACGGCGGGATTGTTCTTTTTGCTGTAACGCTCTTTCTTGGGTCTTACCACCAGTTCGCTCAGGGCAACGCCTGTTGGCACAAGCTTCACCTCAATGTTGTTTTCTTCGCCTTTGGTCACAAACACTTCTTTGTTGTTGTAACCCATCAGCGAGAAACTCACGTTGATGAAGTTCACGTTGGTGGCAATTGAGAACTGACCTTTGTCGTCGGTCATTGTTCCGCGGTCAGAGCCTTTGAGAAACACGGCGGTGTAGGACAGAGGCTCGTTGGTGAGCGAGTCAACCACAACACCTTTTATATATGTAGTCTTTACTTCTCGTTGCGCTTGTGCATTGAAGCTTGTTGTGGCTAATGCTATGAGCGCAATGGCTAATTTTACTATGATATTCACTTTTCTAAAAATCTCTCTCCTGGTGTCTATTGCATTTTTGTGCACAAAAATATATTTTTGCAAAAGTACTTAATAATTTACTATCACTGGTGTGATATAATGCGTATTAAGTATTCAAAAACCGAAGTAATGCAAAAAACAACCAATCTATGGCTATTGAAATAGAACATAAGTATCTTGTAAACGGTGAGTCGTATAAAGACATGGCTGAGGAATGTCATCACATTATGCAGGGTTATTTGAGCACCCAAAAGCAGCGCACTGTGCGTGTGCGCGTGATTGACAACCGTGCCTTTATCACAGTGAAGGGCGAGAACAGTGGCGCCACTCGCTGCGAATATGAATATGAAATCCCATGTGACGATGCTCGGGCCATGCTTAGCAACTTGTGCCTCAAACCGATTATTGAAAAATACCGCTATATAGTGAGGTATGAGCAAAACCGTTGGGAAGTTGATGAGTTTAAGGGCAATCTCAATGGCCTGGTGATGGCTGAGATTGAATTACCTTGTGAGCAATATGCCTACGCCAAGCCGCCCTTTGTGGGCGAGAACGTCACCGGTGACCCTCGTTACTATAATTCTTCACTTGCCTGCGCCCAAACGGTGCCTCAAAGGGCAGAAGAGTAGGGGTGGTGACCATGCGCCCCTGCCCTTGTGGCTAAGTGTTGCAGGCTTTCTTCACCTCAATATCTTCGCTCAAGCTGCACCACGTTTTCAACGTGATGAGTGTGAGGGAACATGTCAACCGGTTGCACCTCAGTGACCCGATATTTGGTGTCGAGCAACGCCAAGTCGCGAGCCTGAGTGGCAGGGTTGCAGCTCACATACACTATGCGCTGTGGCTCGGCATTGAGAATTACCTTAACCACATCTTCGTGCATGCCGGCGCGTGGCGGGTCAACAATCATCACGTCGGGGCGTCCGTTGGCTTCAACAAAGCTGTCGGTGAGAATATCCTTCATGTCGCCGGCGTAGAACTCGGTGTTTTCAATGCCGTTCACTGCCGAATTGAGCTTGGCATCGCTGATGGCCTCAGGCACATATTCAATGCCAATCACTTTCTTGGCCTGACGCGACACGAAATTGGCAATGGTGCCAGTGCCGGTGTAAAGGTCATAGACAAGTTCGTTGCCGGTGAGCCCAGCCATGCGGCGTGCCACCTTATAGAGTTCATACGCTTGCAGCGAATTGGTTTGATAAAACGATTTTGGCCCTATTCTGAACTTCAGCCCTTCCATTTCTTCCTCAACATAATCTCTGCCCTTGAAAAGCACAATTTCCTGGTCGGCAATGGTGTCGTTCACCTTTAGGTTCACCACATATTGCAGCGAAGTGATTTGAGGGAACTGCTGTGCAGTGGCTTGCATCACGTCGTTGATGGCTGCGCTGTTGTCTTCGCCAAACACCACAATAAGCATAATCTCGCCAGTGCTGGTGGTGCGTATCATGATGGTACGCATTATGCCGTTTTGCGCCTTCAAGTCGTAGAACGAATAATTCTTTTCAATGGCATAGGCACGCAGGAATAGGCGAATCTCGTTTGAGATGTCTTCTTGTAACCAACATTTTTTTATGTCGAGCACCTTGTCGAAAGCGCCCGGAATGTGAAATCCCAGCGCATTACGGTCAGGAAATTCTTGTCCCGAGTTAAGCTCCTCAAATCTGAGCCAACACTTGTTGGAGAACGTGTATTCAAGCTTGTTGCGATAAAAAACGGTGTTTGCCGAGCCAAGCGTAGGGTTGACCTGCGGAATTTCAACTTTGGCAATGCGCGTGAGTGCGTCAATCACCTGCTGGCGTTTGTATTGCAGCTGGTGGTCGTAAGGCAAATGCTGCCATTTGCAACCGCCGCACACTCCAAAATGCTGGCAAAACGGCTCCAAACGGATGCTGCTTGGCTGCTTAATGTCAACAATGTGGCCTTCGCCGTAGGTTTTCTTCTTCTTGTCGAGCTTAATGTCCACAATGTCGCCGGGTGCTCCATAAGGCACAAACACCACCATGTCGTTGACGCGAGCAATGCTTTTGCCCTCGGCGGCCACGTCACATATTTCTATATCTTCAAGCGTGGGAAGCTGTTTTCTTTTTCTGCTCATTGAAAAATTATTGATTAATATGAGAATAATTTAATTCCTAATCTGGCTGCAAAATTACTACTTAAACTTGATTTGCACAATTGCAACAGCACAAATGCGACCAAATCAGGCGCACCTATTAAGCCCGTGAGAAGAAAAGCTGTAAAAAAAGCACACATTTTTATATAGTAGAATGTTAAACTACTGAAATTATTCATTATCTTTGCAAATAGATATTTGGAAATAGATAACCAATATAAAATAAGAGATATAACCGGACTTAGACCAAATAATCACCAAATTATATAATTTTTTTGCATGAAAAGTATTTATACTTTCGGTAACGGTAAAGCAGAAGGCCGTGCCGACATGAGAAACTTGTTAGGTGGTAAAGGTGCAAACCTTGCAGAAATGAACCTGATTGGCGTTCCTGTGCCTCCAGGTTTCACTATCACCACCGAAGTATGTAACGACTACTACAGAGTAGGTCAAGATGAAATTGTGAAGCGTCTTGAGGGCGAAGTTGAGCAATCAGTTAAGCACATTGAGGATTTGATGAACTGCAAGTTTGGCAGCGTTGAGAATCCGTTACTTGTGTCAGTTCGCTCGGGAGCCCGTGCATCTATGCCAGGTATGATGGACACAATCCTTAATCTTGGTTTGAACGACGAAGTGGCTGAAGGTATGGTTAAGAAGACCAACAACCCACACTTCGTGTACGACTCATATCGCAGATTCGTGCAGATGTATGGCGACGTTGTTCTTGGCATGAAGCCAGTCAACAAAGAAGACATCGACCCATTTGAAGCAATCATCGAAGAAGTTAAAGAAATCCGTGGCATTAAGCTCGACAAAGACCTTTCGGTTGACGAACTCAAGGAACTTGTTGCTCGTTTCAAGAAGGCTATCAAGGAACAAACAGGCAAGGACTTCCCCAACGATCCAATGGAACAACTTTGGGGTGCCATCTGCGCCGTGTTCCGCAGCTGGATGAACGAGCGCGCTATCCTCTATCGTAAGATGGAAGGAATACCTGATGAGTGGGGTACTGCCGTTTCGGTTATGGCCATGGTATTCGGTAACATGGGCGATACTTCAGCTACAGGTGTATGCTTCAGCCGTGATGCCGGTAATGGTGAAAACCTCTTCAATGGCGAGTATCTGGTAAATGCTCAAGGCGAGGACGTTGTGGCTGGTATTCGTACTCCACAACAAATCACTAAGATTGGTTCACAACGCTGGGCTGAGCGTGCTGGCATCAGCGAAGAAGAGCGTGTAGCCAACTATCCTTCTATGGAAGAAGCAATGCCTGATATCTACGCACAACTCAACGACCTGCAAGACAAGCTTGAAAAGCACTATCACGACATGCAGGACATGGAGTTCACCGTTCAAGAAGGCAAACTCTGGTTCCTCCAAACTCGTAACGGCAAGCGCACAGGTACTGCAATGGTTAAGATTGCCATTGACCTGTTGCACGAAGGCATGATTGACGAAAAGACCGCTATCATGCGCTGCGAGCCTCAGAAACTCGACGAACTGCTCCACCCAGTATTCGACAAGAAAGCCTTGATGAATGCTAAGGTTATCACACAAGGTTTGCCAGCTTCTCCAGGTGCAGCATGCGGACAAATCGTGTTCCACGCCGACGATGCTCAAGCATGGCACGCCGATGGCCACAAGGTAATCATGGTGCGTATTGAAACTTCTCCTGAGGACCTCGCTGGTATGGCTTCTGCCGAAGGTATTCTCACTGCTCGTGGTGGTATGACCTCACACGCTGCTGTGGTTGCTCGCGGTATGGGTAAATGTTGTGTATCAGGTGCTGGTGGCATCAACGTTGATTACAAGAGCAAGACTGTTGAAATTGACGGCGTAGTATATAAAGAAGGTGACTACATCTCATTGAACGGTACAACCGGACAAGTTTATGCAGGCGAAGTTGCTACTAAGGCAGCTGAACTGAGCGGCGACTTTAAGGAACTTATGGACCTCTGTGACAAGTACACCAAACTGCAAGTGCGCACTAATGCCGACACTCCACGCGATGCACAAATTGCACGCAACTTCGGTGCAAAGGGTATTGGTCTGACTCGTACTGAGCACATGTTCTTTGAAGACAAGAAAATCATCGCAATGCGCGAAATGATTCTTGCTGACACCGTTGAAGGTCGTGAGAAAGCTCTTGCTAAATTGTTGCCTTATCAAAAAGCTGACTTCAAGGGTATTCTTGAGGCTATGGATGGCTGCCCAGTTAACATCCGTCTGCTCGATCCTCCGTTGCACGAATTCGTACCACATGATATTGCAGGACAACAAACCATGGCAGATGAAATGGGTGTTGACGTTGCTACAATCCAACGCCGCGTAGCTTCTCTTGCTGAGAACAACCCAATGTTGGGTCACCGCGGTTGCCGTTTGGGCATCACATTCCCTGAAATCACTGCTATGCAAACCCGCGCTATCCTTAGCGCAGCTTGCGAACTCAAGAAAGAAGGCAAGAATCCTATGCCAGAAATCATGGTTCCTCTCATTGGTATCCTCTATGAGCTCAAGCAACAAAAGGAAATCATTCAGCGCGTAGCTAAGGAAGTGTTTGTTGAATACGGCATCGAAGTGGAATTTGAAATCGGTACAATGATTGAAATCCCACGTGCAGCTCTCACCGCTGACCGCATCGCTACTGAAGCAGAGTACTTCTCATTTGGTACTAACGACTTGACTCAGATGACATTCGGTTACAGCCGCGACGACATCGCAAGCTTCTTGCCGGTTTACCTTGAAAAGAAGATTCTTAAAGTTGACCCATTCCAGGTGCTTGACCAAAATGGCGTAGGCCAACTCATCAAGGGTGCCGTTGAGAAAGGTAAGAGCGTACGTCCAAACCTCCGCACTGGTATTTGCGGTGAACATGGTGGCGAGCCATCTTCAGTGAAATTCTGTGCTAAGATTGGTCTTGACTATGCATCTTGCTCACCTTATCGTGTGCCAATTGCACGCCTTGCAGCGGCGCAGGCAGCAGTTGAGGAATAACGACTGAACACTGATTATAAGCGAGTTAGGCGGAATGCCCCTGAAACAGAGGGGCTTCCGCCTAATTTCGTAAATGGGGTTTAATGCATTTCAACACACTTTTTGAGCAGAATGAACGAAAAAGATTTGGAAAAGATTTGGAAAAGATTTGGAAATCTGACACCCATGATTTGGACGTGATTTGGATTGCACGCGAAATATATTTTGCTATATAGTTATGGATTGGTTTTTAGATGGGGGATTATTTTATGAGAATATCAATGTTGCACTCTTTAATGTTGATTGTGTTAGCTACATAAAGAGGATGTCTTGGGCAGCATTTGCTTGTTAGTTCGCCAAGCTGATAATAATGCGGTGCAAGAGGTCTCAAAGCCGTCAGAATATTCTTTAGGCAACTTTTTAGATATTTTCTGTCCAATATATGATTGCCAAAAGCAAGGAGAATATCAGGATTTGAGATGTTACTTAAAACATGTTTTATGGTTGATATATTTTCATCATGCAGGGCTTGGTTGATTTCGCTCGGTAATTTGTTGAAATCTGTGGCCCTTAGAGGGTAAATATTTAGCATAATAAAACCATCATAGCCATTTCTGTTTGCCAACCCTAAAACTCTGTTCATGGTGTTATCAGGTTTATTGGCATCAGCTGTGCTTGGGTTTATGCCAAATACTATTAGAGGATTACTCCCATGTTTGATTAATGCAAATCGAACATGTTCATTACCAATCATTTTAACATCAGAATACTGCATGCAATTGACAATAGAATAGTTTGTGTTATGCAAAATAAGCTATTATTTGTGATATAATACTCTCTTGCGTTGATAAAAACAACGATTTTGTTTAAATCGTTTTCAGTGTTTAGCTGACAGTATTATTAATCATTGGGCAATACCAAGTAAACGAAATAGGGCTGACTCCTGCAATAGGTGCCAGCCCATATTTTTCTGCCTTGCTCAAAACAGCGTATCGGACAACATTCAGCAACTTTAGCGACAAAAGGTGGGGTAGCACCTCATTTGCCAGGATGTGAAACAAGCCACTTCAGAGGACAATATGCCGTATCTGCTTGACCCACCAGATGCGGAATTAATTTATTGTGGGGCTTTGAACCTGTCCATTTCTGCTTTACTAAATACCCAAGGCGAATTTTTGCTGATACAGGCTTTCATAATGATGATGCGAACCCCTACAATATACCAAACAACCATAATGGCAATACCCAGCACCCAATCCCAAACAGATACCATTTGATGATTATAGACATAAATGATATACGCAATCATAATGGGAACATGACCGAGAAGAACAGCTGCAAGACCCGCATTATAACATCTTCTGAGCAAAATATTGTTATACACGCCGTGCATAAGAAGTTGCGAAACGCCACCGAATAGAATTGGCGCAAAACCGAACCAAATGGCGTTTGGCCAGATAATAGGTGGCACATAAAGGACAATTGCACTAATCCAATTGGTGAGCAGTGCTGTCATGCGGTTTAGCGGATAGCGGTCGGGACAAGGGCTGTCTTTCATTGCAAACATTGTGTTGCAAAATTTTGGGAAGCCGCCGGGCAAGCGAAATTCTTCAAACACATGAAGGTTTATTACAGCGAAATTCAAAACTGCAAGCAAACGCAGCGTTGATAAATCGCGCCAGAATACAAGGGCTGCTATCAACGTCAGCAACCCCACTACGCCATTGATGTTATACCAATTGCGCATCAAGAATGAATCATTGAAATTCTTTTCCATATTTTCGTATCATTTTATGCTGCAAAAATATGGGAATCTATGGGGATATGCTCTTAAACTAATTTAAATAATGAAGGTGTCACTCCTTTTTAGCGTTGTGTTTTAGCGCTTTACGTTTGATGTTGCTGAGCCATACGGGCGTAACTCCCATAAAATTGGCAATATCCTTGCTGAGAAAACGCTTGAAAAGGAATGGGTACTTCTCAACAAGCCAATCATATAGCTCGGTGCTGGTCAATCCCAAGAGGTGATTTTGAAATTGATTGAGGGAGGAAAGATATTGAATTGCGTTGGAATAGATGAACGATGCGAAAACTGGGTCACGGCTCACCCATGACTGCCCAAACTCTTGGTCAAGGCATAGCAACGAGGTCTTTTCATTGGCTCGGATGCAATGACCGACAACCGATTTATCATCATCAATGTACATGTCGCCAATCATTGGCATAAACGATTCAGTGTGGAACATAACAGCCCTCTCATCGCATGACGAGTTGATGATATATCTAATGCAGCTGCCCGACAAAATATAAAAAATCTTTTGCCTTCCGGCTATCACACGGGGAAGGACCTCATTTTTTTCAAGCACCAACAACGTGGCGTGCTCCCTAAAATCGAGAACAAACTCCTTTGAAATATCCTGCGGAAAAATGCGGATAAAGCCATCTGAAAAGTCTTTGGTATTGTCCATCTGCAACCTATTCTATGATAACTCGTTAACATTAAAACCACCTTGCTGCTAATGCCCAAGCCAGTCTTGGCGTTGGTATTGCCGAATGATTGAAAAGTGCGGCTATTATTCTTTTCCTCAGTTTACATCTTTCCGGCAAGTCCAAAAATCAGTTCGCTATAAACCGAACATAATACAAATTTACAAATTATTATAGAAATATTCCGTCTGCTATACAATAAAAAGGAGAGAGATAAACCCTGCAGAAAGACGGCGGTGGCGCTAAACCCCACGACTTTGGCTCACTCCACCGCCGCAAAAGAAAAGCCCCGGAGGCATCTCCGAGGCAATGCGTTATGGGATTAACTCGCTATGCTCGTTGAGCTAAAGGTTCTCTGCGAGCAAAGCGGCAAGCTGATAAGTTAGTCCGTCAGGATTGAGACCAGGCTCAACGGCTATGCTGCCAAAGCCCGCCGGCGGTCCGGAACGCCCTTATAAATCTTTATATTCTAAAACTTTCATTTCTTCGGCAACTACTCATAGAAAAAATACAGAGAGAAATAAATCTTGCCATATCATAATAAATTAATAATTTAATAAACCGTGTCTATATAATATTTCCTCCAATGTAATATCTTCATATTAGCTGAGTTTTTTTAACAATCCACAGGCACGATTTACGAAAGCCCGACGGCACAGCCGGAAGCCTCAATCAATAAGTCTTGAATAGTTCCTTTATTGCTTTTTTAGATTTAACTCTCCAATATTCTTTTGAAAGAAAAAGAACAGTAGAAAGTGGCAAATCTGCGATGTAAAAAGAATCGTTATTCATATAAATAATAACACACTCTTTTTCAAGCTCTATATTTTCCCCGGTTTCTTCGTCCATAAAAGAAGAACCTGAACTTAATGAAGCAACGTCGTACAAATCAATTGTGACTTTTTGATTGTCCAAAGCATTTGTAAAAGTGAATGGTAGTCTTATCATATTAGTAGTAGTTAAAAAATTCAACATAGATTGACGTGTTTTAGCCTCAGTCGTCTAAATCGTCAAAAATTTCATCAATATCTTCTTCGTCGAACACATTAGGCTCGCCGGTGTTTTGGTAATGGTCGTAGTCAACCCACATATCGTGTTCAACATCGCCATTGTATGAACCTAAATCGTCGTAATCTTCCATAACTTATACATTTTTGAAAAAACGTTTGTTGAAATAATGGCACATATAGTCAGATTTATGTTATATGCAAATATACGAAAAATATTTTATCTAAAATGCACGGAATTATATGCTATTAGGCATATAATAAACATATTTCTTATTAATTATTACACTTGGGCGTTCTTTTACAAAAACGTCGCTGATATTCACGCTGATAGTATTGTTATATGGGATTTTTTTTGCTTCGAGGTGGTGGTTGAAGAATGAATGTATATGGGAAACCTTTGTGAAGTAGGCTTTACTGCGAAAAAAAGGGACGTGATAACGGGTGGGGCGTTTTCTGTTTTCTATTGAAATGTTTTCAGTGGTTTTGATGGGGCTGTGTGCTACAAGTTTTGTCATTCCTGTTTTTTGCTGTTTGCATTGAGTGAACGGGAAAATTTTTCCTAACTTGGCTTGTGGTATTCAAAAAGTAGCTGTAATTTTATGGTCAGTTAATAAAAATGTCAATATTATGCAAAGAATCGTTAGATTATGTATGTGTGTCGCGATGTCGTTGATGATGTTCGCGAGTTATGGTAGAACCATTAAGTTGACGGTGCTTGCCGATGTTCATGTCACACCGGGCAATGCCAATGAGGAACAGATAAAGCTGGCAGTTGACGAGATTAATGCCAGTGATGCCGATGCGGTGATTCTCAATGGCGACTTGACTAATGAGGGTAGTGATGAGCAGCTGACAAGCCTGAAGAAGATTCTTGATGGAATTGTGAAACCGTTTTATGTGGTGCCGGGCAACCATGAGAACAATTGGAGCCAGAGTGCCTGCAAGACTTTTGTTGACCTTTGGGGGGCTGACCGTTTCATTTTTGAGATTGACGATTTGGTGATTGCCGGAGTCAATTGCGGCCCTTATATGAAGATGGGTGACGGTCATGTTAAGCAAGAAGATTTGATTTGGCTTGATGAGAATCTTGCTCAGCGCATGACAGAGGGCAAGCGATTCCTGAGCTTTTGCCATTATCCCTTGAATCCCGACCTTGACAACTGCGACGATTATGTGGCTGTGTTGAAGAAATATGCCACCATCACTCATATCAACGGCCATTATCACACTTGGAAGCGATATAACGTAGATGGTATGATTGATGGCTTGATGACGCGTGCGTTGATGATGAACAAAGATGGCTTTGGTTATGCTAAGCTTGAAATCACGTCGGATTCTATAAGAGTATATAATAAGGTGTTGGGCGCAGATGCCAAACTAAAATATGCCTATCCCATTAATTATTATTTAAAGAAAGCTTATGTGCAACAGCCTTTGCCGCAAAATGTTGAAGTAAAGCTTGTTTATCGCGACAATGCTTCGATTTTCACTCGTGTGGGATTGGATGATAAAAATGTGTATTTTGGCAATTCGTTGGGCTATGTTAAGGCGGTTGACAAGAAGAACGGGATGTTGGTTTGGCAACATAAAACTGACGCCAGTTTGTTCTCGCGCCCGGCCGTTGGGCAAGGCATGGTGGTGGTTCCTACTGCCGACAAGCGACTGCTGTGGTTTGACAGCGCCTCGGGCAGCTTGTTGCAAGAAGATGCCTCAGAAGCTCCGTATGTTGCTGATGGAGTGATAAGTAATGGTGTGCTCTATCAGGGTGGCGGAAAAACATTTGAGGCTTGGCGTATGAGCGACCGTAAGATGTTGTGGCAATTCTCGGGGCTTGGCAACTATTGCCAGGCGGCACCTGTGGTTGACGGCAACGATGTGGTGTTTGGTGCCTGGGACACCAATTTGCGCTGCCTCAATAAGAAGAATGGCAAACTGCGTTGGCAGTGGAACAATGGCAAGAACGCCAACCTGCTTGGGCCGGGCAATTGTGTGCCGGTGGTGATGCCTGATAAAGTGATTATTGTTGCACCTGACCGTTATATGACCGCCATCGACCGCAAGACCGGTAAAATCATTTGGCGCAACAATAGCCACAAATTCCGCGAAAGCCTTGGCGTTTCGGCCGATGGCACAAAAGCCTATGCAAAGACAATGGATGGGGAAGTGGTTGCTGTTAGTACCCAAGGCTCGGTTTACAATGAATTGTGGATTGTTGATGCCGGTTTGGGTTACGAGCATGCTCCCTGCATTGTGCTTGAAAGCAATGGCGTGATATATGTGGGTTCGCGACGCGGCATTATGGTTGCTATTAACGCATCAACCCACACCAAATTATGGGAATATAAAATGGGTAACTCGGAGTTTAACGGTTGGGAAGTTGACGGCAACGGAGATGTTTACACCTCTCTCATTGAGGGTGCCGTGTGGCGTGTCACCGTTAAGTGAGTTGCATTAGTGCATATATTTATCTAAGAATTGTTTCACTCTTGCCGTGTATTCCTGTGGATGGTCGGCATAAGAGTTGGCATGAGCCGATCCTTTGGTAATGTAAATTTCCTTAGGACCGGTTTTTGCATCATATAGCTCATAGACCATTTGAGTGGGCACATAGGTGTCGTTATCGCCATGGATAAAGAGCATTGGCAAGCGGCATTTTTTAACCTGATTGATTGCTGAAGCCTGCTTGAAGTCCCATCCGTGCCACATTTTGTTAATCATGCTTGTGCAGTTTAGCAACGGAAACGCCGGCAATCCGAATTGGTTTTTCAGCTCGCCCTTAAATTCGTCCCACACTGAGGTGAATCCGCAGTCCTCAATAAAGCACGTCACGTTATTAGGCAATTGCTCGCCCGAAACCATCATGGTTGTTGCTCCGCCCATTGAGATGCCGGTGACCAAAATCTTGGTGTCGGGAGTAAACAGTGTGTTTGCCACGTCAATCCAGAGTTTCACGTCGTCTTTGTCTTTCCATCCCATTTGAATCTCGTCGCCTTCGCTATGTCCGTGGCATTGCAAGTCGGGCATAAGGATGTTATAATGCATATCGTGGTGATAAAGATAGGCAAGGTGAAGCATTGAAAGCGAATTCATTTTGTAACCATGAATGATGACGGCTGTGTAAGCCGAAGCTGAATCGGCTGCGGCATATCGGGCATAGAGTTTACGCCCGTCGCCACCAATGATGGTGGTGTCGCGGAAGGTGTGCCGAATTGTGTTGAACCAAGGCGCCAGCTCGGGGTATTCTTCGCACATTACTGAATACTCGTGCTCCTCATCGTAAGGTGTTGAGTGTGAGGGCGAGAGCGCATAATTAATAAAGTAAAAACTTGCGCACAATAGTATAATGACTAATGTGGCCAAGACTGCGGTTGTTATTTTTGTAATCTTTTTCATATCACAAAGTTAATATTTTTATTTGGTATGCTAAACAATATTTTGTCATTTATTTTATATAGTAGCAAAATGAAATCTAAATTGTTTATTCGGTGTAAATATGCTATTAAAGTCGGGCTATTATATTGCTTTTTTGAGTAAAATTGATTTTTTTGATGAAAAAATGCAAGAAAAAGTTGCGTATGAAAACATTATATTATACCTTTGCATCGAAGTTACAGATAT
The DNA here is from genome assembly GCA_051871515.1 of Muribaculaceae bacterium. Classification (GTDB taxonomy): domain Bacteria; phylum Bacteroidota; class Bacteroidia; order Bacteroidales; family Muribaculaceae; genus SFTJ01. The sequence continues at coordinate 31,917 of JBJECY010000056.1, read as the reverse complement.
TAACGGAATAACTGGTTAAAAAGATGTTGATTAGGTTTACAAAGATGCATGGCGCAGGCAATGATTATGTATATATCGATGCCACAAAGTCTTGTCCGTGCAATCTATCAGCTTTGTCAATAAAGATGAGTGACCGCCATAAGGGGATTGGCTCAGATGGTCTGGTGGTGATAATGCCATCGGATGTGGCCGATTTCAGGATGCGTATGTTTAATGCCGACGGCTCGGAAGGCGAGATGTGTGGCAATGCATCGCGTTGTGTCGCTAAGTTTCTCTACGACAAAGGTTTAACATCAAACAAAGTCATAAGGCTTGAAACTTTGGCAGGAATAAAGGTGCTTGAAATCACTGCTTTGCAAGATGGCAAGGTGAGTGAAGTGAGGGTCGATATGGGAGAGCCTTCGTTTGAGCCATCAATGATTCCGCTTAGTTGCAGTGAGCCGCTTGTTGATGCCGAAATTGGCACATCGGCCCTGGGCAATGTGAAGATAACGGCATTGAGCACTGGTAATCCGCACGGCGTGATTGTTGTGCCAGATGTCAATGGTGTTGACGTTGAAAAGGCCGGCACAGAGATTCAGAACAATGCATTATTCCCACGCAAAGCAAACATTGAGTTTGTGGAAATTGTGAATGAGTCGGAGGTGCGAATGAGGGTTTATGAGCGTGGCTCGGGCGAGACTATGGCTTGTGGCACCGGAGCATGCGCCACGGTGGTGGCAACAGCCACACTGGGTTTGACTTCGAGAACCGCACTCGTGCATTTGCGAGGCGGTGACTTGAGCATAGAGTGGGCGCATGACAATCACATCTACATGACCGGAGAGGCTGTAACAGTGTTTGAAGGAGAGTATTATTGCAATTGAGCATAGTGCTGTAAATAAATAATTTGAACTTGCTAATCAATATTTTGAAGCAAGTGGTGTGATGTTGATGTCAGGGCATCACTTAGAGAGAGTTGAAGTAATAAATAACAATTAATTTATAGAATTATTGATTATGTCACAGTTAAGATTTAAAGTTGTTGAAGAGGCTTTTAACAGAAAGCCCGTGAAAGTTGATGTTCCGAAAGAGAAACCATCGGAATATTATGGGAAAGCTGTGTTTAACCGCCAGAAGATGTTTGAATATCTTCCAAAGAAGACTTTTGAGGCATTGACAAAGGCGATTGACAACAAAGAACCTCTTAGCCGGGAAGTTGCCGACAGTGTTGCAGCAGGCATGAAGCAGTGGGCACTTGACAATGGTGCAAAACACTACACCCACTGGTTCCACCCATTGACCGACGGCACTGCTGAGAAGCACGACTCATTTATTGAACATGATGGCAAAGGCGGTGTGGTGGAAGAATTCACCGGCAAGCTGCTTGTGCAGCAGGAGCCTGACGCATCGAGCTTCCCAAATGGTGGCATACGCAACACTTTTGAGGCCAGAGGCTATTCAGCATGGGACATCTCGTCACCTGCATTCATCATACATAACACTCTTTGTATCCCAACAATCTTCATTGCCTACACAGGTGAGTCGCTCGACTATAAGACACCGTTGCTGAGAGCATTGAACAGCGTTGACAAAGCAGGTACGGCAGTTGCTCAGTTCTTTGACCCAGAAGTGAAGCATGTGGTTTCTTATTTGGGTTGGGAGCAAGAATACTTTTTGGTTGACGAGGCTCTTTATTCAGCTCGTCCCGACTTGATGCTCACCGGCCGCACGCTCATGGGCCATGAGAGTGCAAAGAATCAGCAACTTGAAGACCACTATTTTGGCGCAATACCATCGAGAGTTGAAGCTTTCATGCTCGATTTGGAAACAGAGTGTCACAAGCTCGGTATTCCTGCAAAAACACGTCACAATGAGGTTGCTCCAAACCAATTTGAGCTTGCTCCTATTTTTGAGGAAACCAACTTGGCAAATGACCATAACTTGTTGCTGATGTCGCTCATCGACGACGTTGCACGTCGCCATCACTTCCGCGCTTTGCTTCACGAGAAGCCATTTGCAGGCGTTAATGGCTCAGGTAAGCACAACAACTGGAGTTTGGGTACCGATACCGGTGTGCTGCTTTTTGCTCCGGGCAAGACCCCTAAGCAGAACCTTCAGTTTGTTACCTTTGTTGCCAATGTGATGGCTGCAATTCATAAGTATAACGGCTTGATTAAGGCTTCAATATCATCGGCTACCAATGCGCATCGTTTGGGCGCCAACGAGGCACCTCCAGCAATCATTTCTGTGTTTTTGGGCACTCAGCTGAGCAACATTCTTGAGGCCATTGAGAACACCGATGGCGACCTCTCAATTAGTGTTGAAGGTAAGGAGCGTTATAGCATGAACCTCTCTCAGATACCTGAGATTATGGTTGATAACACCGACCGTAACCGTACATCGCCATTTGCTTTCACTGGTAACCGCTTTGAGTTCCGTGCAGTGGGTAGCTCGGCAAATTGTGCATCAGCAATGATTGCCATCAATGCCGCAGTTGCTGAACAGCTTGCCAAGTTTAAGAAGGCTGTTGATGCCAAACTTGCTGCTGGTGAACAACTTGAACATGCAATAATTTCTGAGGTGCGCAACCTCATCAAAGAGTCAAAGGCCATACATTTTGACGGTAACGGCTACAGCGACGAGTGGAAAGAAGAGGCTGCAAAGCGTGGTCTTGACTGTGAAACTTCTGTGCCTCTGATTTTTGATGCTTATCTCAGCGAAAAAGCTGTTAAGATGTTTGAAGAAACCAAGGTGTTCTCAAAAGTTGAGCTTGAAGCACGCAACGAAGTTAAGTGGGAAATCTACACCAAGAAAGTGCAGATTGAAGCACGTGTGCTTGGTGATTTGGCGCTTAATCACGTTATCCCGGTTGCCACTCGCTATCAGTCGGTTCTGCTCGACAATGTGTTTAAGATTAAGAACCTCTTCTCTAAGGAAGAAGGCGAACTCATGGCAAAGCGCGATTTGGAGCAAATAAAGAAGATGGAAGAGCACATGCTCGTTATCAAAGACAAGGTTAACGAGATGGTTGCTGCTCGCAAGGTTGCCAACAAGATTGAGAGCGAACGCGAGAAAGCTATCGCTTATCACGACACCGTATTCCCATTGTTCGACGATATTCGCTATCACATCGACAAGCTTGAGCTGATGGTTGACGACGAAATCTGGCCATTGCCAAAATATCGCGAATTGTTGTTTATTCGCTGATAAACGTGTCACATGTGGTCATTAAGGGTTTTTATTAAATCACAAATGACACTTTGAGAGAAGTACAATTATTGAATAATTCATAGTAAAAATGGTTGCAGCCTTGCGCTGTCTTTGCAGTGGTCCACGAGCTAAACAACGTGATTGCTGCAACCATTTTATTATAACATTTAGATAAAACAACATGCTACCAAAACTACAAGGATTATACGACCCAACATTTGAGAAAGATGCCTGTGGCGTGGGTCTGCTTGCTAACATTCATGGCATAAAGTCGCATCAGCTTGTTGAGCAAGGTTTGCAGGTATTGGAGAATATGGTGCACCGTGGAGCCGAGGGAGCCGACCCAAAGACGGGCGACGGTGCCGGCATAATGGTGCAAATACCTCATGAATTTATTTTGTTGCAAGGCATTGCCGTACCTGAGAAGGGAAGATATGGCAGCGGCCTTGTGTTCCTTCCTAAAAATGAAGAGTCACAGCAGCTGTTTCTCAACATCATTGAGAGTGAAGCCACTGATTTGGGCTTGACAATGCTGCCGGTGAGAGATGTTCCCACTAATAATGAGCAACTTGGCGAAGTGGCAAAAGCTGCTGAGCCGGTGATAAAACAGATTTTTATTGCCGATTTGAAGACAACTGAGCCAATCGACCCAAAATTGTTTGTGCTGAGAAAACGCGTTGAGAAAAAAGTTTCGTCATCGCCTGCTATTGGCAAAAACGACTTCTATGTGGTTTCGCTGTCTTCGAAGGTGATTATATATAAAGGTATGCTCAGCTCATTGCAGTTGCGCTATTACTATCCCGACCTGATGAGTCCGTACTTCACATCGGGCATGGCATTGGTTCACTCGCGATTCAGCACCAACACATTCCCAACATGGAGCTTGGCTCAGCCGTTCAGAATGTTGGGTCATAATGGAGAAATCAACACCATCCGCGGCAATCGCATGTGGATGCATGCGCGCGAATGTATGCTTCATCCAAACCGATTCAACGGCAATTGGGTGTCGCCAATTGTGCAACCGGGCATGAGCGACAGTGGATCGCTTGACAATGTGCTTGAATATTTTGTGATGGCTGGTATGAGTTTGCCGCACGCATTGGCTATGCTTGTGCCTGAGTCATATAACGATAAAAATCCTATTTCGCCTGAGCTAAAGGCGTTTTATGAATATCACAGCATCTTGATGGAAGCTTGGGATGGCCCTGCAACACTCTTATTCAGCGACGGCCGTTATGCCGGAGGTATGCTTGACCGCAACGGTTTGCGCCCTGCTCGCTATCTCATCACCAACAACGACACCATTGTGGTGGCATCGGAGATGGGTGTGTTGCCATTTAATGCCTCTGAAGTGAAGAAGAAAGGTAGGTTGCAACCGGGCAAGATGCTCATGGTTGATATGGAAGCCGGCGTGATTTATGACGACAAGCAGCTGAAGGAGCAACTTGCCAACGAGTTCCCTTATCGCGATTGGCTTGCTAAAAACCGTATAATACTTGACAAGATAAACAGCGGTAAGAAGGTGGTGAACAAGGTTGAAAATTATCAGCAACTGCTCAACACATTTAATTATAACCGCGAAGAGATTGAGAAAATCATCACCCCAATGGTTGAAGAAGCCAAAGAACCTGTTAACTCAATGGGTAACGACACTCCATTGGCGGTGATGAGCGATAAGCCGCAGAATCTTTTCAACTATTTCCGTCAACACTTTGCGCAGGTCACCAACCCGCCGATTGACCCGTTGCGTGAGTCGCTTGTGATGAGCCTTGACAGCTATATTGGCGCCATTAAGCTCAATTTGCTTGAGCCAACCCCCGATTTGTGCAAGATGGTGGAGCTTAAGCGACCCATCCTCACCAATAATGAACTCGACATTTTGTGCAACCTGCGATATAAAGGATTCAACACTCGCAAAGTGCAGATGACATTTAGCGTGAAAGACGGAGTTGAAGGCCTTAAGCAAGGCATTGTTACACTTTGTGGCGAGGCCGAAAAGGCTGTTGACGAGGGTTGCAACTATATTGTGCTCACTGACCGTGGCGTGGACAAGGACAATGCACCAATTCCATCGTTGCTCGCCACATCGGCTGTGCATCATCATCTTATTGAGCGTCGCAAGCGCCTGCAAACGGCATTGGTGGTTGAAACTGCCGATGCTCGCGAGGTGATGCATTTTGCGTTGCTCTCGGGTTACGGCGCAAGTGCCATAAATCCGTATTTGGCTTTTGCTGTGATTGATGAACTGGTTAGCTCACATAGCATTCAGCTTGACTTTAATACTGCTGTGAACAATTATATCAAAGCAGTTGATAAAGGTTTGCTCAAGATAATGTCGAAGATGGGTATATCAACCATCACCAGCTATAAGGGCGCACAACTCTTTGAGGCTGTGGGCATTTCGCAAGAGATGATAAATGATTACTTTGGTCAGACGGTGTCAAAGATTGGAGGTCTTGATATCACTGAGCTTGCCAAAGAGATTATCAAGAACCATGCAAAGGCTTATAGCGACGACTTTGATGCCGAAGCTCCGTTGCAACACTTTGGCCAGTATGCTTATCGCAAAGACGGTGAGAAGCATGCATGGAACCCTGAGACCATTGCAACTTTGCAAATTGCAACGCGTTTGGGCAGCTATAAGAAATATAAAGAATATGCTTCGGCAGTTGATAATAAGGCGAATCCTATATTCATACGCGATTTCTTTGACTTCAAGAAAGGGACACCTATCAGTGTAGATGAGGTTGAACCTATTGAGTCGATTATGAAACGCTTTGTGACCGGAGCGATGTCGTTTGGTGCCATCAGCACCGAGGCTCATGAGGCATTGGCAATTGCGATGAACCGAATTGGCGCTCGCAGCAACACCGGTGAAGGCGGTGAGGATTCTGACCGCTTTAAGCCGAGAGCCGACGGACAATCGTCGCGCAGTGCCATTAAGCAGGTTGCATCAGGCCGTTTTGGCGTCACAACCGAATATCTGGTAAATGCCGATGAGATACAGATAAAAATTGCTCAAGGTGCAAAACCGGGTGAAGGTGGTCAGTTGCCTGGATTTAAAGTTGATAAGGTGATTGCCAAGACCCGTCATTCAATCCCTGGCATCTCGCTCATTTCGCCTCCACCTCATCACGATATTTATTCTATTGAGGACTTGGCTCAATTGATTTTCGACCTTAAGAATGTTAACCCTTCTGCTAAGATAAGCGTTAAGCTTGTTGCAGAGTCGGGCGTGGGTACTATTGCAGCCGGTGTAGCTAAGGCGAAAGCCGACCTTATCACCATTAGCGGTGCCGAGGGTGGTACCGGTGCAAGCCCGGCAAGCAGTATTCGTTATGCCGGTCTGCCATCAGAGATTGGTTTGGCTGAAACCCAACAAACGTTGGTTCTCAACAACCTGCGCGGACAAATTAAGTTGCAGGTAGATGGTCAGCTTAAAACAGGTAGAGACGTTGTGATTATGGCAATGCTTGGTGCCGAGGAGTTTGGTTTTGCAACAAGTGCGCTCATTGTGCTTGGATGCGTGCTGATGAGAAAGTGCCAAAAGAACACTTGCCCAGTTGGCGTTGCAACCCAAAATGCTGAATTGCGCAAGCGTTTCACCGGCAAAGCCGATTATCTGGTTAATTTCTTCACATTCCTTGCCACTGAGATTCGCGAATACTTGGCAGAGATTGGCGTTAAACATTTTGACGACATTGTGGGCCGCAGCGATTTGCTTGTTGTTAAAGACAATGTGAAGGTGAGCAAAACTGAACATTTAGATTTCAATAAGATACTCTACAGACCAACAGAGTGTGCCGATAATGCAATCATCAATGTGGTATCGCAGCAGCATGACATTGACAAAGTGCTCGACCGCGAAATCATCAATCGTTGCTATCCTGCCATTAGCGCCAAGATGCCTGTTGAATTATACTTTGGTATAAAGAACACCGATAGGGCAGTTGGTGCGATGCTCTCGGGCGTGATAGCCAAGAAGTATGGCAACGATGGTTTGCCCGACGATATCATCTCAGCCACATTCAGTGGCTCGGCTGGTCAGAGCTTTGGCGCGTTCCTTGAACATGGTGTCACATTCCGCCTTGAGGGCGATGCCAACGATTATGTGGGTAAAGGACTTTCGGGCGGTAAGATTATCATTGTGCCTCCATCGGGAAGCACTTTCAAGCCCGAAGAGAACATAATTGCCGGTAATACCATTCTTTATGGTGCCACATCGGGCGAGATTTACATCAATGGCCGCGTAGGCGAGCGTTTCTGCGTGAGAAACAGCGGTGCTACGGCTGTGGTTGAAGGTGCCGGTGACCACTGTTGTGAATATATGACTGGTGGACGCACGGTGGTGCTTGGAAGCACTGGCCGCAACTTTGCTGCAGGTATGAGTGGCGGTATTGCTTATGTGTGGAATCCTAATGGCGACTTTGACTACTATTGCAACATGGAGATGGTTGAGCTGTCGCTTATTGAGGAAATGGCTGATAATCGTGAATTGTATAGGTTAATCAGCAACCACTTTAAGTACACCCGCAGTCCTCTTGCCGGCAAGATGCTTGATAATTGGAACGACTATGTTGACCAATTCATTAAGGTGATACCTTTTGAATATAAGAAGGTGCTCATCGACGAGAAGATGGAGAAATTGCAGCATAAGTTAGTAAGTAGTGTAGAATAAACAGATAACAACAGAATGATATGGGAAATCCAAATGCATTTTTAACCATAAAGAGAAAGGAAGCCGGCTATCGCCCGCTGAGCGACCGCATCAAGGACTTTGGCGAAGTTGAACAGACACTCAATAGCGAAGACCGCCGTTTGCAGGCATCGCGTTGCATGGAGTGTGGCGTGCCTTTCTGTCATTGGAGCTGTCCGTTGGGCAATCGCCCGCCTGAGTGGCAAGACTTATTATATAAGAACGATATAAAAGGAGCATATAAACTGCTCAATTCCACTAATGAATTTCCTGAATTTACAGGTCGTGTATGCCCGGCACTATGTGAGAAAGGTTGCGTGCTCAACAAGACTCATGAACCGGTAACCATACGCGAGAACGAGGCCGCCATCACTGAAATTGCCTTCAACGAGGGTATGGTGGTGCCGCGTATTCCAAAGCATCGCAATGGCAAAAAGGTGGCTGTGATTGGTTCGGGCCCATCAGGACTGGCATGCGCCACCCGACTTAACCAAATGGGTTATGAAGTTACCGTCTATGAGAAAGACGAGAGCGTGGGTGGCTTGTTACGTTTTGGCATACCTGATTTCAAGCTCAATAAATCGGTTATTGACCGCCGCTTGAAGGTGCTTGCTGCCGAAGGAATTAATTTTGTGTGCAACACCGAGATTGGTAAAGACATCAAGGCCTCAGAACTTGTTGACCAGTATGACGCAGTGTGTGTTGCAATCGGGTCGGGCGTTCCGCGCGATTTGAAGGTTGAAGGCCGTGAACTAAAAGGTGTGCATTTTGCCCTTGAGCTACTTAAACAGCAGAATAGAATAGTGGCTGGTGCCGAATATACGGCAAACGAGCGCATCTCTGCCAAAGGTAAAAACGTGCTTGTGATTGGTGGCGGCGACACTGGTAGCGACTGTGTTGGCACATCAAACCGACAGGGAGCACTCTCGGTAACGCAAATTGAAATCATGCCGAAACCACCGGTTGGCGAGAATCCTGCAACTCCTTGGCCCTATTGGCCCCAGATATTAAAAACCTCAAGCTCTCATGAAGAGGGATGCGAACGCCGATGGCTGCTTGACACCAAACGCTTTTTGAGCGACGAGAACGGAAAGCTCACCGGAGTGGAGGTTGAAGAAGTGCAATGGGAAAAGGATGCCTCAACCGGACGCATGAACCTGATACATACGGGCAAAACCGAGGTTATAAAAGCTGAATTGGTGCTCTTGGCAATGGGATTTACTAACCCTGTGTATGAAGGACTTCTGCAACAGCTTGGTGTGGAACTCGATGCACGCAAGAATGTGAAAGTTGATGCCAACCAAATGAGCAGCGTGAACAAAGTGTTTGCGGCAGGCGATGCCTCTACGGGAGCCAGTTTGGTGGTAAGATGCATCAACTCGGGCTATAATGCCGCTAAGGGTATTGATGAATTTTTGAAACAAAGGTGATACTTTAAATAATAGGCTGAACAGTAAACTTAAAAAAGGTTTTTACGTGTTCAGCCTTTTTTCGTTAATAAACAGTGAGAATATGGAAATACTTAAACATGAATGTGGCGTGGCTATGATAAGACTTCGTAAACCGTTGTCTTATTATAAGGAAAAGTACGGAACAGCATTCTATGGGCTAAACAAAATGTATCTGCTCATGGAGAAACAGCACAATCGTGGCCAGGAAGGCGCCGGATTGGGTTGCATTAAGTTTCATTCAAAGCCGGGAAATGAATATATTTTTCGTGAACGCGCTCTTGGCTCAAGTGCCATTCAAGAAATCTTTGCGAACGTAAAGAAAGATGTTGATGCAGCTGTGAATGCCGGTTGCGGTGAATATGAGGAGCCTTTTGTTGGTGAGGTATATATGGGCCACTTGCGTTATAGCACCACAGGAAAATCGGGCATCAGCTATGTTCATCCATTCTTGCGCCGCAACAACTGGAAGGTGCGCAACATGCTGTTGTGTGGCAACTTCAACATGACCAATGTGGAGGAAATTTTTGAAACTGTGGTCAACGACGGCCAGCACCCTCGCATATATTCTGATACTGTGTTATTGCTTGAACAGTTGGGTCATAAACTCGACAATGAGGCTCAACGACTCTACAATAAATTTAAGACCGAAAATCATGTTGATGGTCGCGAGCTAACTAATATGATTGAAGATAACATGCAAATCAAAAATATCCTGCATAATTCGGCTGAGAAGTGGGATGGCGGATATGTGATTTGCGGTGCCATAGGCAGCGGAGACATGTTTGTGCTGCGTGACCCCCACGGCATACGCCCTGCGTTCTATTACTATGACGACGAGGTGGTGGTGGTGGCTTCTGAACGCCCTGTGATTCAAACCACGTTCAACGTGCGCAAGAGCGAAGTGATAGAGTTGCAGCCGGGGTCAGCTATCACCGTCAATCGTGCAGGAAATATTGAAATCACCGATGTGCTTGGCGAGAAAGATAATCAGCGTTGCTCGTTTGAACGTATTTATTTCTCACGCGGTAGTGATGCCGACATCTATGACGAACGAAAAAGGCTTGGGCGCAACCTGCGTGACCAAATCCTTAAAGCCATTGACTATGACCTTGACCACACTGTGCTGTCGTTTATCCCTAACACTGCCGAGGTGGCTTATCTGGGCATGCTTGAAGGATTGCAGCAATATCTCAACGGCCTTATGGTGAACAAAATTGCCGAGCTTGACAAGTTGAGCCCCAATTATCTCAATGAAGTGAGCTCAATCATCAGCAATCACAATCTTAGGGTTGAAAAAATTGCTATTAAGGACATTAAGCTGCGCACTTTCATTGCTGAGGGCAATTCACGCAACGATTTGGCCACTCACGTCTATGATGTGACTTATGGCAAAGTGCAGAATAAGGTTGACAACCTGGTTGTGATTGATGACAGTATTGTGCGTGGCACCACACTGAAACAGTCAATCATAAGGATTCTTGACCGTTTGCACCCTAAGAAGATTGTGATAGTGTCGTCATCGCCTCAGGTGCGTTATCCTGATTATTATGGCATTGACATGTCGCGCATGAGCGAGTTTGCCGCTTTCAGAGCTGCCATTGAATTGCTCAAAGAACGTGGCATGACGCATGTGATTGATGAAGTGTATCGCAAGTGCAAGGCTCAGGAACATCTGCCCAAAGAGCAAGTTGTGAATTATGTTTGTGAGATTTACCAACCCTTCACTGACGAGGAAGTATCGGCGAAGATAACCGAGATGCTCACGCCTGCCGAGTGTGAGGCGCAAGTTGAAATTGTGTACCAAACCCTTGAAGGACTTCACAATTCAATCACCACCTGTCCGGGCGACTGGTATTTCTCAGGCCATTACCCAACTCCAGGTGGCAACAAGATGGTTAACAAGGCATTTATCAACTATTATGAAGGCAATCCTCTGAAGCGCGACTAATTGAGGCTTTGATTGCTAAAATAATAGACCTTTGAAAATCATTTGGGAGCAATAATCCCATTCATCATAGCATAGAAACTAAGTCCTGACACGCTGCGGATTCCTAACTTAGAAGTTAGATTTTTGCGGTGTGTCAGCACTGTGTTTATGCTAATGCCAAGTTTATCGGCAATTTCTTTATTTATAAACCCTGAGGCAATAAGCCGTAGCACTTCGGTTTCGCGCTGGCTAAGCTCGTTGGCGTTGTCGCCGGTTTTCTTCTGGGCTTGGCAAAAGATGCCGTTGAGAGTGTCAATGATGTGGCTCTCGTCGTCGCAGCACGAAATCGACTTAATGTCGCTGTTGGTTGTGTCGCCGTTGTGGGTAAGCAGTATCACCTTTGCTTTGCGAGGCAAAAAGAAGTCGAGGTTGTTCACAAAATGGTGAGCACCAATAATGTAGAAGTCAAAAAAATCAATCCCCGATTCAGGAACATCATGCAGCGTGGCATAGACGTTGGGCGAGAGTGAAAACACTTCCTCAAGGATGTGTTTTATTCCCAGCGCTTCAATGGTGTTATTTGATATTATGGCAATGTTGCAGTTCATGATTTGCGCGCGTTTATTAATTGGCGTTGAGCAATGCCTCGTGCAGTGGTCGCAAGATGCGTTCTCTGATGCGGTTGTTCTGGCTGATGTCTTTTTTCAAGCCGTATATGGCAGTGAGTACAGCATGCGCCAGATTGATGTCGTAAGGGCCTGTAAGGTGCATGATGAACATGTTGAGCAGGTCGCTCACTTTTGATTCTATTGAGTCTTCTTGTTGTGATGGTTTTGCATCAAGTTTGTGGGGCGGAATGTTGCCAATGCTACATTCAAGCATTTGCACTGCGGGGAACCAGTTTTGCTTGTCGTCGTTGATGCGAGTTTGCAGTTCCTGTTTCACCTCAAGGAAAAAGCGCTGTATGATGGCAAGACTGCTGTTGCCCGAGTCGCTTTTTGCCAACAGGTAGTTGAGATGACGCTCAATATTAGGAATGAGGTAATAGAGATAATAATCGTTGGTCTTGTTGAGATAATCAATTATTTTATTTGCGCTGAATTGGCTCAGCATTTTCTGCGGAAAATAGTCCTCATTGATGTAGGTATTCAGCATTGTAGTGAGAAATGCCTTGTCAATGCCTTTATCATCGCATATCTTTGAGATTGTCTTGTCGCTTACGCCAAGCATAATGCCAAAACGGTTGAGAACGGTGATTATGGCAGGGTCCGATGCCAACAGGTCGCTCAGTTTAGAGTCGGGGTTTACTATTTGCATTGTGATGATATATGAAAATGAGGTTAAGTCTTTTTTTATGCTATTGATGGGTGAAATAAATCTTTGATGCCGATACCACTATGTCCATAGCCACATCGTGCTTGTGGTGAGGCACCAACGCCAGGATTTGCTGATTAAAGCCAACGCCAATCTTGGTGGCACGGGCATTGGCAAGCAAGCGGTCGTAGTAACCTTTGCCGCGGCCAAGGCGATGCCCTTTTGCGTCATACGCCATAGCGGGCACAATCACCAAATCCACATCGTGAATGTTGTAACTCTTACATTCTGATGATGGCTCCATGATGCCAAAACTGCCGTGCATAAGATGGTTGGCATCAAATTGCAGGATATTGATGTCGTTGCCGTCAACCCGCGGCAGCATAATGTTTTTACCAAGGTTGCTCCACCTGTGCAGCACTGATTGCGTGGGCAACTCGTCGGGTAGGGCACAATATAGCAATATGTTATGAGCCAATTTAAATGCTTGCAGACATTCAATGGTGCTAAACACGCTTTGAGCCTGCTCAGACATTTGCGATGGCGATATGAGAGCCTTTATGGCTCGCATTTGTTTGCGCAATTGTGCTTTATCATCCATGACGATATCATTAGTCGGTGGGCAAAATCGGGAAAGTGGCTTTATGCTTGTTGATTGCTTTCAAAGCAGTTTCAATGTCTTTGTCGCCGCGATTATAGATGGGGTAGAATGCTTTATCGCCAAAAATGTTGCGCGCCATAAGTGCCTTTATTTGTGTCACTATCACGTTTCGTGATATGTTGATGTAGTACCACCGCGCAGGCACACCATTTTTCGCAGCATAAGCCACAAAGTCAGAAAGGATGGTGTCATCGTTAGGAAGCACTCTCAGCAGTTGCTTGTAGTCTTTGAGGTTGCTGTATTGCTTGCGATGAGAATCGGTGTAGTTATAGGCATATTTTTGCAATAAGCCGGCGTTTGCCACAGCAGCATAATACGATGTGATTCCGGTGGTGTCCCGTGCCACAAAAATATCGGGTACAATACCTCCGCCGCCATACACCTTGCGCCCGTAAGTGGTTTCATACACTTTGCTATGGTCAATCTTTATGCTGTCCTGACTATATAGCTCACCATTGTTGAAGCGTTGTATCAGCTCGTCGTCGTAGTTGGTGGTTGAAGATTTATAATCTTTTTGTATTGAACGCCCCGATGGAGTGTAGTATCGAGCAATGGTCATGCGAATGGCGCTGCTGTCGGGCAACGTGAATTGTTGTTGCACCAATCCCTTGCCAAACGAACGGCAACCCACAATAAGACCGCGGTCGTTGTCCTGAATGGCTCCGGCAAAGATTTCGCTTGCGCTTGCTGAGAACTCGTCGATGAGCACCACAAGTTGTGCATCTTGAAACGAGCCGTTGCCGTCGCTCCACACTTGCGAGTCGTTGCGTTTGTCGCGGCTTTTGGTGAAAACTATAAGGTTTTCTTTAGGCAAGAACTCGTTGGCCATGTAAATGGCTGCTTCCATGATGCCGCCGCCGTTGCCGCGAAGGTCAATCACAAAGTGCTTGGCGCCTTCTGACTTAAGCTGTATCATGTTGCTGAGGAACTCGTCGTAGGTGGTACGGCCAAATTTGTTGATTTTGATGTAACCGGTCACTTTGTCGAGCATATATGCCACGTCAACCGAGTTCACCGGAATGTCGCCACGCTTCACGTTAAAGTAGATAGGCTTTTTGGCATTGTTGCGCTTGATGCCTATTTTCACCATTGTGTCTTTCATTCCTCTGATGCGGCTGCGCACCTCAATGTCAGATACTTTTTTGCCCACAATGGTTGAGTCGTTGATGCTCACAATGCGGTCGCCTGCAAGAATACCGGCACGCTCAGCCGGTCCACCGGGAATTATTTCAATCACGTTTACGGTATCGTTCATTATCATAAACGAGATGCCTATGCCGCTGAATTTGCCATCAAGGTCTTCGTTAGCTTGACGCAATTCCTCGGCAGTGAAATATGTGGTGTGGGGGTCTAAGTTTTTCAGTATTTCCGGTATGGTGAGCTCCACAAGGTTGTTGATTTTCATTGTGTCAACATAGTCGTCGGCAATGAGATTAAGAATCATGTTGAGCTTTCGGTCATAGTCGGCAGTATATTTTTGTCCGTGAAACCGATTCCCAACAAAGATACCTAATACCACTGAAACGGCTATTGCTAATGGTAACCATGTGGATGGTTGTTTTGGAGAACTCATTGTGAAGTGTGGTTAAAAATTTTGGGTTATTTTTTAGATATTACGTTTATTCGTTGTCGTCAGTGCTGATTTGCTCGCATTGCACTCCTGCTCGCTGCAGCAGGTCGATGCCGTCATGCATACGATAAAGCTCGTTATAAACCACTCGCTTGATGCCTGCCTGAATGATAAGCTTTGAGCACTCAATGCATGGCGATGTGGTGACGTAGAGAGTGGCGCCGTCGCTGCTGTTGCTGCTGCGTGCCACTTTGGTGATGGCGTTGGCCTCGGCGTGCAGCACATAGGGCTTTGTGGTGCCGTTCTCGTCTTCGCACACGTTTTCAAATCCCGATGGCGTGCCGTTGAAGCCGTCGGAGATAATCATTTTGTCTTTCACAATGATTGCTCCCACACGGCGCCTGATGCAATAGGAGTTCTCAGCCCATATTGCTGCCATGCGCAGATAGCGACGGTCAAGAATTATCTGCTTATCTGACGTGTTTTCTATAGCCATAATCTGCTGCTACTTATTTTTATCTTCGCTTGTTGTTGTAATTAAATTCACTTGTTTGCTAATTATCCTACAAATGTAATAAAAATAAAAATAAGGAGCATCAGAATACCCCTTATTTTCTCAACAAATTTTCAAATAGTTTTGTTTTATTTCTTTTTCGACGATTTCTTTTGGTTGACTTTTATTCCGTCGCGTTTCAAAAGGGCGTCGATGGTGGGTTCTTGTCCGCGGAAACGCTTATAGAGCACCATTGGGTCTTCGCTGCCGCCGCGCTTAAGGATGTTGTCGCGGAACGAATGTGCTGTTTCCTGGTCAAAAATGCCGTTCTCAAGGAATTTTGAGAATGCATCGGCATCGAGCACCTCAGCCCATTTGTAGCCATAATAGCCTGCCGCATATCCGCCTGAGAAGATATGGGTGAATTTGGGTGATATGGCTGTACCCTCAACCGGAGCAAATATTTGCACGCTTTTGGTAGCGTTTTCCTCAAATTTCACAGGGTCATCAACTTTGGCAGTTGTGGTGTGCCAAGCCATGTCGAGATATCCGAAATTGAGCTGACGAACGCATGAATAAGCAGCTCCGAATTGCGACGAGGCGATGATTTTGTCAATCATGTCTTGCGGAATCTTTTCTCCGGTGAGATAGTGCTTGGCAAAGCTGTCGAGGAATTCTTTCTGTGTGAGATAGTTCTCGTTGAATTGTGATGGCAACTCCACAAAATCGTGATATACGCTTGTGCCTGAGAGTGAGGCATATTTGCACTTGGTGATGAGCCCGTGAAGCGCATGGCCAAATTCGTGTAGGAATGTCTCAACTTCATAGAAAGTGAGAAGCGATGGCTTGGTATCGGTTGGCGGAGTGAAATTGGTGACGATGGTGATGAGCGGGCGCACATCCTTTCCGTTTTTGTCAATGTATTGCGCGCCAAACTCGGTCATCCATGCTCCGCTGCGCTTGGTGCTGCGAGGGAAGAAGTCGGCATAAAGCATACCAATGAAATTGCCGTCCTCATCGGTCACATCATATACTTTCACATCAGCGTGATACACTTGTGCATCGTAGTTCTCAGTGAAGTGCAAACCGTACATTCTTGTTGCAAAACCAAACACACCGGCAATCACGTTGTTTAACTCAAAATAGGGGCGCAGGGCTTCGTCGTTAAAGCTGTATTTGCTGTCCTTGAGTTTCTCAAAATAATAAGAATAATCCCAAGGCATGATGGTGATTTTCTTACCCTCGAGCTTCGATGCGTAGTCAGAAAGCTCTTTAACCTCAGCTTTTTGTGCATCGCGATATGAGTCGCGCAACTGGTCAAGTAGTTTGTAAACATTGGCCGGGTTGGCTGCCATTGTGTTGGTGAGGTTATATTCGGCATAGTTCTTAAATCCTAACAACTGAGCAAGTTGATAACGCAAATAGGCAATTTCAACTTCAATTTCAGTATTGTTGTATTCGCCTGAAGTGCATTGTGAGTTATATGCCATGTAGAGTTGCTTGCGCAGGTCGCGGTTCGATGAATACTTCATGAACGCCGAGTAGCTTGGAAATTGCAGAGTGATGAGATACTCACCGCCTTCGTTGTTTTTGTTGCGTGCATCGTTGCGAGCTGCTTCAATGGCGCTCTCAGGGAGACCCTCGAGTTGGTCGGCTGTGAGCCACATATTGTAGGCGCTTGTGGCTTTGAGTGCGTTTTGCCCATATTTAAGGGTTGCAGCTGAGAGCTGCTCCATGATGCTACGGTATTTATCGCGGTCGGCACCTTCAAGTGAGGCTCCGTTGTTCACAAATGTGTTATATGTGTTTTTGAGCAATGTCTTGCTTTCGGCATCGAGCTTTGAGACGTTGCAGTTGTCATGAACGCTTTTAATGCGTTTCCAAAGAGCCTCGTTGAGAATTATGCTTGCTGAGTGAGCCGAGCATTTGGGCATGATTTTCTCAGATATGGCAAGCAGTTGGTCGTCGGCATTGGCATTGAGGAGAGCGTCGAACACGCGCAGCACTCTGCCAAGGGTGCTACCGCTGCGGTCGAGGGCCACAATGGTGTTCTCAAATGTAGGTGCCTCAGGGTTGCTTGTGATAAGCTCTATTTCTGCATTCTGCTCGTTGATGGCAAAGTCAATTGCCGGCTCATAGTCGGCGTTCTGAATTTTGTCAAATGGAATTGCTCCATGAGTTGTTTTAAATTCTTTCAATAATACATTTTCAGCGCTCATAATCATAGTGCTTGATATTACGGTTAAAATTATTGATTGTAATCTTGTCATAATGTGATTATTTATGAAAAAAAGTTTTTGTAGTAACACTATACGTGAAATGTGTTCGCAAAGTTACAAAAATTGGTTAATTTATGAAATTACCCACCTATAATTGATGCTAAATATTTTTATAATAATTTTATATGAGTTATATTTGAAGTGATATTACATTATTTATTAACAAAAAACATTAGTTATCTATGAAGAAGTATATAGCGGAATTGGTAGGAACATTTGTTCTCACTTTATTTGGTTGTGGTACGGCAGTTAGCCTTAACTGCGGAGTGGATATGGCATCGGTGGTTGGCACTGCGTTAGCATTTGGTTTGGCTGTTGTGGCAATGGCCTACACAATTGGCGGAATCAGTGGTTGCCACATTAATCCTGCCATCACTGTTGGCTGCTGGGTTTCTGGCAGAATGTCGGGAAAAGAGGCTGTTGGCTATATTGTGGCTCAGGTGATAGGTGCCATCATTGCTTCAGCTGTTTTGTTTGCCTTTGTGAATACTGCCACCGAACCGGTGTTGGGCGTTACTACCGGAGCTAACGCTTGCAATATGGGCGTGACAAATGGCTTTTTGGTTGAAGTGGTGCTCACTTTTGTGTTTGTGCTTGTTGTGCTTGGCACTACCGACGCTAAAAAAGGCGCTGGAAACTTTGCCGGCTTGGCTATTGGTTTGAGCCTTGTGCTCATTCACTTGGTGGGTATTCATTACACCGGCACTTCGGTTAACCCGGCCCGTTCAATTGGCCCGGCTCTTTTTGAGGGCGGAAAGGCTTTGCAAGACCTTTGGGTGTTTATAGTAGCGCCCATTGTGGGAGCCATACTTTCGGCAGTTGTATGGAAAGTTATTGGCGAGGAGAAGTGAATTTGACCTTCACTTTGAGGTGAAAACTTGATGGAAGAACCTTAAAGATTCACCATTCAGTTTAATTGTTATTATTAATGCAAAAGATAAGTCGGCTCTGAGGGAGGATTCCCTTGGAGCCGACTATTTTATTGTGATGCAATCAGGGTCTTGTATCCCAGTTGCATTTACAGCTGGTTGGAAATGCGCATCATTATGGCGTCAAGCATCAGTTCGGCATCAGCGCTGTTTAATCCGGCTTTAATGAGGTTAGGGATGTCGTTGCGCCATTTCGTTGCAAATGTTTCAATACTGTTGCCCGAAGTGACATACACATTATAATAGTATGTGATGGCTTCTTCAAAGCGGTTTTCCAAAAGGCACAAATGCCCGAAGTTGAGATAATCGGGCTCGGTGGGGGTGTCGTCGCTGAAGATGCGCTGATAGTAGCTGCGGCTTTTCTCAAAATCTCTCATCAGGAACAGGCACCAAGCCAATGGCCTCCATGCCGAGTGCTGATTGTCGTTGAGATACTCAACCTTGTAATACTCCTTTAGTGCGTCTTGCAACTGTCCGGTTGCGGTGTAGCAATGTCCCAATGCAAGCGATAGCTGAGTGTTCTTGGGCGATTTCTGCATAGCCTTTTGCAAGTAAGGTATGGCTTCGCTGTGGCGGTTGAGCGCGCGATAGCAGGCGGCTATGCGTTTCATTGTCCACGTGTCACCATCGTTGGCAAGCAGATATTTCTCGTAATGCTCTATCGCCAAAGCATGGTTGGCTGTGTTTTGATAGGCGTATCCCAGTTTTTGCTCATAAGTGATATCGTCAGCATTACCTTGCTGTGCTATCATATTCAAGTATTCAATGGCTTGGGTATATTGTTTCGACGAGAAATAGATATCGGCCACGGCATTCATTATGCTTGGGGTGCGCAACAAGTTTCCGAAGAGTTCAATCTTAAACAAGTTGAGACTGCTTTGAAACACGTTGGCAAACTCGCTGCGGCGCGAGAAAAGGGTGAAGAAACGGTAGAGGTCTTTCACATAGTTGTTGATGCAGTGTCGTCTGGCGGCGTTTGCGTTTGTCTCACTGTTCTCATCTTGCATTTCGCTACCTCGTGTGTCGAGTTGCTGAAGCATCATCTCACGTTGGCTCTCATTTAATCCTTTTAGCGAAAGGGCAAACGAGTATCGGTCGTTGTCGCAAAGATATGTGGCATTGCCTATCATCTTTGATATAGATGGGCTAAACTCGTAATAAAGCTTAGTCAGCGTTGAGTTATCACTATGGTAGGGGCGAAACCAATTGTATAGCTCTCTGAAAAAAGCATAGTTCTTCAGGTGAGCAAAAGTTGAATAGAACACGTCGCTGCCGCTGGTTTGCAGTTTGCCAAATTCTTCAAGCTTTTTTGATAATCCGCTTTTGTCAAATAAGTCCATCCAGTCGGGGTTATCCTCAAGCGAAGCAAGGTCAATCACACCATTGTTGAATTTTGCCTTATTGATAATGTCGGGGGCAATCTTCATTATGTCTGGGATAATGCTGTCTTGCAACGACTTTGAGATGCCGTCGGCATTTTTTGCGCGCACAAGGTTTAGGAACACCTCAGTAAGGTCTGAGACAAAACTGCCTCTCTCGCTTAGCAGCGCAATGCGTTGTTTGAGTGGGGTAGATGTTGATGCGCGGTTGTGGTGCCTGAACACGGCTATCACCAGGCATACCAATGCTTTCAAAGCCAGTTGCCTTTCTTCTGCGTTGGCGCTGTGTTCATGGGTGGCATACGTTTCAATCAGCATCAGCATTTTGCTTTCCTCATAGAAGGTGAGCAGGCTCAGCAGCAATGCTCCCACCATCATCTCTCGGGCATATACTGGCATTGATGGGTCTTTCAGCAGGTCGCTAATGGTGGTTGTGAATGACTCGGGGGCAGGGAACGATGTCCAAATGTGGTGAAAGATGTCTTTTTCGAGGCTTTCACGTTTTTCGTATAACTCCACAAGCGAGGTGCTGTTTTCAGGCTCAGTGCCAATATAGGAGATGCTCTCGTTGATGTTGCGGTATCGGCTGATTGTGTCGCTCAAATCAGTAACCCTATTGCTGCGGCGAATATAATAGAGCTTGGTTGATGTTTTCTCTGAAATGAGTGCAACAGAATGGTCGGTGAGTGTGTAGATTGAGTCAACTATGCTGTTTATCTGCTCGTTGCGTTGCGGGTCGCCGAATCCGCGCGAGTAGTATTGCAACAGATACTTATAGGAGTTGAAGGTGCGGGAAAATTGCTTGGCGATATCGGCATTTTCCGAGGCTTTGATGAGTTGCTCAAGCAATAGCAGAGCTTCATATATTCTATTGTCGCGCAACATTTTTATAACGTTGTTGCGCAGGTTGTTCACGTTGATTTCCATAGATAAAAATTTACTGCAGTTTTACATGAAAATGTGCCAATAAAATGGCTCATTGGTCAAAATTTCAACCTTATTATCCTAATGTTCACAATTCTTGTGCCAAAGTTAAAAATAAAGCGAATTATATGCTAAAAATAATGCTTTTATTTGATTGCTAAATCAAGTTTAAAGATGTAACTTTGTGTGAAGTTTTTATAAAATACAAATAGCCTTATAATTTAAAAGTAATATTTTATGGTAATCCAACGATTGCAAAACCTTTATTTATTGGTGTCTGTGATACTTATGGTGATATTCTCACTTGCTACCTATGCTGTGGTTGAAACCGCCGATGCGGTTTACGAAATGAATTGTTACCAAATGACGAAATTCCAATCAGGAGAAAGTAGTTTAACCCTTGTTTCGCTTGTTTTGGCATTATTGGCAATATTGTTGCCCATTGTGTCGATATGCAAATATAAGGACCTAAAGGCACAAAAAACAGCTGTGGGCATAAGCTCATTTATCAGCTTTGTGCTTATGGCTTATTTGTGTGTCAACACTTACGTTTTTGCCGGGAACGTATCGGGCACTGTGGAACCGTTTTTCACTGTGATTTTGCCTATTGCTGCTTTTGTGCTTGAACTGATGGCTCGCCGCGGCATTAAGCATGACATTAAGCTGCTTAGCGACAGTGACCGTTTGCGTTGATAATAATTTTTGTGTATCCCTTTTTTTGAGGAAAAATCTCTACATTGATTTACACACTTCAATAATTTCATTTTTGTGCTATGATAACAATAATGATAGTGGTATTTGTTCTGGGCTATTTGATGATAGCATCGGAGCATGTATTACGCATAAATAAAGCCACATTTGCATTGCTGATGTGTGGCTTGCTGTGGGCAACCTATGCTTTAGGCTCACATAACCAAGATTTGTCGTATAGACTTATAGAAGCCTTGGGCGACACATGTGAGGTGGTGGTGTTTTTGATTGGCGCCATGACCATAGTGGAGCTTATTGACCGCTATGATGGTTTCTCTTATATCACTCGGCGCATTAAGGCGCGCAATAAGCGCAAGCTGATGTGGGTGATTGCCTTCATCGCCTTTTTCATGTCGGCTATACTTGATAATATGACCACAACCATCATCATGGTGATGATGCTGCGACGCATGATAAGCAACAACCGCGAACGCTGGAAGTATGCCGGCGTGATTATTATCTCGGCAAACAGCGGCGGTGCATGGTCGCCAATTGGCGATGTTACCACCATCATGCTTTGGATGAAAAACTGTGTTACGTCGCTATATCTGATTGGATACCTCATTGTGCCTTGCATAGTGTCGGTTGTTGTTCCGGTGCTTATTGCTTCACGATGCGTCAAAGACGAACCGCTTGAAGAGTTGAACGATAACGACAAGCGCGTGGGCGAATCGCTCTCTGACACTCATCCGCGCATTAGTAAAGCCATTCTTATCTCGGGCGTGCTTTCGTTGCTCTTTGTGCCAGTGTTTAAGTCTATAACACATCTGCCTCCGTATATGGGTATTCTCATCTCGCTTGGTGTGATGTGGCTCATCACTGAGATTATAGTTAACAAGTGCGATTTAGACAAGAAGATGGATGGCCGCATCTCCTCGGCTTTGCGACGCATAGATATGTCAACCATCTTGTTCTTCTTGGGCATATTGCTTGCCGTGAATGCTTTGCAGCAGGCGCATTTGCTCAGCAATTTGGCACATTGGCTCGATTCAAACATTCATGAGCCTTACACCATCAACGGCATCATTGGTGTGCTCTCGTCGATTGTTGATAATGTGCCTCTTGTGGCTGCCTGCATCAACATGTACCCGGTGTCAACCGAGGCTATCATACAAGCGGCTGCCGACCCTTCCTATGCTCAATATTTCATACAGGACGGTTTGTTCTGGCATCTGCTCACGTTCTGCGCCGGTGTTGGTGGTAGCATCATGATTATTGGGTCAGCCGCAGGTGTAGTGGCAATGGGCATTGAGAAAATATCATTTATGTGGTATTTGAAACGATTCTCTATCATGGCATTTGCTGGGTATATTGCCGGCATTGCCACCATTTGGCTTGAAGCCTGGCTTGTGATTGAGTTTTAATAAGATTATATAGTTAATTTAGGGTGGGGAACATCGTTGAAATGACAAGTTTCCCACCCTAATTACATATTGGGAACTATTCTTTTCAGGAGGTTAGCATAGACAGAACTCCCTTCGTGACAAAATCGTTCGCAAAGTAAATAGCTCCAAGCAATCAACGTATCGGATTTTTACAAAGGCTCTTTTATCAAGACTGCAAAAGAAACAATTCGTTCTATATTTTTATAATAGACAGCTTTTGTAGGGTGTATTATAATGATGCGCCCTCTATTTATAATTTGCGTAACTGACTAATATAAAAAAGGAGAGAAACCTTATAGGCTTCTCTCCCGTAAAAATGAGGCTATGATGTTTTCTCAACTATTATTCGGCATCGTAGCCATTGATGCTGTTGAGAATTTCAATCATATTGATAGCAGACTTGGTAATAGGTGTACCAGGACCATAGATAGCAGCAACGCCGGCTTTGTAAAGGAAGTCATAATCCTGAGCCGGGATAACGCCACCTGCAATCACCACAATGTCTTCGCGGCCAAGTTTCTTAAGTTCGGCAATAACTTGAGGAATCAAGGTCTTGTGGCCTGCAGCGAGCGACGAAACGCCAAGAATGTGAACGTCGTTTTCTACGGCCTGACGAGCTGACTCTTCAGGAGTTTGGAACAAAGGACCCATGTCAACGTCGTAGCCACAGTCGGCATAGCCTGTTGCAACCACCTTGGCGCCGCGGTCGTGACCGTCTTGACCCATCTTAGCAATCATGATGCGAGGTTGACGGCCTTCTCTCTTAGCGAATTCGGCAACCATCTTTTTGGCTTTAGCGAATTCGGGATCGTCGTTAGTTTCGTTTGAGTACACGCCTGAAATAGTTCTAATTACTGCTTTATAACGTCCTACGACTTCTTCGCAGGCATCTGAAATTTCACCCAAAGTAGCGCGAACGCCTGCTGCCTTAACTGCCAAGTCGAGCAAGTTGCCGTTGCCGGTCTTCACGCACTCAGTGATGGCTGCAAGAGCTTCCTTAACCTTGTCGTTGTCGCGGTTCTTCTTGAGGTCTTCAAGACGAGCCACTTGCGACATGCGCACCTCAGTGTTGTCGATTTCAAGGATATCGATAGCCTCTTCTTTTGGCAGACGATATTTGTTGATACCAACAATGGTTTGCTTCTTAGAGTCGATGCGGGCTTGTGTGCGAGCTGCGGCTTCTTCAATACGCATCTTTGGCACGCCGGTTTCAATGGCTTTTGCCATACCGCCAAGCGACTCAATCTCTTGGATGTGTTCCCAAGCCTTGTGAGCAATCTCGTTGGTGAGAGCCTCAACATAGTAAGAACCGCCCCATGGGTCAACCTCGCGGCAAATCTCAGTTTCTTGTTGAATGTAAATCTGAGTGTTACGAGCAATACGAGCCGAGAAGTCGGTTGGAAGAGCAATTGCCTCGTCGAGCGCGTTGGTGTGCAGTGACTGAGTGTGACCCAGTGTAGCAGCCATAGCCTCGATACAAGTACGGCCCACATTGTTATATGGGTCTTGCTCGGTGAGCGACCATCCTGAAGTTTGTGAGTGTGTACGCAATGCCATTGATTTTGGATTCTGTGCACCAAAGCTCTTCACAATCTTAGCCCACAGCAAACGAGCTGCACGCATCTTGGCAATTTCCATGAAGAAGTTCATGCCAATAGCCCAGAAGAACGAAAGGCGAGGAGCAAAGGTGTCAACGTTCATACCAGCATTGATACCTGCACGCAAGTATTCAAGACCGTCGGCAAGTGTATAAGCCAACTCGATGTCGGCAGTTGCACCTGCTTCTTGCATGTGGTAACCCGAGATTGAGATGCTGTTGAACTTAGGCATGTTTTGAGAGGTGTACTCAAAGATGTCGGCGATAATCTTCATAGAGAATTTTGGAGGATAGATGTAGGTGTTACGCACCATAAATTCCTTCAAAATATCGTTTTGGATTGTACCAGCCATTTCCTCGAGCTTAGCACCTTGTTCAAGACCTGCGTTGATGTAGAATGCAAGTACCGGCAGCACAGCACCGTTCATGGTCATTGACACTGACATCTTGTTCAAAGGAATACCTTCAAACAGCACTTTCATATCTTCAAGTGAGCAGATTGATACACCGGCTTTACCCACGTCGCCAACTACGCGTTGGTGGTCAGCGTCGTAACCGCGGTGAGTAGGAAGGTCGAATGCTACCGACAAACCCTTTTGGCCTGAAGCCAGGTTGCGGCGATAGAATGCATTTGATTCGGCGGCAGTTGAGAATCCTGCGTATTGGCGAATTGTCCAAGGACGCAGAGGATACATTGCGCTGTACGGGCCTCTCAGGAATGGAGGAATACCGGCAACATAGTCGAGGTGCTCAAGACCTTGAAGGTCGTCCTTGGTGTAGATTGATTTTACAGGGATTAACTCAGGGGTAATCCACTTTTCGCCTTCAGCAATCGGCTTATGTTCAACGTTAAAAGCTTCGGTTGCTATGTCTATGTTTTTAAAATTTGGTCTCATGTGTCAAAATCATTTTAATAGTTTAGCATTAAAAGCTTTTAATGTTTCAAGTACATTGCTGCGAACATGGATAAAGTTTTCAATGCCGGCGGCTTGGAGTGCCTCGGTGCAAGCCGGATTACCGGCAACCACAAATTGGGCACGGCCATTGAGGTAATTGAAAGCTTCAGGAGCGAGTGTTTCATATTCATCGTCGCTTGAGCAGAGCACAATCACTTCTGCACCCTTAGCAAGGGCAGCGTCAACGCCTTGTTGCACTGTTTCAAAGCCAAGGTTGTCAATGATTTCATAGCCTGCACATGCAAAGAAGTTTGAAGAGAATTGGCTGCGAGCCAAACGCATAGCCAAGTTACCAATGGTGAGCATGAACACCTTTGGACGCTTGCCGCTGTTTTCGGTGGCAAGGCGAAGTTCTTCAAAGTCGCTTGCGGCACGACGGCGATTGAGGGCGTTTTCGCCTTCTTCGCAACCACAGCAGCATTTGCCTTCTTGCTTCTCAATCTTGCCGGCTGCCATCTCGTTGAAGTTAGGGAATTGGTTGGTGCCAAGCAGTTGCTCTTTGCGGCGAGCCACATTCAGGTGGCGAGCTTGTGCGGTGGCATTGATTTCTTTTTGAATCTCGCCGTTGCTCAATATTGCTTCAAAACCGCCTTTGTCTTCACCGGCAATGAATGTCTTCCAAGCTTGCTCAGCAATTGACACTGTGAGTGTCTCAACATAATAAGAACCGCCAGCAGGGTCAATCACCTTGTTAAGGTGACTTTCTTCCATGAGCAGGAGTTGTTGATTGCGAGCCAAGTGCTTTGAGAACTCATCTGGCTCTTTGTATTGCTTATCAAATGGCAACACGGTGATTGAGTCAACGCCGGCAAGGGCTGCTGACATTGCTTCGGTTTGTGTGCGGAGCAGATTCACGTGAGCGTCAAAGATGGTTTGGTTGAATTGTGAAGTGATGGCGTGAACGGCAATCTTGCATGCACATTCGCAAGCCGGATTGTATTGTTTCACGATTTGAGCCCAAAGCATGCGAGCTGCACGGAATTTTGCCAACTCCATGAAGTAGTTGTTTGAAATACCCATGTTGAACTTGATGCGTTTAGCTGCTTCTTGTGCAGGAATACCGGCATCGGTGAGGATGTTCATCCATTCTGCACCCCAGCTCAATGCATATCCCAGTTCTTGATAGATGAATGCACCAGCATCGCAGAGCAAGTTTGAGTCAACGCTGTAAAGGCGAAGCCCTGGCATGTCTTTGGCTGCCTCATAAAGCTCGGCTGCCAGTGCTTTGATGTCGTTGCCAAAAGGCTTGTCATGTTTGAGTTGACGCTTGAATGGGTCGAACTCAATGGCACCATTGATGGCATCGAGTGCATCGTAGCCTTTGAGATACTCAGCAAGAGCCTTGGCAGTAGCCACGGCCTTGTTTGGACAGCCCATCAAGTTGATTTCTACTTTTGTGATATCAATGTCGTGCAGAAGGGTAGCAAACATCTCGGGGGTTGCTTCGATTTTGAGCGAGAATCCGAGTGATGTGATGCCTTTGTCCAAAAGGGCAATGGCTTCGGCATTGGCTGCCTTGGCGTCTTCTACTACAACGTCTTCACGAATGTACCAAGTGTTGTCGGTACGGGTTCCTCTCACGTAAGGAAATTCTCCAGGAAGAGAATCAGTGGTTTTGAAGTCTTTAATGTCCTCGGCACGATACATCGGCTGAACATTGAATCCTTCGTTTGTTCGCCACACGAGCTTCTTGTTGAAGTCGGCGCCTTTCAAGTCAGCTGTGACCTTGTCAATCCATTCTTGCTTGGTGTTAGGCGCAAATTGGTCAAACAATTTTTCTTTGTTTTCTGCCATAATTTGTTTAAATATAGTAACTTAAGTTATTGTTTTCCATTGAATAAATCAGGTTTATGCGCATTATTCAATTGGCGTTTTTTTCGTTGGTCAAAAGGGCTTATTTTTGGGCATAATATGTGCTCGCAATAAACCGTTACAAATTTAGTAACTTTATTTGAATAACAATATAAAATGCCAAAAAATGTGTGTTTCAAAGGGCGCACAATGTTGCTGTTTTAATAAATTTTAAATGTATAACCACGCTTTTAGCTTTGGCGGATGGGGCAAAGAAATAGGGCGCATTGCAATTATTTATGTTATTGCAATGCGCCCACACGTCACATTATATTTAATGTGGTTTGTTTTCTTTTACGATAAAGTGTTGCGAGCAGTGCCGCTTAGGGGTGAATTGATTATTCGCCCTTGATAGCAGCTACGCCCGGAAGCACCTTGCCTTCGATGGCTTCAAGCATTGCGCCACCGCCGGTTGATACGTAAGACACTTTGTCGGCAAGACCAAACTTGTTGACTGCAGCCACTGAGTCACCGCCGCCAACGAGTGAGTAAGCGCCGTTTTCTTGAGTTGCTTGAGCCACATATTTAGCAATTTCGCCTGTGCCATGAGCAAAGTTCTCAAATTCAAATACGCCAACAGGGCCGTTCCAAAGAATAGTCTTTGATTCAAGAATAATCTTCTTCCAGATAGCGAGCGATTCTTCAGAAGCGTCCATACCTTCCCATCCGTCAGGAATGTTATAGATGTCAACGGTTTGACGGTTAGCGTCGTTTGAGAATGCGTCGGCAGCAACAGTTGCAACCGAGAGGCTCAGGTTAACGCCTTTTTCCTTAGCTGCAGCAATCACGTTGAGTGCTTCAGGCATGAGGTCGTCTTCGTGAAGTGAGAGACCAATCTTGCCGCCTTGAGCCTTGATGAAGGTGTAGCCCATACCGCCGCCAATGATGAGGTTGTCAACCTTGTCGAGGAGGTTCTTGATAACAGCAAGCTTAGAGCTAACTTTTGAACCGCCAATGATTGCTGTGAATGGGTGTTGAGCATTCTTGAGCACATTGTCAATGGCAGTAACTTCTTTTTGCATCAGGTAGCCCAGCATCTTGTTGTCGGCATCGAAATAGTCGGCAATAACAGCTGTAGAAGCGTGTTTGCGGTGAGCGGTACCAAATGCGTCGTTAACGTAGCAGTCAGCATAGCTTGCAAGAGTCTTAGCGAACTCTTTTTGACGAGCCTTCATGGCTTTCTTTGCTTCATCGTAAGCTGGGTCGTCCTTCTTAACGTCGGTTGGCTTGCCTTCTTCTTCTGGATAGAAGCGGAGGTTTTCAAGCAGAAGCACTTCGCCTGGTTTGAGGGCAGCAGCAGCTTCAGCAGCCTTAGCGCAGTCAGGAGCAAATGCTACAGGTGCACCCAGTGCAGTTGCAACTGCGTCTTTGATTTGACCCAAAGAGAGCTTAGGATTTACTTTGCCCTTTGGCTTACCCATGTGAGACATAACGATGAGGGCTCCGCCTTCAGCTAAAATCTTTTTGAGGGTAGGGAGGGCACCGCGAATGCGGGTGTCGTCGGTGATGTTACCGTTCTCGTCCAATGGTACATTAAAGTCAACGCGTACGATGGCTTTCTTACCGGCAAACTTGTAATTGTCAATGTTTTGCATAATTCAACGTATCTTTAATTTAATAGGTTTGTTTCTTAGCCACAAAAATAGCAAAAGATTTTGAAATGTTGATGAATTTCAGTGTATAAGAATTATAAAATTGCATGCTCTTTGAGCAATTCTTGCATCTGTTGTTGCAGTTCGTGTGCTTTTTGGGCTGCCACTTGTGCAAAATCGTCGGATTTTGATGCGTGTATGATTCCTCTTGACGAGTTCACAATAAGTCCGCATTCTTTGGTCATGCCGTATTTGCACACTTCGCTCAGACTTCCACCTTGGGCACCAACACCAGGCACCAGCAGGAAGTGGTCAGGCGCAATGCGACGAATGTCGGCAAACATGCTGCCTTGTGTGGCTCCCACCACATACATCATGTTGCTGCTGTTGGCCCATTGCATTGACTTGCGCATCACGGTCTCATACAAAGGTGTGCCGTTGGCATCGGTGGTGAGCTGAAAATCATGCGAGCCTTTGTTGGAAGTGAGGCCCAGCAGTACCACCCACTTCTCATCGTAACCAAGAAATGGAGTCACGCTGTCTTCGCCCATATAGGGTGCCACTGTCACGGCATCAACTCCAAGCGTTTCAAAAAAGCTTTTTGCATACATCTTTGATGTGTTGCCAATATCGCCGCGTTTGGCATCGGCAATGATGAAGATGTCGGGGTAGTTTTGTTTGATATACGCAACGGTTTTCTCAAATGCCTCGTAGCCTTTCACGCCTTGCACTTCATAGAATGCCAGGTTGGGCTTAAAGGCAATGGCATATTGAGCAGTGGCATCAATGATATGCTTGTTGAAAGTGAAAAGGTCGCCATTGAGCGATGTCGGCATTTTCTCAAGGTCAGGGTCGAGGCCTACGCATAGAAACGATTGCTTTGCGCGTATTTGTGCAACAAGTTTTTCTCTGTTCATGGGCGAATTAATGTTTATATGTTATGTAATAAATTTGCTTTGTTATATTTCGCTTGCTTTCATCTTTTCGGCGTTTTCTGCCACAATCAAGTGGTCAATGCAGTCTTGTATCTCGCCATCCATAAATGCTGAGAGATTGTAGATGGTGTAGCCAATGCGATGGTCGGTGATGCGTCCTTGTGGATAGTTGTAAGTCCTGATTTTTGCCGAACGGTCGCCGGTTGACACCAGCGTCTTGCGCCGCGAGGCAATATCGTCAACGTATTTTTGATGTTCTTTATCATAGATGAACGTGCGCAAGCGCGCCAATGCACGTTCTTTGTTTTTGGGCTGGTCGCGGGTTTCGGTACACTCAATGAGAATCTCTTCAGTGACTCCGGTATTTGGGTTTTTCCACATATATCGCAGTCTCACGCCCGACTCAACCTTATTGACATTTTGTCCGCCGGCACCGCCGCTACGAAAAGTGTCCCACTTTATTTCGCCTTCGTTTATTTCCACATCAAATGGCTCGGCTTCAGGAAGCACAGCCACAGAGGCTGCCGAGGTGTGCACACGTCCCTGAGTCTCGGTGGCGGGCACTCGCTGCACACGGTGAACCCCCGACTCATACTTTAGTGTGCCGTACACGTTGTTGCCGGTGATGCTGCAAACAATTTCCTTAAACCCGCCTGCACTGCCTTCGTTGGCGCTCGATACTTCAAGCTTCCAACCTTTACTCTCGCAATATTTGACGTACATTCTGAATAGGTCGCCGGCAAAGAGCGCAGCCTCGTCGCCGCCGGTGCCGCCGCGTATTTCCAAAATTGCGTTGCGCGCGTCTTCGGGGTCTTTGGGTATGAGCAGCAGTTTAATTTCTTCTTCAATCTTGGGTAGCAAGGCATTGTTGTTATCGAGCTCTTCTTTTGCCATTTCGCGCAGCAATTCGTCGGTTTCGCTGTCAAGAATCTGCCGTGCTTCATCTATGCCGTCGATTAGTTGCTTGTAACGCCTGGCTGCGCCAAGAATGTCTTCAAGGTCTTTATACTCCTTGCTGAGCTTGGCATATCGCTTCATGTCGGATATCACTGAAGGGTCGGTGAGCAAGGTGCCGATTTCTTCAAATCGGGCATCAAGACCTTCAAGGCGTTGCAACAAAGGGGTTTCTGTCATAGATAATTCAAAAAATGGTTATTGATGTAAATGATATCTTAATGCAAAGATATTACTTTTTTGCTAAAGCTCAATGAATATGTGGCACTAAAATGGAGCGCAATGGTGAGCAAGGTTAAAGTTTTTGGGGAGTGTTGATATAAAAAAGCTCGCATATGTGCAATGTGAAAATGCGCATATGCGAGTTTGCCTATAATATGCCCTGATTGCAATCAGGGGGAGAGAGTTTATTCTGCCAATTGGAAGAGTTGTGCAAAGTTTGATGTAAACAGCTTGATGGCAATGGCAAGCAGAATTATGCCAAAGAATTTGCGCAGCATATAGATGCCACCGCGGCCAATGGCTTTCTCAATGCGGCCTGTCATGTTGATTACAAAGAATACCCAAAGCATGTTGAGAATCAAACCAATGATGATGTTGATGTCGGCATACTCGGCTCGCAGTGAGATGAGTGTGGTGAACGAACCTGCTCCGGCAATTAATGGGAACACCAGCGGGATGATGGAATTGGTTTTAAGCTCAGCGTTGTTTTTAAACAGCTCCACGTCGAGCAGCATCTCAATTGACACTAAGAAGATGATGATGGCACCGGCACCGGCAAATGAATTGATGTCAACGCCAAAAAGTTGAAGCACACCTTCGCCTACATAGAAGAAAACCAGCAATATTATACCTGAATAAACAGCTGCCTTGGTGGCATTTACTTCTTTGCCGCTTTGCTTGAGCGAGATGATAATTGGTATTGAGCCAATAATGTCAATTACAGCAAATAGCACTATAAAGGCGCTTATGATTTGTTGCATGTTTAGTTGTTCAATCATAGTTTTATTTGGTTTTAAGAGTTCAATAACCTTAATTCCGCAACTTAGTTATTAGTATTTGTTTTTAAGTACCTGAGCAAC
>JBJECY010000055.1:0-46902 GCA_051871515.1 Muribaculaceae bacterium | reverse complement strand
GTAAAACTACTTTGACTGCAGCCATCTCTAAGGTGCTCCACGAGAAGGGCTTCGGCACTGAAGAAGTAAAGTCTTTCGACCAAATTGACAACGCTCCAGAAGAAAAAGAGCGTGGTATCACAATCAACACTGCTCACATTGAGTATGAAACTCAAACCCGTCACTACGCACACGTTGACTGCCCTGGACACGCTGACTACGTTAAGAACATGGTTACCGGTGCTGCTCAGATGGACGGTGCAATCGTAGTAGTAGCTGCTACTGACGGTCCAATGCCTCAAACTCGCGAACACATCCTCTTGGCTCGCCAAGTAAACGTTCCTCGTTTGGTTGTATTCTTGAACAAGTGCGACATGGTTGACGACCCAGAGCTTCTTGAGCTTGTTGAAATGGACATGCAAGACCTTCTTTCACAATACGATTTTGAAGAAGATACTCCTATCGTACGCGGTTCAGCACTTGGTGCATTGAACGGCGAACCAGAATGGGTTGACAAGGTTATGGAACTCATGGATGCTGTTGACAGCTGGATTCAACTTCCTCCACGTGCTACCGACAAGCCTTTCTTGATGCCTGTTGAGGACGTATTCTCAATCACTGGTCGTGGTACTGTTGCTACTGGTCGTATCGAAGCTGGTATCGTTAAGGTTGGTGACGAAGTACAAATCATGGGTCTTGGCGCTACATTGAAGTCGGTTGTTACCGGTGTTGAAATGTTCCGCAAGCTCCTCGATCAAGGTGAAGCTGGTGATAACGTAGGTCTTCTCCTCCGTGGTATCGACAAGAAGGAAATCAAGCGTGGTATGGTTGTTTGCCACCCTGGATGCGTTAAGCCTCACGATGAATTCAAGGCTCAAGTTTACGTCTTGACTGAGAAGGAAGGTGGCCGTCACACTCCATTCCGCAACCACTATCGTCCACAATTCTATGTACGTACACTCGACGTTACCGGTGAAATCACTCTTCCAGAAGGTGTAGAAATGGTTATGCCTGGTGACCACGTAACAATCCAAGTTAAGCTCATCACTCCAGTAGCTTGCGACCTTGGTCTTCGTTTCGCTATCCGCGAAGGTGGCCGTACAGTAGGTTCAGGTCAGATTATCGAAATCATCGACTAATACTCTCACTTGGCTCACGTCAGTGAGCACGTGAAAGTGTGAAGATTACACGATAAAAATAACAATTCCGGTTAATGGAAAACGCCTTAGCCGGAATTTTATACGGGAATAGCTCAGTCGGTAGAGCACTGGTCTCCAAAACCAGGTGTCGGGAGTTCGAGTCTCTCTTCCCGTGCTAACAAATAAAGATTATGAAGAAATTAAAGTTACTTACGGATATAGAGGAATCTTATAAAGAGTTAGTTTATAAGGTTTCTTGGCCAACAAAGAGCCAACTTGCATCGAGCACTATCCTGGTTATGATTGCTTCCATCGTAATAGCCTTAGTGATATTGTGCATGGATCAGGTTATCGACACAATTATGCACTTCATTTATAGCATCTAAGCGAAAGCTTGCGATGCTTATTTTAATGAAGTGAATCAGCAAAGGGTATCAAGGTAATTAACAAAAATCTTGTAAATTTAGAATTTCAATTTTTTAGGAAATGGCTGAAGTAAAGAAAATTGAGCGTAGGTGGTATGCATTGCGCACCATCTCGGGCAAAGAACAGAAGGTAAAGGAGCTGCTTGAAGCAGAAATCAAAAATTCTGATCTTGGCCTGTATGTTTATCAAGTGCTTCTTCCAACCGAAAAGATTGTGTCTACTTCCCGCACCGGCAAGAAGGTTGTGAAAGAGAAACCAAGAATGTCGGGCTACATATTTGTGGAGGCCACAATGACAGGTGAGATTGAGTATGAGCTCAAGAACACCACCAACATCGTAGATTTTGTGCGTAACCGCGAGAACCCGCCGAAGCCCGAACCGGTGCGTGAGGCCGAGATTAATCGCATGCTGGGCGCTGCTGACAGCGACGCCATGAGCGATGATAACGGCGTTAACGATTACCTGGTGGGCGAGAGCGTTAAGGTGATTAGCGGTCCGTTCAGCGGATTTGTTGGTGAGATTGAGGATGTGAATCGCGAGAAACGCACACTCAAGGTCATGGTGAAGGTGTTTGGAAGAAAAACACCGCTCGAGTTGGAGAATTCGCAAGTAGAGCGTGAATGATGGGCGAGCCGAGCCCTCTGAGATGGCTTGGTTACGCATGCAGCACAAAGAGGAGAGGCTCAACAATTATTCTACGCACTTTACGTTTAATATTTAAACATTAAATTGAACAATGGCTAAAGAAATTGCTGGACAGATCAAATTACAGATTAAGGGTGGAGCAGCAAATCCTTCACCACCAGTAGGACCTGCACTTGGTTCTAAGGGTATTAACATCATGGAATTTTGTAAGCAATTCAACGCTCGCACCCAGGATAAGGCTGGCAAGGTGCTTCCTGTAGTGATTACTTACTACACCGACAAGTCATTTGATTTTGTTGTTAAAACACCACCGGCAGCTGTACAACTGATGGAGGCTGCAAAGATTAAGGGCGGCTCAGCTGAGCCAAACCGTAAGAAGGTGGCTGAAGTTACTTGGGAGCAAGTGAAGGCAATTGCTGAAGACAAAATGCCTGATTTGAACTGTTTTACTTTAGACTCGGCTATGAAGATGGTCGCAGGTACAGCCAGAAGTATGGGTATCACTGTAAAGGGTTCATTCCCTGAAAATTAATTAAACTTCAATTTGAAATGAGCAAACTTACAAAAAATCAAAAGTTAGTCAGCGAAAAGATTGAAGCAGGGAAGGCTTACACTCTTAAGGAAGCTGCAGAATTGGTGAAAGAAGTTACATTCACTAAGTTTGATGCTTCAGTTGATATTGATGTACGTCTTGGCGTAGATCCTCGCAAAGCTAATCAGATGGTTCGCGGTACAGTATCGTTGCCACACGGAACAGGTAAGCAAGTGCGCGTGCTTGTGCTTTGTACAGCAGATGCTGAGGCTGCCGCCAAAGAAGCAGGAGCCGACTATGTTGGTTTGGACGAATATATCGAAAAGATTAAAGGCGGCTGGACTGACGTAGACGTTATAATCACTCAGCCTGCCATCATGGGTAAGATTGGTGCTCTGGGTCGTGTGCTCGGTCCTCGTGGCTTGATGCCAAACCCAAAGAGCGGCACTGTAACTCCCGATGTTGCTAAGGCTGTAAAAGAAGTAAAACAAGGTAAGATAGACTTTAAGGTTGATAAGGGTGGTATCGTACACACTTCGATTGGTAAGATTTCGTTCACTCCGGTTCAAATCCGTGAAAACGCAAAGGCTTTCATCGATATGATTATGAAACTTAAGCCTGCAACTGCTAAGGGTACTTATCTCAAGAGTGTTTATCTTTCAAGTACTATGAGTCCTGGTATCAAGGTTGATACTAAATCGGTTAGTGAGTAACTCTTTTAAACGACTAAGACAAGATGAAGAAAGAAGATAAGCAAATTGTAATAGATAATATTGCTGCTATTCTCAAGGAATACAGCACAGTTTATTTGGTAGAAACTACCGGTTTGAATGCTGAGCTCACAAGCAACTTGCGTCGCGCATGTTTCAAGGGTGAAGTGAAGATGCTGGTAGTGAAGAACACCTTGGTAAAGAAGGCTATGGAGCAGTCGGATGTCGACTATTCAGGTCTTTATCCAGCCCTGGCGGGTTCTACATCGTTGATGCTTAGCAACACCGGTAATGCTCCTGCTAAACTTATTAAGGATTTCTTGAAGAAGAACAAAAACTCACAACTCCCAGTGCTCAAGGCAGCATACGTTGAAGAGAGCGTTTACATGGGAGCTGAGCAACTCGATGCATTGTGCAGCATCAAGAGCAAGAACGAACTTATCGCAGATATTGTTTCTTTGCTGCAATCTCCAACTAAGAACGTTATTAGCGCTTTGCAATCAGGTGGAAACGTGCTTCATGGCATCCTTGAAACTTTATCAAACAAAGAATAAATAAAAAATAATAAACTATTAAATCATACACAACAATGGCAGATTTGAAAGCTTTTGCAGAACAATTAGTTAACCTTACAGTAAAGGAAGTTAGCGAACTTGCTCAAATTTTGAAAGACGAATATGGTATCGAACCAGCTGCAGCAGCAGTAGCAGTAGCAGCAGGTCCAGCAGCAGGTGGTGAAGCTGCAGCTGAAGAAAAGGATTCTTTCGACGTAATCCTGAAGTCAGCTGGCGCTGCTAAGCTCGCTGTAGTTAAGGCAGTTAAGGAACAAACTGGTCTTGGCCTTAAGGAAGCTAAGGAATTGGTTGACAACGCTCCTGCAAAGATTAAGGAAGGTGTTGCTAAGGCCGAAGCTGAAGCCTTGAAGAAGACTCTCGAGGAAGCTGGAGCAGAAATTGAACTTAAATAATATTGCCTGATTATTCAGGTTTTAGGTTAAGAATCCTCATTATGGAGATTCTTAACCTTTTTGTGCTATAAAAATTTTGAGTTCACCCCTAATTTAATTTTCATGTCAGTTTCAACAAAAAATAAACGTGTTAATTTCGCTTCCGTAAAGAACCCGTATCCATTTCCGGACTTTTTGGATGTGCAATTACAATCTTTCAGAGATTTTCTGCAGTTAGATACTCCAACTGAAAAGAGAAAAAATGAGGGACTCTACAAAGTGTTTGCTGAGAATTTTCCAATAGCCGACACTCGCAACAGCTTTGTGCTTGAATTCCTGGATTATTATATTGACCCACCACGTTACTCGCTCGAAGAGTGCTTGCAACGCGGTGCCACTTATTGTGTGCCTTTGAAGGCAAAACTAAAGCTTTATTGCACCGATTCTGAACATGTTGACTTCCCAACCACTATTCAGGATGTTTTTCTTGGTCCAATCCCTTACATGACCGATAAGGGTACGTTTGTGATTAACGGTGCTGAGCGTGTGGTTGTGTCGCAACTTCACCGCTCGCCGGGTGTGTTCTTTGGTCAGAGCATGCACGCCAATGGCACTAAGCTTTATTCGGCACGTATCATCCCATTCCGTGGCTCTTGGATTGAGTTTGCCACCGATATTAACAATGTGATGTGGGCTTACATCGACCGCAAGAAGAAATTGCCGGTTACCACTTTGCTGCGTGCCATAGGTCTTGAAACAGATAAAGATATCATTGAAATCTTTGGCTTGGCTGAAGAGCTGAAGGTTAACAAAACCAATCTTAAGAAAGTATTTGGCCGTAAGCTTGCAGCCCGTGTTTTGAGAACGTGGGCTGAAGACTTCGTTGATGAGGATACTGGTGAGGTGGTTTCAGTTGAGCGCAACGCCATGGTGATGGAGCGCGACGTTGAAATCACTGAAGAGAACTATCAGGAGATTCTTAATTCTGGTGTATCGTCAATCTTGGTTCATAAGGAAGACGTGAACACAAGCGATTATCAGATTATCTTCAACACCTTGCAAAAGGACCCCAGCAACTCGGAGAAAGAGGCTATTACATATATCTATCGTCAGTTGCGTAACGCCGAACCACCGGATGAGGCGAGCGCTCGCGAGGTTATCACCAACTTGTTCTTCTCTGACAAGCGTTACGACTTGGGCGACGTGGGCCGCTTCCGCATCAATAAGAAGCTTGGCCTCACCATCAGCGATGATGTGCGTGTGCTCACTCGCGAGGACATTATTGAGATTATCAAATATCTCATTGGCTTGATTAACAGCCGCACTGATGTTGACGATATCGACCACTTGAGCAACCGCCGTGTGCGCACAGTGGGCGAACAATTATATAACCAATTTGGCGTGGGTTTGGCTCGTATGGCTCGCACCATCCGTGAGCGCATGAATGTGCGTGACAACGAGGTGTTTGCTCCGGTTGACCTTATCAATGCCAAGACTATTTCGTCGGTCATCAACACCTTCTTTGGCACCAATGCGCTGTCGCAGTTCATGGACCAAACCAACCCGCTTGCTGAAATCACTCACAAGCGCCGTTTGAGTGCCCTGGGTCCTGGCGGTCTGTCGCGTGACCGTGCCGGCTTTGAGGTGCGTGACGTGCACTACACTCACTATGGCCGCCTTTGCCCAATTGAGACCCCTGAAGGTCCTAACATCGGCTTGATTTCGTCGCTTTGCGTCTTCGCTAAGATTAATAAGCTTGGCTTCATTGAGACTCCTTACCGTGTGGTTAAGGATGGCAAGGTTGACCTTAGCAACGACGATGTTGTTTACCTCACCGCAGAGGCTGAAGAGGGCAAGATTATTGCTCAAGGTAATGCTCCGCTTAACGACGACGGCACATTCATCCGCAAGAAGGTGAAGAGCCGCCTCGACGCTGATTTCCCAGTGGTAGCTCCTGACCAAGTTGAGCTGATGGACGTGTCGCCAATGCAGATTGCGTCGATTGCAGCAAGCTTGATTCCGTTCCTTGAGCACGACGACGCCAACCGTGCGCTCATGGGTTCTAACATGATGCGCCAAGCTGTGCCATTGCTGCGCACTGAGGCTCCTATTGTGGGCACCGGTATTGAGGCTCAGCTTGCCTACGACTCTCGCTCGCAGATTCAAGCCGAGGGCGATGGCGTGATTGAATTTGTTGACGCTGCTACTATAAAGATTCGTTACGACCGCACCGAAGAGGAAGAGTTCGTATCGTTTGAAGACGCGTTGAAGACTTACAACTTGCCTAAGTTCCGCAAGACCAACCAAAGCACCACCATCGACTTGCGTCCGATGTGTGAGAAGGGTCAGCGCGTGAAGAAGGGTGATATCCTCACCGAGGGTTATTCAACCGAGGGTGGCGAACTTGCCATTGGTCGCAACCTGAAGGTGGCTTACATGCCTTGGAAGGGATATAACTACGAGGATGCTATCGTGCTCAACGAGCGCATGGTGCGTGAGGATATCCTCACCTCAGTGCACGTTGACGAATACACCCTCGACGTGCGTGAAACCAAGCGCGGTATGGAAGAGCTCACCAGCGATATTCCTAACGTGAGCGAGGACGCTACTAAGGACCTTGACGAACGTGGTATTGTGCGTGTGGGTGCTCATGTTGGCCCTGGCGACATCCTTATTGGTAAAATCACTCCAAAGGGCGAGAGCGACCCAACTCCTGAAGAGAAGTTGCTGCGCGCCATCTTCGGCGACAAGGCCGGCGACGTGAAAGATGCTTCGCTCAAGGCTACTCCTTCGCTCAAGGGTGTGATTATTGGCACTCAGCTCTATCAACGTGCCGCTAAGCGCAAACGTGGCACTAAGGACACCACTTTGCAGGATATCGACAACGAATATCAGGCTAAGCAGGACGAGCTGAAGAAAGTGCTTGTTACCAAGCTTCTTGTGCTCACTGAGGGCAAGACTTCAAATGGCGTGAAAGATTACCTTGGAATCGATGTGATTCCTAAGGGTGCGCCATTCACCGCTCAGGTGCTTGCCAACATTGACTTTGCTACGGTGAACCTCACAAAGTGGACCACCGATGCTCACAAGAACGATTTGATACATGACTGCGTAATGAATTATCTGCGCAAGTCGAAAGAATATGAAACCGAGAAGCGCCGCAAGAAGGACGACTATCAGATTGGCGACGAAATGCCATCGGGCGTAATGCAGGTAGGCAAGGTTTACATTGCTAAGAAGCGTAAGATTGGCGTGGGTGATAAGATGGCCGGCCGTCACGGTAACAAGGGTATCGTGTCGCGCGTGGTACGTCAGGAAGATATGCCATTCCTTGAGGATGGTACTCCTGTTGACATCGTGCTCAACCCTCTGGGTGTGCCTTCTCGTATGAATATCGGTCAGATTTTTGAGGCTGTTCTTGGATGGGCAGGTCGTGAGTGCGGAGTGAAGTTTGCTACTCCAATCTTCGACGGTGCAAGCCTCGACGACTTGAACTATTGGACCGATAAGGCCGGACTGCCACGCTATGGCAAGACTTATCTCTATGACGGCGGCACCGGCGAGCGCTTTGACCAACCTGCCACAGTGGGTGTGACCTATATGCTTAAGCTGGGCCACATGGTTGAAGACAAGATGCACGCTCGTAGCATTGGCCCGTACTCACTTATCACTCAGCAACCTCTTGGTGGTAAGGCTCAGTTTGGTGGTCAGCGCTTTGGTGAGATGGAAGTTTGGGCCATCGAGGCATTTGGTGCTTCGCATGTGCTGCAAGAAATTCTTACTGTGAAGAGTGACGATGTGGTTGGCCGCAGCAAGGCTTATGAAGCTATTGTGAAGGGCGACTCTATGCCAACTCCGGGTATCCCTGAATCGCTCAATGTGTTGCTGCACGAGCTTCGCGGTTTGGGTCTAAGCATCAATTTGGAATAATACACTATATTTTGCGGCTGTGCACTGCCTCAGTGCCGCTTATGAGGGTGCCACACACATCTGTGGCTTGCCCCAAGGATTGAGGGAGTGCATCAAACCGCGGGAATGATATAATTAACTCTTTAAGAATAAAGAATTAAAACAAATGGCTTTTAGAAAAGATAATAAGATAAAAAACACTTTTTCTAAGATTTCAATCAGTTTGGCATCGCCCGACTCTATTCTTGAAAATTCTTATGGAGAAGTACTCAAGCCAGAAACTATCAACTACCGTACTTACAAGCCTGAGCGTGATGGTTTGTTCTGCGAGCGTATCTTTGGTCCTGTAAAGGACTATGAGTGCCATTGCGGCAAATACAAGCGCATCCGCTACAAGGGTATAGTGTGCGACCGTTGCGGTGTGGAGGTTACTGAGAAGAAGGTGCGCCGCGAGCGCTCGGGCCACATTCAGCTTGTGGTGCCTGTGGCTCACATCTGGTATTTCCGCTCGTTGCCCAACAAGATTGGTTATCTCTTGGGCTTGCCGTCGAAAAAGCTCGATGCTGTGATTTACTACGAACGCTACATTGTGCTCAATCCTGGTCCAACAGCCAATCCGGGTTTCTTTGAGAAAGAAGAATCAAAGACCTATGAGGCCAACGACCTCCTCACTGAGGACGAATACCTCGACGTGCTCGACCGTCTGCCAAAGGACAACAACCTGCTCGATGACGACGACCCCAACAAGTTCGTTGCCAAGATGGGTGCTGAGGCCATCTACGATATGCTGTGCAAGCTCGACCTCGACAAGCTCTCTTATGAGCTGCGCGACACTGCCGGCAAGGAAGGCTCGCAACAACGCAAAACCGAGGCTTTGAAACGCCTTCAGGTTGTTGAATCGTTCCGTGCATCACGCAAAATCAACCGCCCTGAGTGGATGATTCTGCAAGTGATACCAGTGATTCCGCCCGAATTGCGTCCATTGGTGCCACTCGATGGCGGACGTTTTGCCACCAGTGACCTTAACGACCTCTATCGTCGTGTGATTATCCGTAACAACCGTCTGAAACGACTCATCGAAATCAAGGCTCCGGAAGTGATTTTGCGCAACGAAAAGCGTATGCTTCAGGAAGCTGTTGACTCGCTGCTCGACAACTCTCGCAAGAGCTCGGCTGTGAAGAGCGACGTTAACCGTCCGCTCAAGTCGCTTTCTGATAGCCTTAAGGGTAAGCAAGGCCGCTTCCGTCAGAACTTGCTTGGTAAGCGTGTTGACTATTCAGCCCGTTCGGTTATTGTGGTTGGTCCTGAACTTAAGATGCACGAGTGCGGTATTCCTAAACTCATGGCAGCAGAGCTTTACAAGCCATTCATCATACGCAAGCTTATTGAGCGCGGCATTGTGAAAACAGTGAAGAGCGCCAAGAAGATTGTTGACCGCAAGGAACCTGTGGTATGGGATATCCTTGAATACGTTATGAAGGGTCATCCGGTGCTCTTGAACCGTGCCCCGACACTTCACCGTCTTGGTATCCAAGCATTCCAACCTCGCATGATTGAGGGCAAGGCCATTCAACTTCACCCATTGGCATGTACGGCATTCAACGCCGACTTCGACGGTGACCAGATGGCCGTTCACTTGCCACTTGGCAACGAGGCTGTTCTTGAGGCTCAATTGCTTATGCTTGGCTCTCACAACATCCTTAATCCTGCCAACGGCGAGCCTATCACCGTACCTTCGCAGGACATGGTGCTTGGTTTGTATTACATCACCAAGCTGCGCCCGGGTCAAAAGGGCGAGGGCTTGAAGTTCTACGGACCAGAGGAAGCCGAGATTGCTTATAACGAAGGCAAGGTGACGCTGCAATCAATCGTTTCGGTGGTTGTTGACGACATCGACGAGAACGGTAAGCCAGTTAAGGTGCTCAAAGAAGATACCTCGGTGGGCCGTGTGCTCTTCAACAAGTTAGTGCCTAAGGAAATAGGTTACATCAACGAGATTATCTCTAAGAAATCGTTGCGTGGTATCATCAGCCGTGTAATCAAGTCGTGCGGTGTGCCTCGTAGTGCTAAGTTCCTCGATGACATCAAGAACATGGGTTACTACATGGCATTCAAGGGTGGTTTGTCGTTTAACTTGGGCGACATCATCATTCCTGAAGAAAAAGCACAATTGGTTGCTGAAGGCGATGCTCAGGTAGAAGAAGTGACCAACAGCTTCAACATGGGTTTCATCACCAACAACGAACGTTATAACAGGGTTATTGACATTTGGACTCACGTCAACAATGAGCTTACAAGCATTGTAATGAAGAAACTCTCGAGCGACCAACAAGGTTTCAACTCGGTGTATATGATGCTCGACTCGGGTGCCCGTGGTTCAAAGGACCAGATTCGTCAGCTCTCAGGTATGCGTGGTCTTATGGCTAAGCCTCAAAAGAGTGGTTCGGAAGGTGGTCAAACCATTGAAAACCCAATTTTGGCAAACTTCAAGGAAGGTTTGAGCGTGCTTGAATACTTTATTTCAACACACGGTGCCCGTAAGGGTCTTGCCGACACCGCTTTGAAGACAGCCGACGCCGGTTACCTTACCCGTAGGTTGGTTGACGTGGCTCACGACGTGATTATCACTGAGGAAGACTGCGGAACCTTGCGCGGACTGGTTTGCACCGAAATCAAGAAGGACGACGACGTTGTAGCATCGCTTGGCGACCGTATCTTGGGCCGCGTATCGGTTCACGATGTTGTTGACCCAATGACCGGTGAAGTGATTGTTCACAGCGGCGAGGAGATAAAGGATGCCGAGGCTAAGCGCATCAGCGAAAGCCCGATTGAATCGGTTGAAATCCGTTCGGTGCTCACTTGCGAGGCCAAACGCGGTGTATGCGCTAAGTGCTATGGCCGTAACCTTGCCACCAACCGCATGGTGCAAAAGGGCGAGGCTGTGGGTGTGATTGCCGCACAAGCCATTGGCGAGCCTGGTACTCAGCTTACTCTGCGTACATTCCACGTGGGTGGTGTGGCAAGCAACGTTGCAGCCGTTTCAAACATCAAGTCGAACTACGACGGTATGATTGAGATTGACGAACTCCGCACCGTTAAAGATAAGAACAACGAGGACGTTGTAATTGGCCGTATGGCTGAAATGCGCATCATTGAGCCTAACACCAAGATGGTGCTCACCAGCAGCCCTATTGCTTACGGTTCAAAACTTTACGTTACTTCAGGTCAAGCCGTTAAGAAGGGTGACTTGATTAGCGAATGGGACCCATTCAACGCCGTTATCGTTTCAGAATACTCAGGTGTTATCAACTATGTGAACTTTGTTGAAGGCATTACTTATC
Organism: Muribaculaceae bacterium; assembly: GCA_051871515.1. Lineage (GTDB taxonomy): Bacteria > Bacteroidota > Bacteroidia > Bacteroidales > Muribaculaceae > SFTJ01. The sequence goes on along the minus strand of JBJECY010000055.1, from coordinate 35,275 downwards.
ACGAGGACTATGAGGAAGCCACCGGTAACAGTGAGCAAATCATCATTGAATCGAAGGATAAGACCAAGATTCCTGAAGTGCAGATTGTTGATGCCAACGGTGAGGTTATTAAGTCTTATACATTGCCTGTGGGTGCTCATCTGCTCTTCAAGCAAGGCAGCGAGATTATTGCAGGTGAAGTGTTTGTGAAGATTCCACGCTCGGCAAGCGGTGGCGCTGGTGACATCACCGGTGGTCTGCCTCGTGTAACTGAGTTGTTTGAAGCTCGCAACCCGTCGAACCCGGCAGTGGTTAGTGAAATCGATGGCGAAGTTACTTACGGCCGACTCAAACGCGGTAATAAGGAAATCATCATCACCTCTAAGCTTGGTGAGGTGCGTAAATATCTTGTGCCACTGTCAAAGCAGATTCTTGTGCAAGAAAACGACTATGTGCGTGCCGGTACACCGCTCTCTGATGGTGCTGTAACTCCAACCGATATCCTTAACATCATGGGTCCGACTGCCGTGCAAGACTACATTGTTAACCAAGTGCAAGGCGTTTACCGCATGCAAGGTGTGAAAATCAACGATAAGCACTTTGAGGTTATTGTACGCCAAATGATGCGTAAGGTTAACATCATCGACCCAGGTGATACTCGCTTCCTTGAACAACAAGTTGTTGACAAACGCGACTTCATGGAAGAGAACGACCGCATTTGGGGACGCAAGGTGGTTGTTGACAAGGGCGACTCTACCGAGCTTGAAAATGGTCAGATTGTTACTGCTCGCAAGTTGCGCGACGAAAATTCGGCTCTTAAACGCCGTGACCTGCGCCTTGTGCAAGTGCGTGACGCTGTTCCTGCCACAAGTGAGCAGATTCTGCAAGGTATCACTCGTGCTGCTCTGCAAACATCGAGCTTCATGTCGGCTGCATCATTCCAGGAAACCACTAAGGTGCTCAATGAGGCTGCCATCAACGGCAAGGTTGACTATCTTGAGGGCATGAAGGAAAATGTGATTTGCGGTCACTTGATTCCTGCCGGTACTGGTCTGCGTGAATACGACCGCTTGGTTGTGGGAAGCAAAGACGATTTCGACCGTTTGGATTCAGAAGAATCGAGCTTTGTTGATTCAGTGCTGAGCGAAAAAGAATAAGACTCGTTTATTTAGAAACATAGCTTATTTACTATAATCTCAAGAGCCGATATCATCAACTGATGATGTCGGCTCTGATTTTTATGGATTTTCAAAGCACAAGTGCGATATATGGTTAAAAAATATTAAAGCGCTGAATTTTATTTTATAAAACTATGTTATATAACATATTTTTTATAACTTTGCATCAAGTTTTTATGGTATTTAGATTTAAGGAAATCATAAGTCGTGACGATGATGTGATTTATCTCTAAAAAGGTTTAGTTTTAAGGTTTATGTATAGAAAAGCCGTCTTAAGGCTTTGGAAGAAAATCTTCTGCGTGATGCAGGGGATATTTTTTTATATACCTACTTCAAATTTCCGCCGTGACACATTTGAACAAAGTAAGGTGAATGACAATGAGTTCTCCTGATAAGTGTTTTTTAATATTTGCCTTTTAATAAGTGTCTTTCGGGCTTTATTGATGAAATGCGCTTTCCCATAGTGTTGTATAGCGCTCACTCAAATAATCACTCTGATTTTATTGATTTGCCGTATAGGAATCAGCCCTCAATCGCGATAGGGGAGAATCTTGTGCTTTGCAGGGGTTGTGCCTTATATAATTATCCCTTCAATCGCGATAGGGGATAATCCTGTGCTTTGCATGTGCTGTGCCTTATATAATTAGTCCCTCAATAGCGTTAGGGGAGAATCCTACGCTTTGTATGGGTTGCGCTTTATGTAATTTGCTCCTCATTCGCATTAGGGGGAAAATCTTGTGCTTTGCATGTGTTGCGCATTATATAATTAGCCTCTCAATTGCGATAGGGTAGAATCCTGTGCTTTGCATGGTGCGCGCCTTGTAGGATGATTGTTTTTGGTTGTTACGTTTTCCTCGGGGATTTATATGGGCATAAGCATACAGCGCTATATATAATGTGTAATTAACTCATATTCTCATTGCTTTGTTACGCTTTTTGCAGGCATAATATTCTGCGCTGGGCGATGGCTATGTTCCTGCCATTGAAGGGAGTGAAAAAAACACGATATGCAGATGAATGCATACCGTGCTAAAAAAGAGGTAGTATGTGAATATTTTTTTATTTCAAACGGAGTGTCTTGCCGGCTCTGATGTTGGTTGAATTACCAAGACCGTTGAGCTTTTGCAGCTTTGCCACTGTTGTGCCATTGCGAGCAGCAATTGAGCTGAGGGTTTCGCCTTGACGAATCTTGTGGGTTGCTTTGCTTGAAGAGCTGCTGCGCTTCTTTGAAGCAGTGTAGCGTTTGTTAGGCGAATAGTTTCGGCTGTTCTCAAACGTGCTCTTATTGAATGTGTAAATATCGGTGTGAGTAGTTTGATTTTCAAAGTCGAAAATTGCTTCAGGGTTTATTGCAATACCCATAAAGCGGGTTTCAAAGTGGAGGTGTGGGCCTGTGCTGCGTCCGGTGTTGCCACCCAATGCAATAGGTTGTCCCACTTCAACACGTTGGTCGGGTTTCACAAGGAATCGTGAGAGGTGACCGTAAACTGTTTCCATACCGTTGTCGTGGCGAAGCACCACATAGAATCCGTAACCGCCACGTTCATATTTTGTGAGACGAACTTTACCGCTGAAAGCTGCTCTCACTGTGTCGCCGGTTGAGAGACGCAGGTCAATACCTTTGTGCATGCGGCGGAATCGTGGACGATAGCCGTAACGCGAAGTGACGATGCCAGGAACCGGCATGCAGAAGTTCGAAACGTCAAGGTCTTTGGTGTTAGGGATAACAGCGTTTTTGTATGGGTTCACTTGGTCGCTTTCCCAGCCTTCGGTGTAGATGTCAAGTTCTGGTTCATCTTCTTCATAGAGATGGCTGGCATATTCTTGTGCTTCTTTCAGACGTATTTGGTCTTGAATACGATTCTGGTGAGCGAGCAGTTTTTCGTGAGTCTTTGAATAGTTACTTGCTGATTGCAGGTTTTGCGCCACAACGCTGTTGCCTTTTGTTGAAAAGGTAACTGCTGCCAGGCTCAAACCTAAAATCATGATGCTTTTTCTAAAGTTCATATAGTAATCTCTACTTGGTTCTTGTTTTGGACGTTCAAAGTTATAAATTTATTTCTTTATAGCCAATTGCTTGAGTGCTAAAACTTGTAAAATTGGGTTTAAAAATGCTGAATTATTGCACATAATGCGGTGAATGTGAACGTTTTTTTGCCATTTGGCGATTTCAGCTTATCGAGCTCCAGTCAATTTGCCTGTCGAAAAGCTCTTTTAGTTTTTTGGCGAGCTGCATGTTTTGCGGTTTTGTGAGCGTGGGGTCGTCGCCAATCACGGCACGAGCGTCGTCGCGCGCAAGCTGCACTATCTGCCCGTCTTTTGCGAGGTTCGAGATGCGCAGGTTGAATGCGATGCCGCTTTGCTGAGTGCCCTCCATGTCACCCGGTCCGCGCAGTTTCATGTCCTCTTCAGCCACCACAAAGCCGTCGTTGGTCTCGGTCATCACGGTGAGCCTATGTTTTGTTTCTTTGGCGAGTTGGTGTTTCGACATGAGAATGCAGAACGATTGTGAGGCACCGCGTCCCACGCGGCCTCTAAGCTGATGCAATTGGCTTAGCCCAAATCGCTCGGCATTTTCAATCACCATGATTGATGCGTTAGGCACATTCACGCCCACCTCAATCACTGTTGTAGCCACCATTATTTGTGCTTGGTTGGTGGCAAAGAGCTGCATTTGATGGTCTTTCTCGGCAGGTTTCATCTTGCCGTGCACAAAACACACCTTGTAGCTTGGGAATGTTTGGCACACGTTTTCGTAGCCTTGTTCAAGGTCGTGCAGGTCGAGTTTCTCGTTTTCTTGTATGAGCGGATAAACAAAATATGCTTGTCGGCCTTGAGCCAGTTGCTTTCCTACAAACTGATACATTGCCATGCGCGATTGCTCGGTGCGCATCACTGTTTCCACAGGTTTGCGTCCGGGAGGCATCTCGTCAATCACCGACACGTCGAGGTCGCCATAGACGGTCATGGCAAGTGTGCGCGGAATTGGTGTGGCGGTCATCACCAGCACGTGAGGCGGTGTGGTGTTCTTCTTCCACAAGCGAGCACGTTGCGCCACTCCAAAGCGGTGCTGCTCGTCGATGATTACCAAAGCCAGATTGCGAAACTGCACGGTATCTTCAATGAGGGCGTGTGTGCCCACAATTATTTGCAGCTCGCCGCTTAGCAGTTGCTCGTGAATGGTGTCGCGTTGTTTTTTGCGGGTTGAGCCGGTGAGCAGAGCCACGTTGATGCCCAATGGCTTCAGCATCTCGCTGATGGTGGCAAAGTGCTGTGTGGCAAGAATCTCGGTGGGCGCCATGATGGCAGTTTGATAGTTGTTGTCGAGTGCAATGAGCATGCACATGAGAGCCACCAGCGTCTTGCCGCTGCCCACGTCGCCTTGCAACAGGCGATTCATCTGCTTGCCGCTGCCCATATCGTGGCGTATCTCTTTGATAACGCGCTTCTGTGCGCCGGTGAGCGGAAATGGCAGGCATTGGCTATAGAATGTGTTGAAATAATGACCAATTGACGGGAACACAAAACCGCGTATGGTGGTGTTTCGCGTGTTGGTGTATTTGAGTATGTTGAGTTGCAGAAAGAACAGCTCTTCATATTTAAGCCTGAACTGTGCCCGTTGCAAGTTTGCGATGCTTGTGGGCTTGTGAATGTTCTGCAATGCTTCAGCCAGTGGCATGAGCTTGTGTTGCGAGATGATGTTGGCTGGCAACGTCTCGGCAATGTTCTGCACCACTTGGGTGGCAAGCAGGTTGTCAATCAGCTGTTGCAGGTTGCGTTGCGAGAACGAACGGTTTCGCAACTGTTCGGTGAGGTTATACATTCCCTTTAGCCCGGCAGTGAGCTTCTCGGGGCTGAACGTATCAACCTCGGGGTGGGCGATGCTGTAAGTGCCTTTATAAAGGGTGGGTTTACCGAATATCACATATTCCACGCCGGTGTGATAGGATTCCTGTATATGTCTTACGCCGTTAAACCACACGCACTCAATGGTGCCTGTGCCGTCGGTGAAAAGGGCGTTGATGCGGCGTCTGGCACCTTCTCCCTGTGGAGTGAACACAATGAACCGGCCTTTTAGCTGAATGTAGGGCAGGTCGCCTTGCAAATCGCGGACGTGGTGAATTGTGCTGCGGTCAATGTAACGAAAAGGAAAGTAATACAACAGGTCGTAGTAGGTGCGAATGTCGAGTTGCTTGGCAAGCAACTCGGCACGTTTGGGACCCACTCCGTGCAGGTATTTTATGTCCATTTTTCGCAAATCGTTCATCGTTCAAGCAGTAGTTGTGCAATGGTTAGGTCGTTGGGATGAGTTATTTTTATGTTTGTCACCTCGCCGTCAATGAGGTGCACCGTGCCGCCGTTTTGCTCAATCACCGAGGCATCGTCGGTGTACGAGGGATTGAACGGTGTGTTGTATGCGGCAACAAGGGCTTGCGCATTGAATGCCTGAGGCGTTTGCACGGCTCTGAGCGAATCTCTCAGCAGCGGCACCGATTCATCGCCATTGCCTGTGTATTGCCTGATTGAGTCAGTGACAGGAATCACCGGCACCGCGCTGCCCAGGGTAGCGGCTTGTTGCAGAATTGCCTCAATGCGCTGTTGGCTGATGAGCGGACGCACACCGTCGTGCACGGCAATAATGTCGGTGGCAGAGGGCGTAAGCGTGGCGATGGCGTTTTTCACTGAAGCAAAGCGGCTGTTACCGCCTTCCACAATGTTGTGTGGCGTGGTGAAATGGTATTCGGCGCATAGCTCGTGCCACCATTGCACAAATGCTTTGGGCAGCACCACTGTGATGTTCACGTTGCTGAGTGAGGCAAAGCGGCTGATGGTGTGCATGAGCACCGGCTTGCCTGCCAAGGGCAAGAATTGCTTTGGCTTGTCGGCGCCAAATCGGCTGCCGCTTCCGCCTGCCACTATTATTATATATCGTGTCATTTCTATTTTCCTTTTTTTTGAATGGTGTGTGCCGAGAGAATTTTGTTTGTACTGCAAATTTAGCTAAAAATTTTGTGCTTGCCTTGGGTATAAAAACAAAAAAAGGGACTTTATCAACAAAGTCCCTTTTTTAGGTCTTCAATAGGTATAATTTTTTAAGGTAAAAAAGATTGTTTTAGGTTTATGGTGCAAATATGCATCCTAATTTCTGATTGAGCAAATTTTAAAATATGCTTTATAACATACTTTCTCAGCACTTAGTGCCTTTTTGTTAACTTTTGATTTTCTAAATTATTGATATTCAATGCGGTATTAAAAATTTTTGATTGAATATTTTAATTGTTAAATAATGTTACACAATAAATTTTGCGACAAAATGCCAAATTTAGGTATAAGATTATTATTAGAAAAATGCAAGTTAAACAGCTCTCAGAGGGCATATTTTGGGTACAAATATAAGAAATTTATTGTAAATGCTTGCAAAATGTCAAAAAAATGAGAGATTTGCCCTCTAAACATTTTTTAAGGGTTTCGGTTTATTTCAGATTTTTTTAATTGGTAAATGTGCGCAAAAAGGTGCACCCTTTGGGGCTGCGTGAGCGCACCGTGCAAGCTTGGCGAGCTGCGGTGTGATTATAATTTTTGCATAATCAATGAGTTGCCGTTGAAAGTGGCAAAGCTGTTCTGCTCAATCCAGTCGCCCAGCACCACAAGTTGTTTGCCGGTTGACAGTGTGTGGTCAACCATGCGGTGCAGGTGTCCATAGACGTAGAAATCAACTTCGGGGTGTGCTGCCGAGTGTTCTTCTGAGAAGTCGATGAGCCGCCGCAGTGCCACCGAGATGCTGTTGTTGATGTATTGTTGATTGCGCTTCACGCGGTTGTCTTTTGACCATGCTTGTGCAAAAGGCACAGTCCAGCGCGGGTGTACGCCCGAGTAGAGCCATTGGCACAGGCGGTTGCGAAAGATTGAGCGCATGATGGTGTAAGAGCGGTCTTGCTTGCCCACGTTGTCGCCGTGGTCAAGGAAGAATGTTTTGCCGCCTATTTCACGCGTTATTGGTCCGTCAACCACCTCAATGCCCAGTTCCTGAGGCAGATAGTCAAAAATCCAAATGTCGTGGTTGCCGGTCAACCAGGTGATTTTCACGCCGCTATCGGCAAGTTCGGCGAGTTTGCCAAAGAATCGTGTGTAGCCGCGAGGCACCACATGGCGATATTCAAACCAATAGTCGAGAATGTCGCCCAGCAGAAACAGTTGCTCGGCGTTGTGCTTTATTGAGTCGAGCCAACGCACAAGTGTGAGTTGATGTTGCCGGGCGTTGGCAATGTAGCCTGCGCCCAGGTGCACGTCAGATAAAAAATATGTTAGTTTGCCGGGCATCGTTTTTTCTTTCTTTTGTTGTGGCTGTGGATTTAGGGGGTGAGGATAGATGGTTGTTTTGGTTGTGAGCGAGTGGCTATTACAGAAGCCCGAGTTCAAGTTTGGCCTCCTCGGTCATCATGCTTTGGTCCCATTCGGGCTCAAACACCAGGTTAGTTTCCACAGCTTTCACGCCCTCAATGCTGCCCACTTTCATATTGATGTCTTCAAAGAGGAAATCGGCGGCGGGGCATGCAGGTGCGGTGAGTGTCATGTCAATGTGCACCAAGCCGTCGTCGGCAACGTCGATTTTATAAATCAGTCCCAGACTGTAAACGTCAACGGGTAATTCAGGGTCATAGACCGTTTTCAGCATCTTTACGATGTCTTCTTCTATTCTAAGTCGTTCTTGCTCGTTCATGCTGCAAATTTAATGAAAATCTATGAGATTATGGTGCTAAAAACACTAATTAAGCATTCCGGCAGGTGCGTTGATATTCATAAATAAACTTAAAACGGGAGCAAAAGGGCGTTCTGCTATGGCGTTGGGCGCAAAACTCGCAAATTTTTTTTGCCCATAAGAATGAAATATTGTAGTTTTGCAAAGTATTTCAAAAAAATCATACTACTGTAGTACACATATTACACAAGCGATGAAGAGAAAATTAATATCAATAATGATTGTGCTGGCGTCGGTGTTGATGTCGGGCAATGTGAATGCCGAGTCACGCTGGGGCGTGGTGGCAGGTGCCAATATCAACGAGTTTCCGGCCTTTCAGAAGGGTGTATATAAGCTTTATGATGCCGACCGCACAGTGGGCGGAACCATTGGTATCAACGGCGAGATGTTTTTTCCGGGTATAGGTATGGGCGTTGATGCCTCGTTGCTCTATAACTTCACACAAGCCAAGTTGCACTTGGGCGAGCAGCCGTTGTGGTCGCAGCAGGGCGTTGACGTTGAGAAAATGACCATGCATGTGCTTGAAATTCCGTTTAATCTCAAGTATCGATATATCAACATGAACGGTTTTGAGAACAAGCTCTATCCGTTTGTGTTTGCCGGTCCAAACATCAACATTATGTTGGGCAACAGCGATGGCGGCAACATGAAGTATTCATCAACCGTGCTGGGGCTTCATGTGGGATTTGGCGTTGAGCTGATGCGCAAGTTCCAGATTTCGGCAAGTCACGAGTGGGGCGTGAGCCAGATGTTCAAGACCAAGTTGCTCGATGACAATGCTCACAAGATGCGCACTTGGCACATACGCGCCACCTATTTCTTCTGATTCCCCCGGTTGGGCGAGTAATATAACGTAAAAGATACAAGAGCATGGCAGTTGATGCTCCTTTAGGAAGCAGCTGACCATGACTTCAATAATAATCATAGCCTTCTGTCAATGTTGTTGGCAGAAGGCTTTTTTACGCGTGTGTGCGCGTGCGTTCATAAGATTGTGCATAAAATTAGTGGTATTTTATAAGGTTAAAAAGCATAAATCGTTGTAACTTTGTGATGTGCGTGTGCTAAATGGTTTTGGCTGTGATGCGAGGCACTAAGCCGTTATGCCCATCACTTGATGCCGCCACTAAGCCCGCCACCTCTCAGCCAACAAATTTTTTTGAGAGACTGCATAAGAACTTTACATAAAACCAAACATAACCCAACCAAACCAAACTGCATTATGAAGAGAAACATATTTTTAGGATTAGGCTTAGGTGCCACCATCATATCGCCGGCTGCAAACAAGCCGCGTGAAAATGTTGCAAAGGCTAATGACACTAAGCCCAATGTGGTGATGATACTTGCTGACGACCTTGGTTATGGCGACATAAGTTGCTACGGAGCACACCGTGTGCAAACCCCCAATGTTGACCGTTTGTCGCAGGGCGGATTGCGTTTCACTCGCGCTCATGCTGTGGCATCAACCAGTACCCCTTCACGTTATGCTTTGCTCACGGGCTTATATAGCTGGCGACGCAACGACACCGGCATTGCCACCGGCGACGCCGGCATGGTGATACGTCCCGAGCAAACCACCATCGCCGATGTGTTTCATGAAGCAGGCTACACCACCGGAGCCATTGGCAAATGGCATCTTGGACTTGGTGACACCGCCGGCTCGCAAGATTGGAACGGATTTGTGACCCCCGGTCCGCAAGATATAGGTTTTGATTATTCGTTTTTGATGGCAGCCACGGGCGACCGTGTGCCGTGCGTGTGGATGTGCAACCAGCGCGTGTGGTGCTACGATGCCTCGGCTCCCATTGCAATGAGCTATAAAAAGCCATTTGAAGGCGAACCACTTGCCAAAGACCATCCCGAAATGCTCACTAAGCTGCATGCCTCGCCCGGTCAGGGCCACGATAATGCCATTGTCAACGGCATTGGCCGCATAGGATATATGCGTGGCGGCGGTAAGGCGCTTTGGGAAGACGAGAATATTGCCGATACCATCACCGCAAAGGCGGTTGATTTCATAAAGAATCATAGTAAAGAGCCATTTTTTCTGTATGTTGGCACCAACGATGTGCACGTGCCTCGCTATCCTCATGACCGTTTCCGCGGCAAGAGCGCTATGGGCTATCGTGGCGATGCCATCTTGCAGTTCGACTGGACCGTGGGCGAGATTGTTGCCGCCCTTGAACGTGAGGGTTTGATGGAAAACACTTTGATAGTGCTCACCAGCGACAACGGTCCGGTGGTTGATGACGGCTACGCCGACCGCTCGGTGGAGCTGCTTGGCGACCATCGTCCATGGGGACCATTCCGTGGCGGCAAATACAGCAACTTTGAGGCCGGAACCACAGTGCCCTTTATTGTTCACTGGCAAGGAAAGGTGCAACCGGGTGTGAGCGATGCTTTGTTCTCGCACATCGACTTGTTTGCCTCGATGCAACAGCTGCTTGGCGTAGATATGGGTGCCGGCGCCGGTGCCGACAGCCAACCCATGTTGCCCACAATGCTTGGTGAGAACCGCGTGGGCCGTGAATATGTGGTTGAATCGGCCGGTTCGCTCTCAATCACCGATGGCGATTGGAAATACATAATCCCTTGCAATGGCCGTGCTTATGACAATCTCACCAACATAGAATTGGGCAACAGCCCCAAGGAGCAGCTTTACTATGTGAAGCAAGACATTGGCGAGGTGGTTAACCTTGCCGACTGCCTGCCCAAGAAGGTTGACTATTTCCGCCGTATTCTTGAAGTGGAAAAGAGCCGCGGCTATTGGTTGCCCTATAAGAAATAAATGCCTCGTGAAATGTCAATCAGTTAATCACTGATTGAGAGGCATCGCCGCAATGGTATAAACCAATTGAATGAAAAACAATAAACATAAAACTAATAAATAAGACATTAAGAAAACTATGAGACTCAGAACATTTTTGTTGTTTGTGCTTGCCACGATTTTGGTGTGTGGCGCCAAAGGAAAGAATCACATCTTGCCAGTGCCGTCGCACACTGCCAACAAGGCTCAGCTCAAGCAGATTGAGCGCCGCTACGGCATGTTTATTCACTTTGGTATCAACACTTTCCACGACCAGGAGTGGACCGATGGCAGTAAGCCGGCAATGAGCTATGCTCCCACCGCCATCGATGCCGACCAATGGATTAAGTCGGCAAAGGATGCCGGAATGAAATATGTGATACTCATCACCAAGCATCACGACGGTTTTTGCCTGTGGGATAGCCGTTACACCGACTATGACGTGGCATCGTCGGCCAATCAGACCAACGTGGTTGAGGCTGTGGCTAAGGCATGCAAGAAATATGGCATTGGTCTGGGCTTGTATTATTCACTTTGGGACCGCAAGGAGAATGCCGACGTGAAGAATCAAGCTGATGACGCAAAATATAATCAGTATATGCTGGCGCAGCTTAAGGAGTTGCTTGAGATGACCAAGAAAATCACTCCGGTGGTGGAGTTTTGGTTTGATGGCGGTTGGGTGAAGCAAGCATATCGCTGGCCCACACTTGATATCTACACCATAATCAAGAGCTATCAGCCCGATTGTCAAGTGGGTATCAACTGGACCATTGGCATGCCCGACAATGCCGATACACAAAGTGTTACGCCTGAGAAGCAGCAGGCCGGTTATCCCATACGTTATTTCCCGAGCGATTTTCGCCTTGGCGACCCTTATTTGCCCACCGACGACGACCCCAAGATTTTCACTTATAGCGGACAGGACTATTACATGCCGTGGGAATCAACCGTGTGCATCAGCGGGCGTTGGTTCTATAACACCACCGACAACAACTTCAAGAGCATCGACGAACTTGAAAAGCTTTATCGCCGATGCACCAAAAACGATAATATACTGATACTCAATTGTCCGCCCAATCGCGAGGGCCGTTTGCGTGACCGCGACGTGGAAATATTGCTGCAATTGCGTGACCGCCTGCAACTGAAATAAAAACCATAAAAATCTTCCCCCCCCGATTATGAACAAGACATCATTTATTATAGCAGCTATGATGGCAGCTGCAATGGCAATAACCTCGTGCCACTCGTCAACGAGCCTGTGTAAGGTGACCAGCGGAGGCAGCGATTTGGTGTGCGACACCTTGGTAGCCAGTTGGGACGAGGGTATGCCCCTTGGCAACGCCGTTGTTGGCGAGTTGGTGTGGCGCAATGGCAATGCGCTGCGCTTGTCGCTCGACCGCACCGATTTGTGGGATTTGCGCCCTGTTGACAGCCTGAGCGGCGAGAATTATAAGTTTGAATGGGTGAAACAGCACATCCGCAATAAAAACTATCTGCCGGTGCAGAAAAAATTCGACCACCCTTACGACCGCGAGGCGGCACCATCGAAGCTGCCCGGCGCAGCATTGGAGTTTGCACTTGCAGAGCTTGGCAAGCCCAATGGCGTGCATCTGTATCTTGACAATGCGCTGTGTGAGGTGACTTGGCCCGGTGGCGCACGCATGCAAACCTTTGTGCATGCCGGTGAGCCGGTGGGATGGTTTGTTTTCCATAATGTCAACTTCAACATTGAGCCGCAACTCATCATTCCAACTTATCAAAACAAGAACGCCGGAGGTCAGGGCAATTCACTTTCTGGTCATGGGTTGCAGCGCTTGGGCTATGAACAAGGCAATGTGGTGAAGCAACCCGGCAGTATCACCTATCATCAGCCCGGTTATGGCGATTACAGCTACGATGTGTCGGTGCGCTGGCAACGTGTGGGCAACAGTGTGTATGGCACTTGGAGCATCACTTCGTCGCTTTCGGGTGAACAAGCTGCCGAACTCACCGAGCAGGCAATGCGCCGCGGCATGGCATCAGACTATGGCAAGCACATGCAATATTGGAACCAATATTGGAGCCAATCGTGGGTGAAGCTGCCCGATGAGGTGCTGCAAAAGCAATATGACAACGAGATGTATAAGTTTGCATCGGCATCGCGCGAGGGGTCTTACCCCATCTCGCTGCAAGCCGTGTGGACAGCCGATAACGGCAACCTGCCGCCGTGGAAGGGCGACTATCACCACGACCTTAACACCCAGTTGAGCTATTGGCCGGCATATATTGGCAATCACCTGAGCGAGGGCATGGGTTATGTGAATACCCTGTGGAACCAACGCGACGTGTATAAGCGCTACACTCGCCAATACTTTGGCACCGACGGCATGAACGTGCCGGGCGTGTGTACCCTCACCGGCGAGCCCATGGGCGGATGGATTCAATATGCCATGTCGCAGACAGTGGGAGCGTGGTTGGCGCAGAATTTCTATTTGCAATGGAAATACTCGGCCGACGATGATTTTTTGCGCAATCGTGCCTATCCGTTTATCAAAGACGTGGCAGTGTATATGGAACAGCAGAGCATGGTTGACGCCAACGGAGTGCGCAAGCTGGAATACAGCAGTAGCCCGGAGATTAACGATAACTCGCTACAAGCATGGTTCCCCGATATGACCAACTTCGACCTCTCGCTCATGCATTTCATCTTTGAGGCAGCAGGCGAGTGTGCCGCAGCATTGCAGCTCAACAGCGAGTCGCAGCATTGGCGTGATTTGCGCAAGCAATTGCCCGATTATGATACCGATGCAACAGGTGGATTGACCTTTGCTAAGGGACATCCCTATAACTCTTCGCACCGTCATTTCTCACACGCTTTGGCAATTCATCCGTTGGGATTGATTGACGTGAGCAACGGCGAAAAAGACCGTCGCATCATTGATGCCACCCTTGCACAGCTTGAGAAATACGGCAGCGACTATTGGACCGGCTACAGCTTTGCATGGTATGGCAATATGTTGGCGCGTGCTCTCAACGGCGAGAAGGCAGCCGAGGCGTTACGCACCTTTGCACAATGCTTCTGCCTGCAAAACACGTTCCACGTCAATGGCGACCAGTCGGGCACCGGCAAGTCGCGTTTCACCTATCGCCCCTTCACCCTTGAAGGCAATTTTGCTTTTGCTTCGGGCATCCAGGAGATGCTTTTGCAAAGCCATACCGGCATAGTGAAAGTGTTCCCCGCCATTCCGCAATCGTGGAGCGACGTGTCGTTTGGCAGCCTCAGGGCAATGGGCGCATTTCTGGTGTGCGCCGAACGCCGTGGCGGCAAGGTGGTGAGCCTGCGTGTTTATAGCGAAAAAGGCGGACATTTGCGCATTGCTTCACCTGAAACCGGCAAGGTGCTTGAATATGACACTAAGCCCGGAGAATGGGTGAAGGTGATATAATATATAATAATGTGGTGGCGTGTGAGTGACTATATATTAGAGAATGTGAATTTTTGCACCACGGAACCACACTCCACCACTGATGTGATAATGATGTGAAATGTGAAAAATATTAATGTGTAATAAATCTGAAATAAGATGAAGACTGTTTTAAGAAATGTGATTGCTATGCTTGCCGTGTGGCTTGTGGCAGGTGCCATCAATGCTCAAGAGCCAAACAAAGAGGTGAGCAAAGTGTTAGTGGTGTTTAAAACGCACCTCGATGTTGGTTTCACCGACCTCAGTTCGGTGGTTGCCAAACGCTATGTTGAAGAATTTATCCCAAAGGCTATAGCTGTGGGCGAGAAGCTCGATGCTGATGGCAGCGGTGAGAAATACGTGTGGACCACCGGTGCATGGCTTGTTGAGAAATATCGCCGCGAGGCAAGCAGCGAAGAGGTGGCTCGCCTTGACCGAGCCATTGAGCGCGGCAATATTGTGTGGAACGCCGTGCCTTACACCTACGAGAGCGAATCAATGAACAGCGAGCTGTTTAAGACAAGCCTTATGCTCTCGCAACGACTTGATAGCCGCTATGGCAAACACACCATAGCAGCCAAGATGACCGACGTGCCCGGTCACACCCGTAGCATTGTCACTCCACTCTACGATGCAGGCATACGCTTTTTGCACATTGGCGTGAATCCGGCGTCGCCCATTCCTGCGGTGCCCGATTATTGCCTTTGGCGCGACATCACCGGCAAGGAAATTATTCTTGCCTATCAACGCGACTACGGAACCGAGAATGTGTTGCCCGATGGCAAAACAGCTGTGGCAATCAACTTCACCGGCGACAACCACGGCCCTCACAGCTATGAGACCGTGAAGAAAATCTATGCCGGATTGCGCCAGCGTTACCCCAACGCGCAAATCATTGGCGCTTCATTCAACGATATTGCTGCTCAGTTGCTCACCATCAAAGACAAATTGCCGGTGGTGACATCAGAGATTGGTGACACTTGGATTTATGGCTACGGCAGTGCTCCGCTCAGAATGGCTAAGTTCCGCGAACTCTCGCGCCTCTATGCGCAATGGGTGAAAAAGGGCAAAATAAAGATGGATAGCGAAGAAGCCATAAACTTTGCTGTGGAGCTGGGGCTTATTGCCGAGCACACCCAAGGTATGGACATAAAGACCCATCTTGCCAACTGGGATAAATATGACATGGATAAATTTATTGCTGCACGCCAAAGCGCACCTTTTGTGAAGGTTGAGAAATCGTGGAAAGAGATTGACGACTATTTGTATTCGGCAATTGATTTCTTGCCCAAGAAGTTGCAAGCCGAGGCTCGCAATGCCATTGAAAAGATTGGCAACGAGCCGGTGAAGCCGCTCAATGTTGTCACCAACGCCAACCAATCGCAAGATTGGACAACCTCTTTGCTGGGTGGCGTGCTCAATGTGCTTGGCGTGACTTATCGTTGCTACGATAGCAACGACTTCGACGATTATCTCAATCGCTATTTACGTGCACGCTATGGCTGGGCACTTGACGACATTGGCAAAACCGGGCTCGACAAATCGAACGCCGTGAGCGCCACAGTGAAGGCGCGCGTGGTGAGCAGCCAAACCAAAACCGAGCGCAAGGGCACTCGTTTTGAAGCACAATTGCAATTCCCCGACGTTGCCGGCGTAGATGGCAGAGTATATCCTGAATATGTGCAAATTGAGGGCTTTGCTCAAAAGGACAATCGCAAAGCCGACATCACCGTGACTGTTGTCAACAAGCCTGCGGTGCGCCTGCCCGAGAGCTATTTCGTTTCGTTCATCGCCGATGGCATCAAGCAAGTGGTGGCAGAGAAAATTGGCGAACGCATTGACCTGAGCGACGTGGTTGAAAAGGGAAACCGTCACATGCACGGCATTGACCGCTATGTTGACATCGTCACCGGCAACCATACCATAAGAATATGGAGCAAAGATGCTTTCCTCATCAACCTTGGCGAGCCAAACGGATTGTCGTATTCAACCTCTTACCCCGACATCACCGGCGGTGTGCACTTCTGCCTCAACAACAACCTGTGGGGCACCAACTTCACCATGTGGAACGAGGGCACCGTGGCTTATCGCTTCACCGTTGAGCTGATGAAATGATAAATAGCTGTTTCACAAAATAAAGAGAGCAAATGATAAACAAAAGAATATGTGCCGCTGTGGTTGCGGCTGCCTTGTGTGGCTGCTCGTTGTGGGCTAAAGATGCGGTTGATTATGTGAATCCCATAATTGGCGCATCAACATCGACCTCGGCAGGCAAAAGCGGTCACGGACTTGGCAAGACTTTTCCCGGTGTTACTACACCCTTTGGACTGGTGCAGCTGAGCCCCGACACAAAAACCGGTGGCGACAACGGCCCCGGCTACTCGTGGCATCACACCACCATTGAGGGCTTCAGTTTTGTGCACATGAGCGGCATTGGGTGGTATGGCGACTTCGGCAACTTCCTTGTGACCCCAACGGTGGGCAAGCTTCACACCTATGTGGGCCGTGAGAAAGAGCCTGAGACTGGCTATCGCTCGCGTTATTCGCACGACACCGAGGTGGCTCGTGCCGGCTATTATGCCGTGACGCTCGACGACTATAACATTCGCACCGAGCTGACGTGTGCTCGCCGTTCGGGCATGCTGCGCTTCACCTTTCCTCAGTCAGAAACTTCGCGCATCAGCATTGATTTGGCGCGACGCATTGGCGGTTCGGCAACCGAGCAATATGTTAAGGTGGTTAATAGCACCACTATTGAGGGCTGGATGCGATGCACTCCTGCCGATGGCGGATGGGGTAACGGCGACGGCAATGTGGGCTACACCGTATATTTCAGTTGCTGCTTTAGCCGCCCGCTCAAGCAATACGGCATGTGGGATGCTCATTTGCCCGAGAGTATCAAGGGCGTGAGATTGCAAACCCTTGGCGATGAAAAATATATTGAAGCGGTGAAGAATGCCGAGGTGCTGCGTGGTTGCAATGAGTTGCGTGGACGCCACATTGGCTTCTTTACCGAGTTCCCCACAGTTGAGGGTGAGCAGGTGCTTATGAAGGTGGGCATCTCGTTTGTGAGCATCGATGGTGCTCGCCGCAATCTGGCAGCTGATATTGACCATTGGAGCTTTGAAGAAGTGTATGCCGCCAACAGAAGTCTGTGGCAAGATGCACTTGGCTGCATCGACGTTGAAGGCAGCGACCATGATAAGACCATCTTCTACACCGCACTCTATCACACAATGATTGACCCACGCGACGTGAGCGACGTCACCGGCGAATATGTTGGCGGCGATGGCAAGGTGCAACGTAACACTGAGTTCACTTATCGCACCATCTTCAGCGGTTGGGATGTGTTCCGCAGCCAATTCCCGTTGCAAACCATTGTTAATCCGTGTCTGGTCAACGATGAGATAAACTCACTCATCAGTCTTGCCGACCTGAGCGGCCGCAAGTATTATCCTCGTTGGGAAATCATGAACTCTTATTCGGGCTGTATGCTTGGAAACCCGGCGGTGTCGGTCATCACCGATGCTTATGCAAAGGGTATAAGAGAATACGATGTTGCCAAGGCTTATGACTATTGTGAAAACTCGGTTGAGAACACTGGCAACGGTCGCCTAATCGGCTACACACCCCTCGACATCTCACGCACACTTGAATATGCCTACGGCGACTGGTGTGTGGCACGTTTTGCCAAACTGCTTGGCAAAGACGATAAGCATAAACGCTATTTACGCTATTCACGCGACTATCGCAACATTTGGAACGATAGCGTGAAGTGGTTCTGCGGCCGTGACAAAAACGGTAAATTCGGTGCATGGCGCGGCGAGACCGTACAAGACCAATACTGCACCGAGTCGAATCCTCTGCAACAAGGCTGGTTTGTGCCCCATGATGTGTATGGCTTCATGTCGTTGCTTGGCAAAGACAGGTTTACGAAGAAGCTGACAGAATTTTTCGACCGCTCGTCGAGCGACTTCCTTTGGAACGACTATTATAATCACCCCAACGAGCCGGTTCACCATGTTCCGTTTATGTTCAACTACACCGGCAAGGCTTGGCTCACCCAGAAATGGACACGCCGAATATGCTCTGTGGCTTATGGCACCGACGTGATGGGGCTTTGTGGCAACGAGGACGTGGGGCAGATGAGCGCATGGTATGTGTTGGCGGCATCGGGCTTCCATCCCGTGTGCCCCGGCGACAATATGTATATGCTTACCTCACCGGTATTCAACAAGGTGACCATTCATCTCGACGAACATTTCTATGGCGGCGGCGACTTTGTGATTGAGGCAAAGAACAACTCGCCCGAGAATGTGTATATACAGAGTGCAACCCTCAATGGCAAACCTCTCAACCGCGCTTGGATTACCCATAGCGAGGTGGTGAGCGGCGGTGTTTTGCAACTGGTGATGGGCAACAAGCCTAACGAGAAATTTGGCAGCAAACAGCTGCCGCCTTCGGTAATGAAATAATAACTTTTTAAACTCATAAAATATATGAAAAGAACACTGAATGTAATTATTATGAGCGCAGTGGCTGCAATGGCGGTCAATGCACAATCGTGGCTGCCACAGCATCCCAACAAAAATGTGAATGTGCGTGCACTTGGCTGTGAATACTCTGATGCCAAACTGAGCAAGTGCACCGAATTGAACGCTAATTCACGCGATTGGAGCGTGAGCACATCGCCAAACAGCGAGCTTGGCGGCACCAATTACACATTTACTGCCTTGCGCGACATGAACAGCGTGGGTGTGGCTGTGGCAATTGACCGTTACGGCTGGAACAGCGATAACTATGTGATGATTCCTGCAGTGGTTTACGGCGGTAACCGTCAGCGCATTGTGAATCGCAATTATGCTACCGGACTTGATAAAAGCGACTATTATCGCCGCGACCTGGCGCTCACTTCCAACCCCATTCCGCAACTGTCGCCCGAGTTTGGCGCTAAGTCGCTCCTTGAAGTGAATGTGAGCAACACCAGCACTCCGGCGATAGCCATATTGGAACGCTTAAACAAGAAAGCTGATATAATCTTCACCGACCAAGGCATAGAGTGGCAAGGCGAGGTTAAGGACCATGCACTGATAATTGAGGAATCGGCCGACCGCAGCATTGCATCGTTTGTGGTGAGTGCTCCAGGTGTGCGCAGCCGCAAGCCTGAGTTCATTGGCTTCAGCAAGAGCCCTGACCGCGGCGTGGATGTGAAGAAAGGCGACCATATAGTGATACGCATTGACGTGTGCCACTTTGCGGCAACCACCACTGCCGATGTGCTCTCACGCTTCATGGCAGAGCGCAAACAGCACACTGTGGTGCAACAGCCGCGCAACCTCATGCCAATGAGCGAGGTGCTTAAACGCATGCGCGTGAACATCGACGAACGTTATTTCAAAGGTCCGGTGGGCGAGTATTATTGCCCAGAGAATGCCGATTGGATGTCGTATGGTTGGATTGGTGGCCTCATAAACACCTATCCAATGCTTGCAGCTGGCGACGGCGAACATCTTGCTAAAGTGTGCAACACCTTTGAATTTGGCTTGAAATACGGCCCTACCAAGAGCGGATATTTCTATGATTTGGTTGAGAAAACCGGCAAACCGCGTTTTGGCGATGCCTCAAAATATGTTCAAGGAATTGGTTTGGTGCGCAAAAACGCCGATGTGCTCTATTGGATGGTTAAGCAATTCATGCTCATGGAGAGCATGGGCAATGGCGAAAGCATCAAGCCTGAATGGAAACAGACTGTGAAGCAGCTTGCCGATGCCTTTGTTAACACATGGCGCGATGAGGGCACTTGGGGCAACTACATCAACCTTGAAACCGGCCGCGTGGCTGCATACAACACCACCGGTGGTGCAATGGCAGTGGGTGCTTTGGCTTTGGCTTCGCGTTATTATGGCAACGATGAGTATATGCAGGTGGCTAAGCAAGTAGCCAGCGAGTATTATCGCGATTTTGTGGTGAGAGGATTCACCTCGGGAGGCTGCGGTGATATTCTGCAAAACGCCGATTCAGAAACCGCTAGTGCGCTCATGACCTCGTTTATAACTATGTATGAAGCCACTGGCGATGCCAAATATCTTGACCACTCAATTGATTTGGCAAATCTTAGCGCCACTTGGACAGTGTCGTTCCCCTATGTGTTGCCACAAAACACCGATTTGTATAAACTTGGAGCCAATCTCACAGGTGCAGTTTGGGCAAGCACTCAAAACAAGCATGGCGCTCCGGGCTTCTGCACCCAGTCGGGCGATGCTTTGTTTAAGATTTATCGCGCCACCGGCCGCGAGGAATATGCCGAACTGTTGCGCGACATCATCCATGCCCATGCCGAGGGTATTCAGCCAAACGGCAAAATCACTGAGCGACTCACCTATTGCGACGCCGACAGCCGCGGCTCACGCCTTGATGGCGGCAAGACTGGTTGGAACGAAACCAATGGCGCGCTCATGGCAATTGAGGTGCCGGGAATGTATGTGCGCACCGATTTGAAAAAGGCATATATGTTTGACCACCTCACTGTTGAGAAGATTGAGACCAAAGGAAAGCAGCTGCGCATCACTGTGAACAATCCAACGCAATTTGATGCCGTGCTCACCGTGCTTGCCGAGGATGCTCAGCAGGCAGGCCGAGTTCTTGGCGACAACGCTTTTGTTAATTGGACTCAGAAAGTGACTGTGAAAAAAGGCAAGAGTGCTGTGGTTGTGATTAAATAAACAATGTTTATGGCATTCAACAAAACAACAACAATGCTGCTGAGTGCGGCATTGTTGCTTTTTTCGCTTGCAGGGCAGGCGCAAAACGTGTGGAACCCCGATAATGGCAATGGCACCTTCACCAACCCCATTTTGTGGGGCGATTGGTCGGACCCTGATGTGATACGCGTGGGCGATGATTTCTATATGTCGTCAACGAGTATGCACTATGTGCCCGGATGCCCCATTCTGAAGTCGAAAGACTTGGTGAATTGGAGCATGGTTGGCTATGCCGTTGACCGCTACGACGAGGACCCGCGCTTTGATATGAAGGGCGGAACGCTCTATCTCAATGGCTCTTGGGCAACGTCGTTGCGCTATCACAATGGCAAATTCTATTTGGCTTTTTGCACGCCAAAAGGGTGGGGCATTGAGAAAGGACACTTCTCGCTGTGCGAGGCCGACAATCCAGCCGGCCCATGGAAGAGAACCATCTTTGAAGAATATATGTATGACCCGGGATTGTTTTTCGACGACGACGGGACTGCTTATGTTGTTCATGGTCAGCACAAACTGTATGTCACCGAGTTGAGCAGCGACTATCATTCGGCTAAGGGTCAGCCAGTGCTTATTTGGGAAAAAGGCTTTGCCAACAGTCAAACATGGGGCAACAGCTTTGGCATGGAAGGTTCGCATGTGTATAAGGTTAACGGTTATTACTATATCACTTGCCCTGCCGGCGGAACACAAGGCTGGCAGGTGTGCTTGCGTTCAAAGAACATCTATGGCCCATACGAGCATAAAATCATTGTTGAAGACGATGCTTCATATCCCGGCAACGGATTGCATCAGGGCGGTATGGTGCAGCTAAAAAACGGCGATTGGTGGTTTATCATCATGCAAGACCGCGGACCTATGGGCCGAGTGCCCAATTTGTTGCCGGTGAAGTGGCAGGACGGATGGCCCATGATGGGCGTTAACGGCAAAGATGTTGTGATTTATGACAAGCCCAATGTGGGCAAGAGCCACGCTTTGTGCCAACCCGCCACATCTGATGAGTTCTCGTCGAAAAAACTGGGCTTGCAATGGCAATGGAATCATAACCCCGACAATGCTAAATGGTCGCTCACCGAGCGCCGTGGCTATATACGCCTGCGCGCCTCGCATGCCGGTGATTTGCCCAATGCCCGCAACACGCTTACCCAGCGAGTGCAAGGCCCGGCTTCGCACGCCACCGTTGAACTTGATGTGAGCGGCTTGAAAGACGGCAATGTGGCAGGGTTCGGCATCTTTGAGTTCCCTTACGCCTATGTTGCTGTGGTGCGTGGTGACGGTAAGAATAAGTTGGTTTATTGCCGCGACGGCAAAACCACCACTACGCTCATTGACGACCTTGTGAACACCACTTTGTGGCTGCGGGCTCGTGTCACCGACAAGGGTTTCAAAGCTCGTTTCTATTACAGCACTGATGGCCACACGTTTAACGATGTGGGCGAGGCTTTTGATATGGGCTTGGGCTTGCCTTGGACAGCCAACCGATTTGCCCTTTTCAACTACTCAACCTTGCAACAAGGCTGCGATGGATATGCCGATTTCAATTGGTTCCGCTTCGCCGGAAAATGATGCTGCGCTCACGGCTATCATGCTGAAAATAATAAGAAAGTGATAACAATAAATGAGATAATATAGGCGCAAAATGCCATAAATATTGTATTTTTGTGGTGAAATGTGACAAAACTCATAATTATTAAGAACATAAACTGTAGAAAACAATTAAAACTGATGAACAAAAATCTTAGACTGATGGCTGTGTCCACGGCTGTGATGATGTGCATGAGTTGCTTTGCCCAAAAAACGGTTGATTTCACAACCGACTATTTCGGCATAAGCATCAACTCACAAGGCTACGTTACGAGCATGCGTAACATCACTGTGAAGCCCCATCGTGAATTTAGTGCGGCCCAGAGCAAATCGCCTTTGCTTTCGCTCTACGACAGTGAGAAGAAAACCTATTTCATGCCGGTGAAAAGCGAATACAACAAGGTTGCAGGTACTTTCAATCTGACTTTTGAAAACGGCTCAAAGGCACGCGTGAAAGTTGAACCTAAGCAAAAGTACATCAAACTCACGCTTGAATGCCTTGACAATCGTGGCGGTGTTGATGCCATTCAATGGGGCACTTACCGCACCTCAATCAATAATCTTATGGGTGACATCATTGGCGTTGCGCGCGACACCTCGGAGGTTGTGAATTATGCAATAGGTGTGCTTGCGCTCAACGATAACACCATTGGCGGAACAGCTAACATTGAGGGCGATGCTCCGCCGTTCCAATATGTGGTGCATACGCCTGATGCCAAGCGTTTCCCGTTGCCCGAAGGGCTTGTTGAGGGTCAGGAATTTTCGCTGGGCGGCGATGGCATCAGCGACGTGGCTTTCTACTCAAAGAAAGAGCCTTATTACCGCATCACCTATGGCAACGCAGCCATGGTTGACAGCGTGGGCAACATTGGGTTGAGCTACATGTCGCGCGACCGCCGTAATTCGCGCCAAGTGTTCTATTCTCTCATACCAAAGATGCCTGCCAACATTCCTAACCACATCTACACTGAGGCGTTGCCCGATGTTGACGTTGAAGGCTCGTCGGTGGCATTCTGGGGTAGCCCTGACAGCATCGCCCTGATGGATGTGATTCAAGACGTGGTGCTGCGCGAAGGCTTGCCTTATCCCACTGTGAATGGCCGTTGGGTGAAAGACCCAGCTGCATATTCGCCCGACGTGATGTGTGCTGGCGGCGAATATGAGAAGATGATTGAATATAACCGTGCGCTCGGTTTCCCAGCCATACACGCTTACGACCAAGGTTTCTTGCGTCCTAACAGGGCAAACGAGGGTTACCTTGATGGCAAGGACGGCAGCCGAAAGCCGTTTAAGTTTGGTGATACCCGCAAAAACCACCGTGAGTTTGCCGATATGGCAGCTGCCGAAGGCATGATGCTTGGCCGCGTGTGCATCACCAACTCGCTGGCTCCCGGCACTAAAGACGCCAGCCCGGTGCCAAGCGACAGCTTGTGCTATCAGCAACGCCGCACGCTCATGTGCAACATCAGTGCAACCGATACAATAATTGAGATTGACGACCCTGCCTATCTCAACGAGATTGCCAGTTGGGAAGGCCACTGCGTCAACCTTAACATGGTGAAGATTGGCAAAGAGCTTATTCACTATAGGGGTGTTACCGATACCGAGCCATACAGACTGAAGAACGTGAAGCGCGGCTATTGGAACACCGCTGCCACCGACCACAGCGCCGGTGATGTGGTTGACAAGTTGCAGGTGACCGTTAACTATGGTTACGACGGCATCATCCCCAACATGGCTTTGCAAGATGAGATTGCCCGCTATTATGCTGAGGTGGCTAAGAAGTGCGGCGTGACCATGTATGACTTTGACGGTCAGGAATTTCTCTTCAACAACGGCCACGGCTACTACTCGGTGAAGCGTTTCTTCCGTAATATGTTTGAACATGCCGCTGAGCTTGGTGTGCCTTATCTGCGCTTCTCAGGCGCAACCCTCTCTGAAGGCTCATGGCACTATCAGAGCATGTGGAACGTGGGCGGCGGACGCAACCTCTATGATATTGACACTCGCGAATGGGGCAGCAGCACCAGCCAAGGTAAGGACTTGCGCGATGTTACTTATTCAAACTACTATCCTTGCTCGTTTGGCGGCAACTTTGCCGTTTGCGACACATCGCGTGTTGAGCAATATGAGCACGTTGAGGCCATTGCTTGCGGCTATGGCGCCACCTATTTCCTCTCGCTCAACCAGAAAGACGTTGAGAAGTGCCCACAAAAAGATGCCATCTTTGCTGCCATTCGCACATGGGAAAATGCTCGCCATGCCAATGCGTTCCCTCGTCACATCAAGAAATTGCTTATGCGACCAGAGTATGACTGGCACCTTGAAGCTAAGCCCGACGGCGACCATTGGACCTTGCATCGTATGGAAAACGGCAAGTCGGTGCAGCGGTTTGAATTGAGCCGCGCAGCAGGATATTGACGCTGAAAACAAATGCTGAGAATGTTTCAATAAAAACCGAAAATAATCAAAAAAAACAACGAATATGAAACAAATAATTGTGAAGATGCTTATTGGGGGCTGTGCTGCATTGCTTGGCACCAGTGCAATGGCGCAAGATGTGTCGCAATTGCCGTTCCGCAATCCTAATTTGCCTCTTGAAGAACGAGTTAACGACCTGATTGGACGTTTGACATTAGATGAAAAAGTGCAATTGATGAAGCATGGTTCGCCTGCCATTCCACGCTTGGGTATTCCGGCTTACAACTGGTGGAACGAGGCTTTGCACGGTGTGGCTCGCACACCCGAGAAAGTGACATCGTTCCCGCAAGCCATTGCCATGGCTGCCACTTTCGATGCTCCTGCTTTGCAACGTATGGGCGACATCACTGCCACCGAGGGCCGTGCACTCTACAACGAGGCACTGCGCGAGGGCAAGGGCGTGGCTCAATATCGTGGCCTCACATATTGGACACCTAACATCAACATATTCCGTGACCCGCGTTGGGGTAGAGGTCAAGAGACCTATGGCGAGGACCCATATCTCACAGCCAAGATGGGTACGGCAATTGTTCGCGGTTTGGAGGGCGACGACCCTTATTATCTTAAATCGGTGGCATGTGCCAAGCACTTTGCTGTGCACAGCGGACCTGAGGAAAGTCGCCATGTGTTTGATGCCCGCCCCACCAACTATGATTTGTGGGACACTTATCTGCCTGCGTTCTATGAACTGGTCACCAAAGCTCATGTGCATGGCGTGATGTGTGCCTATAATCGCGTTGACGGTCAACCTTGCTGTGGCAACGACCCTCTGATGGTTGACATCTTGCGCAATCAGTGGCGCTTTGACGGCTACGTCACCACCGACTGCGGCGCAATGAACGATTTCTATGCTTACCATAAGACCCACACCAATGCCACCACCGCCATGAGCGATGCGCTGCTTGCCGGAACCGACCTTGAGTGCGGCAATCTATATAAGCAATTGGCTGAGGGCGTGCGCCAAGGGTTGCACAGCGAACGTGACATCAACACTTCACTCACTCGCCTGTTTAAGATATTGTTCAGAATAGGTATGTTTGACCCTGCCGGTCGCGACCCATATTCAAACATTGGCCGTGATGTGCTTGAATGTAGTGCCCACAAGCAGCATGCTTATCGCATGGCGCAAGAATCAA
This sequence comes from Muribaculaceae bacterium, assembly GCA_051871515.1. GTDB lineage: Bacteria > Bacteroidota > Bacteroidia > Bacteroidales > Muribaculaceae > SFTJ01. The sequence goes on along the minus strand of JBJECY010000055.1, from coordinate 9,153 downwards.
TGGTGTTGCTAAAAAACAACGGCATACTTCCGCTTAATGCTTCAAAGGTTAAGAGCATTGCTTTGGTTGGTCCTAATGCCGACAATGGTTCAACTCAGTTGGCAAACTATTATGGCACACCTTCTGAGATTGTGACTCCGCTGATGAGCCTCAATCGCCGCTTTGGTGGAAAAATCAAGATTGACTATATGCAGGGCACCGGTTTGGTGAAACCTATTGAAAATGGTCCAAGCGCAGCTGAGGTGGCAAAACGCGCTGCCAAGAGCGACGTGATTGTGTTTGTGTGTGGTTTAAGTGCTGACTATGAAGGCGAGGCAGGTGACGCCGGTGCAGGAGGCTATGCAGGCTTCAACAGTGGCGACCGCGCTAATATAATGCTGCCCGATGTGCAACTGCAATTGCTCAAGCAACTTAAGAAAACCGGTAAGCCGGTGATTGTGGTCAATATGTCGGGGTCGGCAATAGCTATGGAATGGGAAAACCGCAATGTTGATGCCATTCTTCAGGCATGGTATGGCGGTCAGGCAGCAGGCGACGCTATTGTTGACGTGCTCTTTGGCGAATACAATCCCGGTGGACGCCTGCCGGTGACTGTTTATGCTTGCGAGAGCGACCTTCCTCCATTTGACTCTTATTCAATGGTGGGCCGCACCTATCGCTATTTCCGTGGCGAGCCGTTGTACCCTTTTGGCTACGGCTTGAGCTACACCACATTTGCTTATAGCGACGTGAAATGCGTTGAGCAAGCCACCACAGGCGCTACGGTGACTGTCACTGCCACAGTGCGCAACACAGGCAAGCGTGCCGGTGATGAGGTGGCGCAACTCTATGTCACCCATCCGCAAAACGGCGTGACTATTGTGCCGCTGTGCTCGCTTAAGGGCTTCAAGCGCGTACATCTGCAACCGGGCGAAAGCACCACAGTGCAGTTTGAACTTACTCCGCAAGACCTCTCGCTCACCAACGACGAGGGTAACTGGATGGAAAAAGCTGGTGATGTGAATATTTTTGTGGGTGGCGGTCAGCCTAAGTATTCAAAGGGCGTTGATTGCACCCTTAAGCTCACAGGCGAGCCTTATCAAGTGCTTTGATGCATGAGAGCAAATGGCGCTGAGCAAGGCTCGTAGAGGCCAAGCGAAAGTGCTATATGAGAAATAATGAGTGCGGCGTTGCACGCGGTGATTATCCTCACCCATGCAGCGCCGTTCTGTTTTTTGTTGCTTGGGGTAAATTAGTGCTTATGACAATGGAGTGTGGTGTTATTTTGCTGCATCGCAAGCCGGCGTTGAAGTGCGGGAACTGGTGCGCCTGAGATTGAAAGGTATATAAACAAATATACGGCCGATTCACATCGCCCGTATACCTGCATTACTAAATAAATGATGTTACTTTACTAATACTTTATATCAATCATTGTTAGATGTCACAAAGGTAAATATCATTTTTCTTTCTTGCAAGCATTTTTCTGCAAAAGTGCGATTAAATGGGCACTTTCACGTTTTTTGAAAAACGTTTGTAATAAGCCGAACTGCTAAAATCAGTGTTTTTTGCGAGAGTTTGTGAGCCGATATTATTTATGTTTTTATTCATAATAAGTTGTTGCTGAGATATATTGTTGGTTGTTTTTTGTGTTGTTTCGGCTATTTTTGTAGTTATAGGACTATGAAATAACCACTTTTCCTTAAAAAATGCAAAATGCGCTGATTTATGCCGATGCCTGTGAAAGATGATGCTTTTTTGCTGTTGGTGCTGAAAATAATTGACAAAAATAATTTCAAAAAAAATTTTTTGATGCCTTAGCAAATATTGCAAAAAAATAGGCGCCGGAGAAGCGAATCTCTTCCGGCGCCTTGGTTTTCATTTATGGTTGGGCGTTTTGCTTTTTATTAATAAGCAAACATTGGATAATCAGCCATTGTTGAATTTACTTTCTCACGCACTGATGCGATAACGCTTTGGTCCTCGGGGTGTAAGAGCACGGTGTCAATCATTTCCACAATCTCGCCCATGAGACCCTCTTTAGCACCGCGGGTGGTGATTGCCGGTGTACCCAGTCTGATACCTGAGGTTTGGAACGGCGAGCGAGAGTCAAATGGCACCATGTTTTTGTTGGCGGTGATGTCGGCTTCAACAAGCGCTTTCTCAGCCACCTTACCGGTGAGTTCGGGGAATTTGGTGCGCAGGTCAACCAAGATGCAGTGGTTGTCAGTGCCGCCCGAAGCAATCTTATAGCCTTTGTCAACAAGTGCTTGTGCCATCACTTGCGCATTCTTTCTCACTTGCTCTTGATATTCTCTGAACGATGGTTGCAGAGCCTCGCCGAAGGCAACGGCCTTGGCAGCGATGACGTGTTCAAGCGGACCGCCTTGCACTCCCGGGAACACGGCAGAGTCGAGCAGCGACGACATCTTGCGAATTACGCCCTTTGGTGTGGTCTTGCCCCAAGGATTGTCGAAGTCCTTGCCCAACAGAATGATGCCGCCACGCGGACCGCGCAGTGTCTTGTGGGTGGTTGAGGTGACAATGTGGGCATATTTCACAGGGTTATCGAGCAAGCCGGCTGCAATAAGTCCTGCCGGGTGAGCCATGTCAATCATGAGCAGGGCACCCACTTCATCGGCAATCTTGCGCATGCGTGCGTAGTCCCATTCGCGAGAGTAGGCGCTGGCACCGCCAATGATGAGCTTAGGGTGAACGCGGTGCGCTGTCTCTTCCATTTGGTCGTAGTCAACCAGTCCGGTGTCTTCTTTCACGTTATATTCCACTTGGTTGAACACCAGACCCGAGAAGTTCACTGGGCTACCGTGCGAGAGGTGACCGCCGTGCGAAAGGTTGAGGCCCATAAAGGTGTCGCCGGGTTTCATGGTTGCCATGAACACAGCCATGTTGGCTTGTGCGCCCGAGTGGGGTTGCACGTTGGCATATTCGGCGCCAAAGAGTTGCTTGATGCGCTCAATGGCTATTGTCTCGGCCTCGTCAACCACTTGGCAACCGCCGTAGTAGCGGTGTCCGGGATAGCCCTCGGCATATTTGTTGGTGAGGCATGAACCCATAGCTTGCATCACTTGGTCGCTCACGAAGTTTTCTGAGGCAATCAGCTCAATGCCTTTTTGTTGGCGTTGATGCTCGCGCTCAATGATGTTGAATATTTTTTCGTCTCTTTCCATCTGTTTTTTTTCTTAGTAATTATGATGTTTCTTAATAATGTTGTTTTCGCGTTATTTAAGGGTGAAAAAGATGGTGTTTCTCACTTCTTTTTCACAGTCCAGCCAAAGTTACCAATTTTTTCGCCAAGTTTAAAGTATTCGCCGTGGGAATATGCAATAAGGCGAGCTTTTTTCAGGTCGAGTTCGCCTGTTTGTGGGTTGAGGTATTGCGAATCGGCGAGCACGTTCACCACGTCGGCAATAAACATGTCGTGGCTGCCCAGGTGCATTATCTCTTTCACGCGGCACTCAATGCACACGGGAGCCTGGTCAATGTAGGGGGCAGGCACTTTCTGTCCTTTCACCGGAGTGAGGCCCATTTGCGAGAACTTGTTGATGTCGCGTCCGGAGCGCACGCCACACCAGTCGGTGGCTTGGGCAAGGTCTTCGTTGGTGAGGTTGATGGTGAATGCCATGTTACGCCGCACTATGTCGTAGCTGTGGCGTGACGGGCGAATACTCACATAGCACATGGCAGGGTCAGAGCAAATGGTGCCCACCCACGAGGCTGTGAACACGTTGTATTCCTCGGGAGTGGCTCCGCAGCTGATGAGCATTGCCGGCAAGGGATAAATCATGTTGCCGGGGCGCCAACTTTCTTTCATTTTGCTGTTGATGAGTTTGGTTATAGGTTACTTTAGTGTGAGTTCGTGTTGCTGCACTTTGTGCTCGCAATAGTGGCAGCACAGTGTCACGGCGTCGCGGTCAATCACATGAAACACGGTTGCCATAGGCTCGTTGTTGCTAATGCACTTTGGGTTGTTGCATTTCACTATGTTCACCAGTGTGTCGGGCAGGCTCACAAGGTGTTTCTCAATCACGTTGTAGTCGCGAATGATGTTTATCTTGGCTTGTGGCGAGATGAGGGCAATGCGGTTGAGCGTTTCTTGCGAGAAATAGGTGTCGGCAATCTTGATGATGCCTTTTTTGCCCATACGCTTGCTGTCGAGGTTCACGCCGATGGTCACGCTGGTTTTTATGCTTTTAATGTCGAGCAGGTCGGCAACCTTAAAGAGTGCTTCGGGGGTGATGCGGTCAATCACAGTGCCGTTTTTGAGCGCTGCCACCGCCAGTGAGTCGTTGTTTATCTTGTTCATGATGAATAATTTCTGGTGAGTTGAGGTTGATTAGTTGATTTATGTTGTGAAAAGCGGCTTTCTCTTTTGTTCGCAGCCAATTTATTGTCAGCAGTCAATTCCCAGAGAGCGGCAAATGATGGCTTGGCGAGCGTAGAGTCCGTTTTGAGCCTGTTGGAAATAATAGGCTTTTGGGTTGCTGTCAACGTCATAGCTAATCTCGGTGACGCGAGGCAGCGGGTGCAGCACTCTAAGGTTTGGCTTGCTGTCGCTGAGCATTGAGTTGTGCAGGTTATAGAGGTTCTTCACGCGCTCATATTCAAGCAGGTCTGTGAATCGTTCGCGTTGCACGCGTGTCATATAGAGGATGTCGGTTTCGTTGATTACCTCCTCGGTGAAGTCGCGGTATTCGTGGTATTCAATGCCGTGAGTGTTGCAGAACTCCTTGTATTCAATTGGCATTTGCAGCTCTTTGCAAGCCACAAAGTTGAATCGCGGATTGAAGTATTGCATGGCTTGCAGCAGCGAGTGAACGGTGCGGCCATACTTCAGGTCGCCCACCATGGTGATGGTGAGGTCAGTGAGCTTGCCTTGTGTTTTGTTGATTGAATAAAGGTCGAGCATGGTTTGCGAGGGGTGCTGGTTGGCGCCGTCGCCTGCGTTGATGATGGGCACCGGGGCAAACTCGCTGGCGTAACGTGCTGCGCCCTCAATGTGGTGGCGCATCACAATCAGGTCGGCGTAGTTGCTCACCATCATGATGGTGTCTTTGAGTGTCTCGCCCTTGCTGCTGCTTGTGGTGTTGGCGTCAGAGAAGCCTATCACTCGTCCGCCAAGGCGGTTAACCGCCGTTTCAAAGCTCAGACGTGTGCGCGTGGAAGGCTCAAAGAAGAGTGTAGCCACCACTTTGCCAGCAAGGATGTTGCGGTTGGGGTTGGCCTCAAAGTGGCTTGCTTTTTCTATCAGGTCAAGAATCTCATCTTTGGTGAGGTCGTTGATTGAAACCAGACTTTTGTTGCTCATATTCACTTATGTATTAGCTGATTTAATAGGTTTATATTGATTGTTTATTATGCAAGGGAGTGTGGCAGCGCCGATGGTAGCAGCCGGGCACAAAAATAGCCAATCGACACCCGGAGAAAGTTGTGAGGGGTAGTTGATTGGCTGCTATGCTGAGTTGCGCAAACAATAGCTGTGTACCGGCGTGTTTCTGCATGCTGCTGAACCCATGCCGATAGCAAGTGGCTATTATGTACGCTTGGCCATGTCATATCTCCGCAAAGATATATAATTTTTTTGTTGCACGCGCTCATAAGTGGCAAAAAATAGTGTAATAAGCCCATAATATTTTTTTAGTGACGAGAAGTGCCCCAATTGATATTTGTTTTTATTATATTTGCATTTTATTAGCCGTTGTGCCTGCGTGCCGATGGGCTGCATGTGCCCGATGCAATGGCTTGGCTGCCGCTGAGCGGCGATTGCCGCACATTGCCTTGCCACCGCCACCTCTCCTGGCTGAGAGCGTGAGGCTGTGCAACTGCAAAAAGGGAGTTTATTTTAGGATAACAGTACACTTTGAAGAAAAAAGAAAGATTATTATTGATATGGCAAACAATCAAATGAATAAAGCTGCGAAAGAGCCGTCGGCGTGGACCAGTAGGGTGGTACGCTGGATGTGGCTGTGCTTTGGCGGCTTTGTGGCTTTTTGCGTGGTGATGTTTTTTCTGCTCTATAATGGCATAGTGGGCTATATGCCTCCCATTGAGGAGCTTAAAAATCCGAGCGACCGTTTTGCTTCGATGATATTCTCGAGCGACGGCGTTGAGATGGGGCGTTTTTATCAGAGCAAGGGCAACCGCGTGTATGTTGACTTCGACGAGATGTCGCCTTATCTCACACAGGCGCTTATTGCCACCGAGGACGTGCGTTTTGACAGTCACTCGGGCATCGACGCGCGAGCCATATTGCGTGCGCTGATTATGCGCGGCGTGCTGCAACGCAAAAATGCGGGTGGCGGCAGCACCATCACTCAGCAGCTTGCCAAGCAGCTCTATTCGCCGCAGTCGAGCAACATCATTGCCCGAGCCATTCAGAAACCGGTGGAGTGGGTGATTGCCTTGAAGCTTGAACGCTATTACACCAAGGACGAGATTATTAAGATGTATTTCAATCAGTTCGACTTCCTATATAATGCCGTGGGCATCAAGTCGGCTGCGTTTGTCTATTTTGGCAAAGAACCAAAAGACCTGAATGTTGAAGAGTCGGCTATGTTGGTGGGTATGCTTAAAAATCCGTCGCTTTATAATCCGCTGCGCAATCCCGAGCGTTGCCTAAGCCGTCGCAACGTGGTGTTTGACCAAATGGTGAAGGCCGACTTCATCACCGAGGAAGAGGGCGAAGCGCTTAAGGCAAAGCCTTTGGTGCTCGATTTCCATCGCATTGACCACAAAGATGGCATTGCGCCATATTTCCGCATGGAGCTTCGCCGCTACATGACAGCCAAAGAGCCGCGGTTGAGCGATTATCCTTCGTGGAACTATCAGGCTTATGTTGACGATTCAATAGCTTGGGAAACCAATCCGCTGTATGGTTGGTGTGAGAAAAACCGCAAGCCCGACGGAAAAAAATATAACGTGAACACTGATGGCTTGAAGATTTACACCACCATTGACTCTCGCATGCAACGCTATGCCGAGGCGGCTGTGCTTGAACACTTGGGCAAGGATTTGCAGAAACGCTTCTTGCGCGAGCGCGGCGGCACGCATAACCCATATAGCAACAACACCGAGGAACTTTCGCGTCCGCTTAAGGCGCAATTGCTGAAGAACGCCATCACGCAGAGCGAGCGCTACCGCGTGCTGAAGCTCAACGGCTATGACGATAACGCCATCGACGAGAATTTCCGCACCAAAACCGATATGCGCGTGTTCTCGTATGACGGCGGTATTGACACCGTGATGACTCCGCTCGATTCAATCTTGTATGTGAAATCGTTCTTGCGCACGGGCATGATGTCGATGGACCCAGTGACCGGCTATGTGAAGGCTTATGTGGGCGGACCTGATTACAAATTCTTCCAATATGATATGGCAGGCCGCGGCCGTCGCCAGATTGGTTCAACCTGCAAGCCGTTCCTCTATGCGCTTGCTATGGAAGAGGACTATACCCCGTGTGACGAGTTTATGAACACCCAACCCACCATTGAGGTTCCCGGCGGCGTGTGGCAACCGCGCAACTCGGGCAGCTCACATGTAGGCGAGATGGTGACGCTGCGTTGGGCGCTCACTAACTCCAACAACTGGATTTCGGCGCGCCTCATCACAGCCGACCGCATGTCGCCGCAGCAATTGGTGCGCAAGATGCACGCATTTGGCATCACCAATCACCTTGACGCTGTGCCCTCGTTGGCGCTTGGCCCGTGTGACGTGTCGGTGAAAGAGATGGTGGCGGCTTACACTGCCTTTGCCAATAAGGGTATGCGCGTTAGCCCTATTTATGTCACTCGCATTACCGATAATCAGGGTAATGTGATAAGTGAATTTAAGCCCACTTTCAACGAGGTGATTAGTGAACAGGGATATTATAAGATTCTCTCGATATTGCTCAACGTGGTTGACTCGGGTACTGGCGCAAGATTGCGCAGGGCACCGTTTAACCTAACGGCACAGCTTGGCGGCAAGACAGGTACCACCAACTATAACGCCGATGGTTGGTTTATGGGATTCACCCCCGACTTGGTGACCGGAGTGTGGGTTGGCGGTGAAGAACGCTACATCCATTTCAACAACATGGCAAGCGGTCAGGGTGCAGCGATGGCGTTGCCTATCTTTGGATATTACATGAAGAAGGTGTTTGGCGACCGAACGCTGCCTTACTCGCAAAGCAAGACGTTTGAGTTCCCTGCCGAGCTCGATTTGTGCCAGAAAGAGTTTCTTGGTGGTGTGCCAATTGACCAGGCTGGCGGCGAGATTGAGCCGGAAGAGGCTATTGACGGCTTGTTTGATTGACAGAAACATAACACCAATACTCGCGGGGCGTGGATGCTAATTAATGTGCATCAACGCCTCGCGATTTTTTTGTGCTGTTGGGATTGTTGGTGTGTTGGTGTGCCGAATAGGGCATAATAAATCAAAATATTGTTGTCCGATAAAATGATTACTTTTTGCTTATGGTTAATGCCATCCGCATATAGGGGCGTATCGAATACGCCCAAATCACCAACCACGCCACATGCGTTGTTCGGTCACATGTAGGGGCGTATCGAATACGCCCAAAATCACCAGCGTTGGTTTTTGAGATTGAGCGCCGGGTTCCGGGCGTATTGCGATACGCCCCTACAATATGGCATCACATTGTAATTGGTGACGGCATCGGTCGCCGGGCGTATTGCGATACGCCCCTACAACATGGCATCACATTTTTAATTGGTGACGGCATCGGTCGCCGGGCGTATTCGATACGCCCCCACAATATTCCTCTGCATAATCATATCATCGTATTCCGGGCGTATTGCTATACGCCCCTACAATATGCCCCTTCACAATCATATCATCGTGTTTCGGGCGTATTCGATACGCCCCTACAATGTCCCCATGCACAATTATATCATCGTGTTCCGGGCGTATTGCTATACGCCCCTACAACATGGCATCACATTTTTAATTGGTGACGGCATCGGTCGCCGGGCGTATTCGATACGCCCCCACAATATCCTCTGCACAATCATATCATCGGTCGCCGGGCGTATTACGATACGCCCCTACATAATTGCGCCGATTTGGGTCGCCGGGCGTATTGCTATACGCCCCTACAACATGGCATCACATTTTTAATTGGTGACGGCATCGGTCGCCGGGCGTATTGCTATACGC
>JBJECY010000054.1:0-11556 GCA_051871515.1 Muribaculaceae bacterium | reverse complement strand
TCGCTCTTTGTCGTCATACACTTATTAAAACCACAACTTCTCAAAAACCTAACCCCTCCGACAATTTTTTTTGCAGCAAAGGATTATTCTCTCTTGAAAATTCAGGGCTGCCCGCGTTATTTCAATAATCATCCATTGCGTTTTTTCCGTTACGCTATTTGCGCAATGAAACTAACGCGCGGCGGCTTTCGGCGGGATGGGCGGGAACGGGGCAAAATAAAGCCCAAGGACGGCGTTTTGGCTCCTTGGGCTGTGTGGATATCATTCGCGGCGCAAAAACGCGTCTGTAACCCTCAAAATGGCTTTACAGCCTCGCCGGTGATGTCGGCGAAGAGGTTGTTGGCAAGGCTCGACGCTCCGATGCGGAAATATTCGTTGGTGAGCCACTTCTCGCCAAGCACTTCTTTCACGATGGTATAATACTTCACGGCGTCGGCGCTGGTGCGTATGCCGCCCGAGGCTTTGAAGCCTACCATACGGCCGCATTTCTCGTAGTATTCCTTGATGCACTGGCACATCACATAAGCAGCCTCAACGGTTGCACCTTCGTAGATTTTGCCGGTAGAAGTCTTGATGAAGTCGGCGCCCGAATACATCGACAGAATCGACGCAGCGCGAATGTTGGCAGCCGATTTGAGCAAGCCGGTTTCGAGAATCACTTTCAGGTGTGCCTCGCGGTCGCCAGCCTTGGCCGATTGTTTGATTTCGGCGATTTCATCGGCAACTTCTTCGTATGCACCGTCAACAAAATAGTTCACCGGGAACACGATGTCAACCTCGTCGGCGCCGTCGGCAACGGCAAGCGCGGTCTCAACGGTTTTCACCTCAAGGCGAGCCTGCGACGATGGGAAATTGGCCGAGCAAACAGCCACGTTAACTTCTGAGACATCGAGGTTTTCGCGCACCACCTCGGCAAAACGCGAGTAAACGCAAATGGCAGCCACGTTTTTGTAGTCGGGATAGTTGCTTTCAAAATCGTTGACACGCTTGGTGAACGCAGCCACCGAGCGCTCGCTGTCGTCGGTGCTCAGCGTGGTGAGGTCGATGCAGTTGAGCAGAAAGCGATACACCTCGTTGGTGGCGTTTTCGGCACAATGCTTCTCGAGCAATTCGTTCACGGCAGCCTTTACGGCGGCATCGTCGGTGGTCACCTTGCTACTCTCAATGGTTTGCACATATTTGTTTGTTTCCATAATTCAAATATACGTTATGTTGGGGTTAATATTATTTGTCATGCAGTTTAGGGTTGTTGATGTGCCGTGTGCTGTCACGCGCGGTTTTCTTCGCCAAATTGGCTTGGAAAGCCTCGGTGAGGTCAACGCCCGTTTGATTGGCAATGCACATCACCACCCAAAGCACATCGGCAAGCTCGTCGGCAAGTTGCTTGTCGCAGTCGTTGGGTTTGCACGACTGGTCGCCATAGCAGCGCGCCATGATGCGTGCCACCTCGCCCACCTCCTCGGTGAGGATTGCCATATTGGTGAGTTCGCTGAAGTAGCGCACACCGTAGGTTTTAATCCAGCAGTCAACCTGCTCTTGAGCTTCCTTGATTGTCATGAGGGCAAATTTACTCTTTTAATTTTGAATCTACAATAATGGTCACCGGTCCGTCGTTGATTAATTCAACCTTCATGTCGGCGCCAAACACGCCTTTTTTCACGGTTTTTCCGGTGATATTCTGCAACTCGTCGCAAAATCCATCGTAGAGCGGCACCGCCAATTCGTGCCCGGCAGCGTGGATATACGACGGACGGTTGCCCTTTTTGGTGGAGGCGTTGAGCGTAAACTGGCTAACGGCAAGAATCTCGCCGTCAACATCCATCACACTGCGGTTCATCACGCCGTTTTCATCGTCGAAAATGCGCATATTGGCGGCTTTGGCGGCAAGCCACTGCACATCTTGTGCGGTGTCGCCCTCACGCACGCCCACCAATATCATCAGTCCGGCGCCAATTGAGCTAACCATTTGATTATCAATCGTTACCGATGCCAGTTGCACCCTCTGTATCACTATTCTCATTGCTGTTATTTATTTCTAAGTTGTTGGTTTTGAACAAGTTAAACACCAATTCGGCTTTTTTGCGGCCAATCACCTGTGCCACCTCGTCAACTCCGGCTTGCTTCACCTTTTTCATGCTCTTGAAGTGCTTGATGAGAGCCTCGTGGGTCTTGGGGCCTAAACCCTTCACCCCATCAAAGATGGTGCTGAGCTGGCTGCGGCTGCGGCGGTTGCGGTGGTGAGTGATGCCAAAGCGGTGAGCCTCGTCGCGCAGGTGCTGCACCACTCGCAGCGACTCGCTGTTCTTGTCGATGTAGAGCGGAATACTGTCGCCGGGGAAGTAGATTTCCTCGAGCCTCTTGGCGATGCCCACAAGCGCCACGCGCCCGCGAATACCAATCTCATCAAAGGCTTCGACAGCGGCGCTGAGCTGACCCTTGCCGCCATCAACAACCACCAGTTGCGGCAGCTCCTCGCCCTCCTCCATCAGTCGGGTGTAACGGCGCGTGAGCACCTCTTTCATCGAGGCGAAATCATCGGGGCCTTCAACCGTCTTGATGTTGAAATGGCGATAGTCCTTCTTCGAGGGCTTGGCGTTGCGAAACACCACGCACGAAGCAACCGGATTGGTGCCCTGAATGTTTGAATTGTCGAAGCACTCAATGTGGCGCGGCAACTCGTTCAGGCGGAAATCGCGCTGCATGGTGGTGAGTGTGCGCATCACGCGCTGGTCGGGGTTAAGCTTCTCCATGCGTTTGAGCTTATCCATCTTATATTGCTTGGCGTTTTGCAGCGAGAGTTCAAGCAGCTTGCGCTTATCGCCGCGCTGGGGAATAACAAAATTCACATCCTTAAACTCAGCATCGGGGCACACCGAAACAAGCACGTCTTTCAGCTCCAGGTCGAAGCGGTGACGCAGCTCATCGATGGCAATCGACATCACTTCCTCATCGGGTTCATCGAGTTTTATCTTATATTCAAGCGTGAGGGTCTTCACAATCGAGCCGTTGCGCACATGCATGAAGTTGACATAAGCCGAATCATCATCGCGCAATAAGGTGAAGACGTCAACGTTGTGCAGTTGCTGATTCACCACCTCGCTCTTGGCGCGGTATTTCTCAATAAGCAGATATTTCTCTTTGAGAGCCTGAGCCTCTTCAAAGCGCAGTTCGCCCGCCAAACGAGTCATTTCGGCAACGAGGTGCTGCGTGAGTTCGCGAGTGTCGCCGTTGAGTATTTTCTTGATTCCGTCGATATATTCGCCATATTTCTGCACGCTCACCAGTCCGCGGCAACACCCCTCGCAATTGTGAATGTGATATTGCAGGCACAACGACGTTTTGCCGCGAGCAATGGTTGTGCTGTCGATGGCATGGTTGCACGTGCGCAACGGATAGATTTTGCGAATCACGTCAATCACCGTGCGCGCCATGTTGGAGTGTGCATAGGGGCCAAACACTTTGGCACCTTTTATAGGCTTGTTGCGAGTGACAAAAACGCGCGGATAATCCTCGGCGGTAACGCATATCCATGGGTACGACTTATCGTCTTTGAGAAGCACGTTGTAATAAGGCTGATACTCCTTAATAATGCTGTTCTCAAGGTGCAGAGCGTCTTCCTCGGTGCGCACCACGGTATATTGCAAGTCGGCAATGTTGCGCACAAGCATGTTGGTGCGTGCCACGGTGTGCACGCGGTTGAAGTAGCTGCTCACGCGCCGTTTCAGGTTTTTGGCCTTGCCCACGTATATCACCACGCCATCTTTGTTGTAATAGCGATACACGCCCGGGCTATCGGGCAGCAGACTTATTTTTAGCTTCAACTCCTCGCTTGGTGACATTGCCACTCCCCCTCCTCGCTTTTGCTGATTTTATCAGTACACAATCATTGAGTTCACAGGCACGCCCTCCGGGAAGAGGCTGCGGCCGTTGAGTGCCGAAAGTTCAACGATGAAATCGATGTAAATCTTCTTTGGGTTCATTGATTTCACCAGTTCATAGGCGGCGAGCATGGTGCCACCGGTGGCAAGCAGGTCGTCATGAATCACCACCACATCATCGGGGGTGATGGCGTCGCGGTGAATCTCAATGGTGTCGGTGCCATATTCTTTGGCGTAGGTTTTGCTCACGGTGTCGGCAGGCAGCTTGCCCGGCTTGCGCAAAGGCACAAATCCCGCGCCTAACTCTCTTGCCAAAATGGCGCCGCCAATAAATCCGCGAGCCTCAATGCCCACCACCTTGGTCACGCCCAAGTTGGCATATTTCTCCTCAATGTCTTGGGCAATTATCGCCATTCCCTCGGCATCCTTAAATGCTGTGGTGAGGTCACGAAACAAGATTCCCTTGGTGGGGAAATCAGGAATTGTCCTTATAAGGCTCTTCACCTTTTCAATCTTTTCTTTTTCCATTGTCAAACGGGTGTTTTTATGTTATGGTTAGTTTGTTCCACGTGAAACAATTTTGCTTTATCTGCCTAATAATAAAAGCAATATATTGATGTCGCTGGGCGAAATACCCGGAATCCTCGAGGCTTGTGCCACAGTGTCGGGGTCAATGCGCTCAAGTTTTTGGCGCGCCTCGGTGCTCAGGGCTTTCACCTCAGAGTATTTGATTTTTCCGCGCAATTTCATGCTTTCAAGGCGCTGAATCTTGTCGGCAATCACACGTTCGCGCTCAATGTAGCCTTGATATTTAATCAGTATCTCGGCAGCCTCAATTATCTCTTCGCACCGTGCCGGTTCAAGCTTGTCAATCAGCTGCTGCAACGGCTCAACCATTGTGGCAAGCAGCTTGATGCCGAGCTGCGGACGCAGAATGAGGTCATAGAGCTTAGTGCCCTGTTTGAGCGCAGGCAAGCCCTCCTTCTCGAGCATAGGGTTGATGATGCTTGCCTTGATTGAGAAATCGCGCGCAAAGCTCACCAATTCATCAATCTGCTTGCGCTTGCTGAGCATGAGATTGTAACGATGCTCGGTGGCAAGTCCAAGGTGATAAGAGCGCTCGGTGAGGCGCATGTCGGCATCGTCCTGGCGCAGCAAGATGCGATATTCGGCACGCGAGGTGAACATGCGATAAGGCTCGTCAACGCCTTTGGTCACAAGGTCGTCAATGAGCACGCCAATATAAGCCTCGTCGCGACCAAGCACAAACTCCTCGCCGCCCACGGCTTTCTGGTGGGCATTGATGCCGGCAACAAGACCCTGCCCTGCCGCTTCCTCATAACCGGTGGTGCCATTGACCTGACCGGCGAAAAACAGGTTTCGCACAAGCTTGGTTTCAAGCGTATGTTTGAGCTGAGTGGGGTCGAAGAAGTCATATTCTATGGCATATCCCGGGCGATAAATCTGCATCTCCTCAAACGCCGGAATAAGTTTAAGCGCATTAAACTGAATGTCCCACGGCAGCGACGACGAGAATCCGTTAAGATACATCTCGTTGGTGGTTTCGCCCTCCGGCTCAATGAAAAGCTGATGCTCGGCTTTATCGGCAAACGTCACTATCTTAGTTTCGATGCTGGGGCAATAACGCGGCCCTATGGAAGTGATTTGACCGTTATAGAGCGGCGACTGCGGCAGTCCATCACGCAGCACATTGTGCACTTGCTCGTTGGTATAAACGATGTAGCACGAACGCTGTTTCAGCTTGCGCTCCACCTCGGGCAGATAAGAGAACTTATGAAAGTCGTTATCGCCTTGCTGCTCGGTGGTAAGCTCATATTTGATGGTGCGGCCATCAATGCGCACCGGCGTACCGGTTTTCATGCGGTCGGTGGCAAAGCCCAACTGGCGCAATTGTTCGGTGATTCCGTGGCTTGCCGGCTCAGAGATGCGTCCGCCCTGCATCTGCACGGGGCCAATGTGCATAAGCCCGTTGAGGAAAGTGCCCGCGGTGAGCACAACCGCCTTGGCGCGAAACTCCACGCCCACAGCAGTGCGCACGCCACACACGGCGCCATCTTCAATGATAAGGCCCACAACCGAATCCTGCCACATAAAGAGGTTAGGAGTGTGCTCAACCACACTGCGCCATTCTTCCATGAAGCGCATGCGGTCGGCCTGCGCACGAGGGCTCCACATTGCCGGCCCTTTGCTGCGGTTGAGCATGCGAAACTGTATTGAGGCACGGTCAGTGACAATGCCCATCTGCCCGCCAAGGGCATCAATCTCGCGCACAATCTGCCCCTTGGCGATGCCGCCAACAGCCGGATTGCAGCTCATCTGCGCAATCTTGTTCATATCCATGGTGACAAGCAACGTGCCCGACCCCAAATTGGCAGCAGCGCACGCAGCCTCACAGCCTGCATGCCCGGCGCCTATCACTATTACGTCGTAACTATATCTCATAATCTCTTAAAACACATTATTAGGCAGGATGGCAAGCGCAGCATCCTCATGACTCTCCATAATTTCTCGTTCGCCCGGACCTTTATCGTTGATGCCGCACAGATGCAGCACTCCGTGTATCACCACGCGCATAAACTCCTCATTATAAGGGCGTTGGAACAATTCAGCATTGCTGCGCACAGTGTCAAGCGAGATGAAGATGTCGCCGCTTATGCGCTTTTGGCTGCTGTAGTCAAACGTGATGATATCGGTGAAATAGTCGTGCTTGAGAAACTCCCTGTTCACCTGCAATATGCGGGCATCGCTGCAGAAGATGTAGGTGAGAGCGCCCACAATGCGATTGTGAGCCGCCGCCACTTGCACAATCCACTCATTCACAGCACTTTGGCTGAACGAGGGCATATCAATATCCTGTGTAATATAGTTGATTTCTGTCATATCTGCAAAGATACTTGTTTTCGTCGGGTTTTTGCTCACTCCCAAAAAAGAAATTGCCGATAATCAATCAAATTATCGGCAATCAAGCTACATATATCTTAGTCTGAGACAGGGCGCAAGGCTTGCGTGAAGCCGTCGCCGTTGCCCCACCCTATCCAAAGAAGAAATAAGCCACAAAGATGGCGGCGATGCTGCCCACCACATCGGCAAACAGCGCAAACGGCACCGCATAGCGCGTCTTTTTCACGCCCACGCTGCCAAAATACACGGCAAGGATATAGAACGTGGTGTCGGTGGCACCCTGCAAGCACGACGACAATCGGCCCACAAACGAGTCGGCGCCGAAGGTGTTCATGGCATCAACCATCATGCCGCGCGAGCCGCTGCCGCTGAGCGGCTTCATCAGCGCCGTGGGCAGCGATGCCACCCAGTCGGTGTCAAAGCCAAGTGCCGCAACGCCCTGAGTAACCCAGTCAACAAGCACCGTCATTGCCCCAGAGGCCCTGAAACAGCCTATGGCAACCAAGATGGCTACCAGATAGGGAATAATCATCACAGCCGTCTTAAAGCCGTCCTTAGCGCCCTCAATAAAGGCATCATAAACATTGATGCGCTTAATCACGCCACTGAGCAAAAACGACACTATCACAAGCAACAAGATGAAATTGGCAATAAAGCTTGAATATCGTTGTATATCCTCTTGCGAGAGCTGCGAGAAAAACGCCACAATGCCTGCCACAAACGCCAGTATGCCAAGCCCAAACGCCAGCAACACGCCGTCAATCTTGATGCGCTGCTTGATGCACAACGCCAGCACTCCGGCAAGCGTCGCCACCGTGGTGGCTATGAGGATGGGCACAAACACATCGGTGGGATTGGCTGCGCCACACTGCGCACGATACATCATCACACCAATGGGAATAAGGCACAACCCCGACGAGTTTAATATCAAGAACATGAGCATAGCATCGGTGGCAGTGTCCTTCTTGTCGTTGATTGACTGCAACTCCTGCATGGCTTTCAGGCCCAAAGGCGTGGCTGCATTGTCGAGCCCAAGCATATTGGCCGACACATTCATGAAGATGGCACCAAGCGCCGGGTGGTTTTTGGGAACCGACGGGAACAAGCGAGTGAACAGCGGACCAATCAACCTGCCGAAGAAAGCGATGATGCCACCGCGCTCGCCAATCTTCATCAATCCCATCCACAACGAGAGGATACCCGTCAAACCAATGGAAATCTCAAAAGCCTGAGCCGACGAATTGAAGGCAGCATTCATGATGTCGCTCCATATCGACAAGTTGCCGTTTATCATGGTGTCGGCCAACGCCACAACAAACGTGATGAAAAAGAAGGCTACCCAAATGTAGTTTAATACCATATAGATGAAATTTTGATTATTCAAAAGAATTTTTCAAGAAAACCCCTCAGATAATACATTAAAAGTACAAATTTACTGATTTTCCTAAAATTCACTCGCCATTTGGCGAAAAAAAAGAAACGGAGCCGAAATCAAAATTTTCTGAACAAACTTCGCGAACAAGATTTTTGGGGCTAACGCACACATCATCAAGCAATTATGCAAAAATCAACCTCGCGAGAATCAAAAATTTGGCAACCTCCCCGCCAATCGGGCGGAAATTTTTAAAAAATTTGCCACTTTTTTTGAAGCTCACCCCCCCCGGGAACCACATGACAAAAATTGTTTCACGAGGAACAATGCGCCGCCCCGCCATGCCGCGTAAAACTCACGCAAGCAAAAATTTCATCGCAAAGCAAATTAAACCATCGGGGCACACAGAAAGTCACATAATGAAAATTGTTATAACAAAAAAGGAACTATCAACAATCAATTAATAAAAAACCCCAACAACTATGAAAGCAACCAACATCATTGCAGCCGCACTGCTCGCCCTGGGCATAGCCGCCTCGGGACTGTTCATTAAAAGCGGCATTGACAACTTCACCAACAAAGACCGTCGCGTGACCGTGAAAGGCCTCGCCGAAATGGAAGTGCCAGCCAACCAAGTCACTTGGCCAATAGTGTCGAAAGAGATTGGCAACGACCTCCCCGCACTCTATTCAAAAATCAACAACACCAACACCGCCATCAAACGCTTCCTCATAGCCGGCGGACTCACCGAAAGCGAAATCAGCGTCAACGCCCCGGTGGTGATTGACATGAACGCCGAGCGATATGGCAACAACCAGTCAGGCTACCGCTACAACATCACATCGGTAATCACCGTCAACTCAACCAAAGTGGACCTCGTGCGCAAGATACTCGCCCGACAAGGCGAATTGCTTAAAGACGGCATCGCAATAGTGAGCGGCGACTACGAGAACCCCATACGATATGAATACACCGCCCTCAACGACATCAAGGCAGAAATGATGGACCAAGCCATCACCAACGCCAGCGCCACGGCACATCAATTCGCAACCGTGAGCCGCAGCAAACTGGCTCGCATAGCCAGCGCCTCGCAAGGACAATTCTCAATCGAGGACCGCGACCCCAACTCGCCATTCGTGAAAAAAGTGCGCGTAGTCACCACCGTCACCTACACCCTCGAAGACTAACCTCCCCACACATCCACAGCACAGAAACAAACGTTTTTCATAACACCCCAATAACACAATCCCGCCCCCCGGCGGGATTACTTTTTTCATCACCCCATCCACTCACACAAAAAGAAAAACGAATGCCCTGATTACTCAAGACATCCGCTTTAAATGTTTTCACAACGGAATAATCCTTATTGTGATTTGCTTTCAAATTTTGTACTGCAAATCTACACATTTTCAGCGTAAAAACAAAAATTTTTTTTGTAAAAACCATTTTACTTGTAAAAAATTTGTATCTTTACAAAAACTAAATACCCTCACACAAACAAAAAATTATTAGTATGAAACGCATCCTGGGATTAGACCTCGGCACCGCAAGCATTGGTTGGGCTGTGGTTGAGCAAGCCGAAAACGAAACAGAGAATAGCTCGATAGTGCGAATTGGCGTTAGAGTCAACCCGTTAACGGTTGACGAAAAATCGAACTTTGAATCAGGGAAAAGCATAACAACAAATGCCGACCGTACATTAAAACGCAGCATGCGGCGCAATTTGCAACGATACAAACTGCGCAGGAAGAACCTTATACAAGTTCTCCTTGACAATAAAATCATAAACGACGATAGCATACTATCAGAAAACGGCAATAAAACCACATTTGAAACATATCGGTTACGCGCCAAAGCCGCAACCGAAGAAGTTTCGCTCGAGCAATTTGCTCGCATCTTGTTAATGATTAACAAGAAAAGAGGGTATAAAAGCAGCCGAAAAGCAAAAAACGAAGAAGAAGGGCAACTAATTGACGGAATGTCAATAGCAAAAACCCTCTACGATGAGCACATAACCCCAGGACAATTCACGTTACGACTATTGGAATCAGGGAAACGGTATATCCCATCTTTTTATAGCTCCGACCTTGAAGACGAGCTTTCTAAAATATGGGAAGCTCAAAAGCAATACTATCCCGAAATTCTTACAGAAGCTTTCCGTGCTGCAATAAAAGGGAAAAGTAAATCTGCCACAAACAAGCATTTTATTGGTGCTTTTAAAATATTCTCAGAGCAAGAAAAAGACAAGAGTCTGAAGCTTTTGACGCCTTATAGATGGCGAGTTAAAGCACTCACTGAGCAACTGCCAATTGAGCAACTTGCCACCGTTATATGCGATATAAACGGTGCTATTTCATCTTCAAGTGGCTATCTTGGCTCTATTAGCGACCGCAGCAAAGAACTTTATTTCACCCATCAAACAGTTGGACAATATTTATTAAAAGGAATAGAGTCAAACTCTCACTATCAAGTGAAAAACAGGGTGTTTTATCGTCAAGACTATCTTGATGAATTTGAAACAATCTGGGAAACGCAGGCAAAATTTCATCCCGAGCTAACCCCAAATCTAAAAGAAACAATTCGTGACATCGTGATTTTCTATCAACGAAAACTAAAATCACAAAAAGGATTGATTTCTTTCTGCGAATTTGAGCAAAAAACCATCACAACAATTGTGGCCGGCAAAGAAAAGCAAAAAACAATTGGTTTGCGGGTGTGCCCAAAATCATCACCGCTCTATCAAGAATTTCGGTTATGGCAAACCATTAACAACATTGAGATTAGCTCACAATCAGAGAACCGCCGTTTAACAGCCGAAGAACGAGAGCTGATTCACACAGAATTAACCACCAAAGATAAGCTCACTGGCAGCCAAATACTCACATTGCTCGGCATAAACAAAAAGAAAAGTCAGGAATACGAAATAAACTTCAAGGAAATAAAAGGCAATACCACCATTGCAAAACTCTATGATTGCTTCACCACAATCTATGAGATGAGCGGACATGATGTAGAAAGCATCTTAAAAATGAACGCAACCGACAAAATAAGAACCATAACACAGGTGTTTGCCGGATTGGGGTATAAAACCGACTTCTTGACCTTTAACGAAGGTGCAAATGCTGAAGAAATGCAACAAAATCCTTTGTTCAAACTCTGGCATTTGTTGTACTCCTATGTTGACGACAAGTCTAAAACAGGCAATGCAAGCCTCATTAAACACATATCAAAAATTACTGGATTTGAGCCAGAATATGCCTCAGTATTAGCAAATGCGTCGTTTGAACCTGACTATGGTTCTCTGTCGTCAAAGGCAATACTCAAGATACTACCTTTCTTACGACAGGGACAAACATATAGTGACGCATGCCAATCGGCTGGCTA
>JBJECY010000053.1:0-11577 GCA_051871515.1 Muribaculaceae bacterium | reverse complement strand
GGCTGCTGTGACACACTCCATTGCCATCTTCAACTTTTATCGGACAGCAATAATTATTTTTTTTAATTATTGTAATAAAAGAGCCTTTTTTTGTCAAAAAAGATAATAAAATTTAAAATTATAGCCTCAAAATCGGGGAAAACACGTAGAATATCGCCTCGATGTCAACATTTATTTACATTCGCCACGCAATACATTAACCCTGTTTCCGGGCGTATTTTGCCCGTTGAAACATCACTTAAAATCAGCCAACACATGCCCACAAAAAAAGCCTCTGCAACTGGCAAATGCCGTGCAGAGACTTTCTCTCATATTTTCCCTATATATATTATATAATGTCAGTCAACAATCAACATTGCATCGCCATAAGCACCAAACATATATTTCTCGTTGATGGCAACTTCATAAGCTTTCATAACATTATCATAACCGCCAAATGCGGCAGCCATCATCAGCATCACCGATTCGGTCATTGCCGGGCCGTCGTCCTCGCTGTTCTTGTTGGCATTAGGTCCCAGCTTCGACATGTGGAAGTTGGTCACCATTGCGTCGCACACCGAGAAATCATAAGGTGGGAAGATAAACTTGTTTGTCCAGCCCGAATAAGGCTTAATGTGTCCGTTCATGCCCACTGTGCTCTCAATGCCTCGCATCGTTGAGGTGCCAATGGCGCAAATGCGGCGGCCCTCGTCTTTAGCGCGGTTCACCTGAGCCACCAGAGTATCGTCAACCACCATCTGCTCGCTGTCGAGGCGATGCTTGGTGAGGTCTTCAACGTCAATCTCGCGGAAGTTGCCCAAGCCAATGTGCAAAGTGAGGAAACCTTCTTCAATGCCCTTTATCTCCATGCGGCGCAGCAACTCGCGGCTGAAGTGGAGGCTGGCGGCAGGAGCTGCCACAGCGCCCTCAACACGCGCTTTGAGGAATTGATAGCGGTCAACGTCGTCGTCCTCAGGCTCGTCGCGCACAATGTAGTTTGGCAGCGGAGTTTGACCAAGGGCATAGAGATTGCGCTTAAACTCATCGTGGTCGCCATCATAGAGGAAGCGTAAGGTGCGGCCGCGCGAGGTGGTGTTGTCAATCACCTCAGCAACTATTGTATCATCAAAGTCAAAATACAGCTTGTTGCCAATGCGTATCTTGCGAGCCGGGTCAACGAGCACATCCCACAGCTTATGCTCCTCGTTAAGCTCACGCAGCAAAAACACCTTTATCTTGGCGCCGGTCTTTTCCTTGTTGCCTATGAGGCGGGCAGGAAACACGCGTGTGTCGTTAAACACAAAAAGGTCGCCCTCGTCAAAATAATTCAAGATTTCCTTGAATATGCGGTGTTCTATTTCTCCTGTTTTGCGATGCAAAACCATCAGACGGCACTCATCACGCACCGGGCTTGGATGCTGGGCAATGAGTTCTTCCGGCAAATCAAAATTAAATTCCGATAATTTCATGTTATCTGTCTGAGTTTATATATTTTTTCGTTTACAATCATTTTTGGGTTCACGGCTGCTCGTCGCCGTCATCTTGCTGCGGCATCACCATGGGAGCCTCTTCAAGCAGTTGCAGCATGTCGGGCACAGCCATGCAATCTTCAACTCTCACAATGCCCACTCGGGTGCGGCGCAATGCCGTGAGGTGCGCTCCGCTGCCAAGTGCCTCGCCAATGTCACGCGCAAGAGCACGAATATATGTGCCTTTGCTGCACACCACACGCACTGTGATTTTCTGCGGCTCAAATCCGAGTAATTCAATCTCGTCAATCACCAGCTCTTTAGCCTTCAGCTCAACCGCCTTGCCCTTGCGGGCCATCTTATAGGCACGATGCCCATCGACCTTACAAGCCGAGAATGCCGGCGGCACCTGCTGAATACTGCCCACAAACTGCTGTTGCAGCACTTGCTCAACCATTTCTCGCGTGATGTGCTCAGTGGGAAAAGTGGCATCAATCTCGGTCTCGAGGTCGAATGACGGCGTGGTGGCACCAAGCGCCATCTCAGCCACATACTCCTTAACGTGTGCTTGCAGCTCATCAATCTGCTTGGTCATCTTGCCGGTGCACACAATCAGCACACCGGTTGCCAAGGGGTCGAGCGTACCGGCATGGCCCACCTTCAACTTCTTTATGCCCAGGCGTGAATGTAACTTGCCGCGCAAGCGCTTCACCATGTCAAACGATGTCCACCTCAAGGGTTTATCAAGGTAAAAAACCTCTCCGGCTATAGGATTAAGCATATTTTTTCAGTTATCTAATCGCTCACAGAGCGCATCTAATCAGTTAAACAAGTTACAAGAGATGGCAATCAAGCCCACCACGGCACAATATATGGCGAAATACACCAATTTGCCGCGGCGCACCACGCTAATCATCCATTTGCAGGCAAGCGCACCTGAAACAAAGGCGGCAATAAAGCCCACTGCCAATGCCACCACCGACACCTCGGCTCCGCTGGCTGATGCGCCTTCAATAATCTTCTTGCCATCGAGCAACATCTCACCCAAGATGGGTGGTATAACCATCAGGAACGAGAACTGTGCCAAGTTTTCTTTTTTATTGCCAATGAGCAAACCGGTGGCAATGGTGCTGCCTGAGCGCGACAAGCCCGGCAAAACAGCAACTGCCTGTGCCAAGCCAATCACAAATGCATCAATTATGCCAATTTCACGGCGCACACGTGGCTTATAATAATAGGCAAACGCCAGCAACGCCGATGTCACAAGCAGCATAACGCCCACAACAAGCAAGCCGGTGCCAAACACTTCTTCCACGTAGTCTTTAAAAAACAAGCCCACTATGCCCACAGGTATCATTGACACCACTATCTTAGCAAAATAACGGGTCTCGTCGTTGAGCTTAAACTTAAACAGGCCTTTCAAAATCCAGTCAACCTCATGCCACAGCACAAGCAATGTGCTGAACACGGTGGCAACATGCACCACTATTGTGAACGTGAGGCTCGACTCGCCGTCGATGCCAAACAGATTTGAAATTATCGCCAGGTGTCCGCTACTGCTCACCGGCAAAAACTCGGTTAACCCTTGCACTAAGCCCAGTATCAAAGCTTGTAACCAATCCATATACTATTTTTGAAAAAATGGTAATTACTTAAAAAACATCACTAAAGCCAAACTGCCCGAGCCTTGCCATCAACAAGGCCGCAAAGCACATCAAGTGCCGGGCAACAATTGAGCAACGTCAATGCCCTCTCGCGAGCCCGACAGCAATAATTGGCATTATTTCTTCTCTTTCTTCTTAAAGATGATGGCAAAAGCCATGCCCACAAAGCCAAGAAACGAGATTGTGGGACCCACCACAATGCGGCGAGTGCTGAAGATGTCCTCGTTAAACTGCTCAAGGCCGTTGCCCGGGCCAAGCATCAACAAGAATCCCACCACAATCATAGCGCCGCAAATTGCCATAAGCACAAAATTGATTTTAGTGAGCGGAAAGTTGCTGTATTTTATTTCTGTTTTCTTAACATCTAATTTCTTAAGTGGTAATTTCTTAACTGCCATAATTTGTTACTATTAATATCTATATAATTAATGTGTTCTTTTTAAGGGGGGGTATCTGTGCCACACAAGTTGCCGTCAGCAGCCATGTGAGCCTAACGCGTGAATAGCTCGTCGTAGTCAAGCCCGATGAAGCGGTTAGCGGCAATGGTTGCGGCCACCCAGCACATCACAGTGCCCAGAAGCAACAATGCTCCGCCCACAATTGCCAAATCACGCCATGCCACCAACTGAGCCCAACCGGGTTCAAACTCCACCACATAGTATCCGGCGATGCCAAGAACAATCATGGCTATGAACGAAGCCACTACCCCATTCACCACATTAGCCATCACAATGGGGCGGCGAATAAATCCGGGTTTGGCACCCACCAGCTTCATGGTGTGAATCAGGAATCGGCGCGAATACACCGTGAGGCGCACCGTGTTGGCAATGAGGGCAAACGAGATGATGAGCAACACGCCTGCCACCACCAGCATCACCAGCATCACGCTGCGTATGCCATTGTTGATTTCGTCAACCATATCGTTGTGCATGTGCACCTCGTCGATGCCAGGCACCTGTTTTAGTGAATACGCTATGCGGCTCAGACTATCGGAGCAAGCATACTGCGCTTTCACCTTCACCTCAAACTCAGCGCTCAACGGGTTCACGCCAAGCACTTCCATGAGGTCCTCGCCGGTTTCGCGTTCCCACTGCATGAGAGCCTGTTCGCGCGACACGTAATTGACGCTTGCCACATAGGGCGATGTGGTCCACATACGCTTTATTGCCGTTATTTGGTCGTCGCTTGCCGTTTCGTGCAGCACCACATCAAAGCCAATGTTCTCTTTGAGTTGCTGCGTGGCGCGGTATCCAGCCATACCAAGCACAGCCACCATGCCCACAAGCAACAACACCAGCGACACACTCATCACCGTGGTGGCGTTGCTGTGTATCACTGACATCTTATTTTTTGAGTTGTTACTCGCCATTGTTTCTTCAACCTTTTTTTGAGGGTGATAGAGATTAATTAATGTTTCTTTCAATGCAGGCGGCGGTGCACTTGCCTTTTGCTTAGCCTCTTGCCTTAGCCTTTTGCTTCTGCCTCTTGCTTCTGCCTTAGCCTTCTGCCTTAGCCTTCTGCTTCAGCCTTATGCCTCTTGCTTCAGCACCGCGTTATCACTTTTTGCCCTTTATGCAAGCCGCACACACTCAGTCACCTGCCACTCTCAATGCCAACTGCAAGCACATGGCAGGCAACACTTGGTAATGCGTCAAAAAGTGAGCTTTTTTAGCATTTTTTGCAAAAATACTATTCTAAAAAGCCGTTGTCAATACTTTTTTGATTATTTCACATTTTCGGCACATCAAAAAATGGAAATTATCACCCAAAATGAGTCACACAACAGCAATCAATACCTGCGCTTGCCCAGCAAGTAATAGTCAATCACAATGTTGCGGTTTGTGCCCGGCATTGTCTTGAGCAGGTTGACTTGCGGCTGCATTCCTTTGTAACGCGCATAATGCTTGCGATACTGCATGTGGGCATCATACACCGCCCGGGCATTGCCCCACTGAAACGTGAGCACAAACATCAGCATCGACAAGGTGTCGTAGAGTCGCCTCACAAACAGCAGCCGGCGACCCTCTTTGGCAGGCAGATTTTTATAGAGCAGAAACAGGTTGTTACGGAAATTCAAGAAAGTTTTGCGCGGATTGCTTGCCGGCAAACTGCCGCCGCCAAGATGATAAACCCGGCTTGCCGTTACGCAGCGTATGCTGTAGCCCAACAGATGTATGCGCCAACACAGGTCAATCTCCTCCATGTGAGCAAAAAAGAAGCTATCGAGCCCGCCGGCTTGCAGATACACATTGCGGCGCACCATCAATGCCGCGCCGGTTGCCCAAAATATCTCAATCGGTTCATCGCCGTCATATTGACCGTTATCGGGCTCCACCGCCGAGAATATCCTGCCGCGGCAATAGGGATAGCCATGGCAATCAAGGAAGCCGCCGGCTGCACCGGCATATTCAAACATCTCCTGACGCGGCTGCTCGGCATTATCGCTGCCGTCAGCTGTTGGCATGTTTCTCATGTCGCTGAGCAGCTTTGGCTGGCAAGCGCCCACTTGCTCATGTTCGCGCATATAGTCGTAAAGCGGCTCAATCCAGCCCGACGGTACTCGCACATCGCTGTTGAGCAACACCACAAATTCATGATTAAGTCCCGCAATAGCACGGTTATAGCCTTCGGCAAAGCCAAAGTTTTCCTCAAGATGTATGGTGCGCACCGAGGGGAATTGCACGGCAAGCAAAGCCAGACTTTGGTCGGTGCTGCCATTGTCGGCAACAATCACATCGGCAATGTCGCTATTGGTGTTAGCAACCACCGAGGGCAAGTAACGTCGCAGCAGAGGAGCGCCATTCCAGTTGAGTATCACCACTGCTACCGGTTTGTTGTTTTCAGGCATAAGAGCGTAGTTTTTTTTCAAAAAATATATTTATTTAGTTTCCTTTTCATCGCTTTGAGGCATGGTCACACGATGCTTCCATCTGTTATGGGTCCACAGCCAATAAGCCGGGGCTTGCTCAATGCGCTGTTCAAGCGCACGGGCATAGGCATTGGTGATTTCGCCCATAGGCACTGTGGTGGCATCTTGGCACACGTTGCGCACAGTCACGCGATAGTGTCCGCGGCTCAACTTTTCCATGTCAAAGTGCAGAGCAACATATTTCAGTTTCCTGATAATCACCTCGGCACCGGTTATCATGGCGGTGTCGTGATTGAGGAATCTTATCACATGGCCTTGGTCGTTAACGTTGGGATGCTGGTCGCTGATGAAGCCGGTGATGATAGGTTTGCCGGCAGCGCGGGCACGCACCAGGTCGCGAAACACCGTGTTCTTGGCAAAGCAATGCGAGTGAAAACGGCCGCGAAGGCGCAGGAAAAAGCGGTCGAACCAATGATTGTTGAGCGGACGATAGACCTGGGCAAACACCGCCTGTTCATTGGCCTTAAACCTTGACCACAGCGTCACCGAGGGCAACCACTCCCAATTGGCATAATGCGATGCATAGATAATGATTGAGCGGCCTTGCTCAAAAGCGCTGTCAATCAGGTCCACGCCCTCCATTATGCACCGGCGGCGCATCTCGTCGTCGCTGATGTGAAGCAGCTTCACCGTTTCCACAAAATAGTCGGCAAGATGCTTATAGAACTCACGCTCTATGCTGCGCAACTCGGCAACGCTTTTCTGCGGAAAGCTATCGGCAAGGTTGCGGCGCACCACACGCAGCCTATAACGCAACACGCGGTGTGCCAAAAAACTCATCACATCAGCAAGCGCATAAAGCACGCTAAAGGGCAAATATGCCATGCCATGCAAGAAAGCATTTAACGGACTGTATAGTATGTTTTCAACTCGTTCACTCATTGCTATCAACTTTTTTGGTGGGCAATCAGCCCACATTAAAAATCATGTCACAAATCAAAAAGACGCTGCCTCAAACAATAGTGGCATCAATGGTACATTCGCTATTTATCACCCTGTTGAGCCGCACCGGGCGCAACTCGTTCACCAGCAGCTTGTCATAAGGCACCTCAACTCGCAAATAATTGTCGGTGAACCCATGCATCGGCATGCCTTCAACGCGTGGTTGCTCAAATAGCACCATGCGCTCGGTGTTTAAGTTTTGCGCGGCAAACTGCTTCAGCTTACTGTCGCTGAGCCTAATCAAGCGATTGGTGCGCAAGGCTTTCACCTTAGGGTCAACCACATAAGGGATGTTGAGCGCCAGCGTGCCGGGGCGTTCGCTATATGGGAACACATGCAGGCGCGACACATCGAGGCTACTTATAAAATCAAAACTCTGCTCAAAAAGTTCATCGGTCTCGCCACGCGAGCCGGCAATCACGTCAACGCCAATGAAAGCATGCGGCATGGCTTGCTTAATGGCTTCAACCTTATGGGCAAAGAGAGCCGTATCGTAGTGGCGGCGCATGAGGCGCAAAACCTCGTCGCTGCCTGCCTGCAAAGGAATGTGGAAGTGTGGCATGAAGTGCTGTGACTGTGCCACAAAGTCAATTATCTCATCGGTGAGCAAATCAGGCTCGAGCGACGAGATGCGATAACGTTCCACCCCCTCAATTCTGTCAAGCTCACGCAGCAAGTCAATGAGCCGTTCACCCGTGTTTTTGCCAAAGTCGCCAATGTTCACACCGGTAATCACAATCTCCTTGCCGCCCTCGTCGGCCACCATACGAGCCTGCTCAACCAAGTCAACGATGTTGCCGCTGCGGCTGCGTCCGCGAGCACGCGGAATGGTGCAATATGAGCAATAGTAGTCACAGCCGTCTTGCACCTTGAGCCAATAGCGAGTGCGGTCGCCTCGCGAGCACGATGGGCTAAAGCGCCACATGTCTTTGAGCGGAGTCACCTGCATGGTTTGCTTGCGCGATTCAATCCATCGGTCAATATATTTCTCCACATCAATCTTCTGGTCGCTTCCCAGCACCAAGTCAACGCCCTCAATGGCGGCAATCTCTTGGGCACGCAGCTGAGCATAGCAGCCGGTCACCACAATCAAGGCTTCGGGATAAAGGCGGGCCAGGCGGCGCAGCAGCTGGCGGCACTTTTTCTCGGCCTCCTCAGTGACGCTGCACGTATTCACCACACAAACATCGGGCACCTCATCTTCCTGAGCACGGCGCACTCCTCGCGCAGCCAATTGCTGAGCTATGGTCGAAGTCTCGGCAAAATTAAGTTTACACCCAAGCGTGTGATACTGGGCTGTGATTGTGTGAAATGTATTCTTGTCAATCATTACAAAATGTTCCTGAGAATTTAGTTTTTTCATTAACATCGTTTTCCGCAGAAAGTGAGCGGCAAAACAATGGGTGCAAAATTACAATTTTTTGCGCTAAACGGCAACAAATCAAACCTCTGATATAATATCATTCAGCGGTTTACGCGTTTTTTGCGGGTGCTGAGAGGCTTGAGCAATGTGACCAATGGGCACAAGAGCCACCGGCTCGCAATCAGGCAAGCCAAAATGGCGTTTCACCTCCTCAACGTTGAAGTTGCACACCCAGCAGGTGCCAAGTCCGCGCTCAGCAGCCGCCAAGCACAGATGCTCAACGGCAATTGCCACATCAATGTCGCCATGCGCCTTACCATCGCTTGCCCGGCACCAGTTTTCGCGCACGTTTTTCATGGCTATCACATAAAGCGGAGCAGTGGCAAACCATTCGCGGTCATAACAGCCGCGCAACTTAGTCTTAGCCTCATCGCTACGCACCACCACAAAGCGCCACGGCTGAAAGTTGACAGCCGACGGAGCCAGTTGCACACATTCCAAAATATACTCCACGTCATTCGCATCAACAGGCTCGGGCGTGTATTTACGCACCGAATACCGTTCTTCACATAGTTCTTTAAATGTCATAATCATTTCTGTTTTTACAAAATTACACATTTCTCCTACAAAATGTTCACATCAATCATAGCAAAATGCACATTATTTATTGGCAATATCTTTTCTCTTGCAAAACACACATTTTTTTTGTTACTTTGACCATACATTTTTCTACGGCAAGTGCCGCCAACCGCCATGCCCACATGGCGCAAAGCCTAATGCACCGAGCCGCACACCGGCAGAAATATTTTTAAACAAAAACAATAAACCTTTACACCTTTATGAACATTATTCGTCACATCTATTTGGCTTTGGCAGTGATGCTACCTGCTGCCGTCAGCGCCAACGTCAACAGTTTTGTGCCACAGCCACAAAAGGTGGTTGTGAACCAAGGCACATCGCAGTTTGCCAACGGCAGCACCATTGGCTACGCCCAACCATCGCTTAAACCGGCTGCTGAATATGCCGCCACCATGCTCACGCGCCTCACCGGAGCACAATTCACCGCCAAGCAAGGCAAAGGCTCGGTGACCCTTACCGTGAAAGCATCGAAGAAAGCCGTTAGCGGTGCTTACACGCTCACCGTGAAGGGCAACAGCGCCACCATTAGCGCACAAGACTACAGCGGAGCCATCAACGGCATTGCCACTCTGCTGCAAATGTTCAACCCCGGCTCAACAACCATTGAAAACGTCACCATCACCGATGCTCCTGCTTTTGAGTGGCGTGGCATGCACATCGACGTGAGCCGCCATTTCTTCACTGTTGATGAGGTGAAACATTTCATCGACGTGATTGCCGCCTATAAATTCAACAAGTTGCATTGGCATCTCACCGACGACCAAGGTTGGCGCATTGAGATTAAGCAATATCCGCTGCTCACCCAAAAAGGGGCATGGCGCACTCACAATAATCAGGACGAGATTTGCTTCACTCGCGCCAAAGCATGGCATCAAGACGACCTCTTGCTGCCTAAAGACCGCTACCGCACCGTTGGCGACAAGCAAGAATACGGCGGCTACTACACCCAAGAAGAAGTGAAAGACGTGGTTGCTTATGCTGGCACGCGCGGCATCGACGTGATTCCTGAGATTGACATGCCGGGCCACATGCTCGCTGCCGTGAGCAACTATCACGGAGTGGCTTGCTTCGACGAAACCGGCTGGGGACAAACATTCTCATCACCCGTTTGCCCGGGCAAAGATTCAGCCCTTGAATTTTGCAAAAACATCTATAAAGAGATTTTCCCGCTCTTCCCTTATGAATACGTGCACATTGGCGGCGACGAAGTGGCTAAAGAAAATTGGGAAAAATGCCCCGACTGCCAAGCCCGCATCAAGGAAAAAGGCCTCAAAAACGAGCACGAGCTGCAATCGTGGTTCATCGACCAGATGGAACAATTCTTCAACGCCAACGGCAAGAAGATGATTGGCTGGGACGAGTGCATTGAAGGCGGCATCAACACCTCAACCACCATCTCGTGGTGGCGCAGCTGGGCAAGAAACGCCCCAACCATTGCCACTCAACAAGGCAACAAGGTGATTGTGATGCCCAACCACCGTTTCTACCTCGACAACGATGAGGACGAAGCCGACCTCAAGAACATCTACACCTACAACGTGACCGAGAAAGCCGCCGACCCAAGCCTTATTATGGGTGTGCAAGGCGCTTTATGGTCGGAACGCATCCCCACCATCGACCGTCTTTTCTACCAAGCATTCCCACGCTCATTTGCCATAGCCGAGATTGCTTGGCGAGAGCAGAACACCGACTTTGAGGCATTCACGCAACGCGTTGCCGGACAAATGGCAAGGCTCGACAAATTGGGCATCAACTACCGCATACCATGCTACGACAATTTCATGACCCAACGCGCATTCATCAACCAAGACCAGCTCACGCTCAAATGCCTCGATGCCTCGGCTGTGACACGCTACACCACCGACGGCTCGGTGCCAACGCTTGAATCGCCGGTTTACACCGGTCCCATCACGGTGACGCAAAACACCATGATAACCCTGCGCAACTATCACTCAAACGGACACCCGGGCGACATCTATCGCACACGTTTTGAGAAGCAGGCCTACGGACCGCAGTTTGCCCCAACAGGCAAAGAAAAACCCGGACTTGTTGCCGACTGGTATGACTACGGCGGCGGTTTATGCTCCGGCATTGAAACAGCCCGATATAACCGTCAATTCACGGTGCCCGATGTGCAAATTCCTGACGAAGCAAGCGGAAACATTGGTTTGGTGATTACAGGTTACATTGTCATTCCTGCCAACGATGTGTATTCATTCACCCTGCTCAGCGACGACGGCAGCACGCTCACCATCGACAGCCGACTGGTGGTTGACAACGACAAAGAGCACTCAGCCATTCAGTTCACCGGGCAGATAGCACTCAGCAAAGGCCTGCACCCCATCTGCGTGAAATACTTCGACCACAACGGCGGCGTGCTGAAACTCACCGTGCGCAACAGCAAAGGAGACGAACTGCCCGCACAAGGACTTTATTGCCACTAATGCACAGCATAAGTGCTTAGCCACGGCACAAGCATAATCTCCCCCCGGAGAAAAGGCATCATCAAGCCTCTCTCGGGGGGAGAGTTATTTTTATTACATTTATCACCCAAGTTTATGCCCACCAATAGCGCATAATTTCAAGGAAATT
>JBJECY010000052.1:0-47310 GCA_051871515.1 Muribaculaceae bacterium | reverse complement strand
GATTCCACATCGGCACGGGGTTGCCGCTCCAAGGCAGGCGAGGCAGCATGCCCAAAGTGAAGCCTCGGAACAGGTTTTGTGTTTGTAGCGATTCGCTCATCAGTCCAAAAGGAATACCCGACATCTCAACTAACCAGAAATCGGCGGGTGCAGCGTCAGAGAAACCTTCGCCAATCCAAAGCCTGTCAACATAGGGCAGCAGTTCGGTGTAGAGGTGCAACGAGTTGGCATAACCTGCCCATTGGTTCATGTGATTCCAAGAGTGAATGTCAACCAGTCGGCGTTTGCCGTCGGCATCCATCACTCGGCGAGCTCGTTGCAGCGTAGTGCGGTCTAATGCGCTGTCGTCGATATACACACCGTCAACGCCCAAGTTCTTAATCATCCAGTCTAAGCCCTCAAGGTAATAGTTGTTCCAACGAGAGTCGGGGGTGGTGATAACTGAGATGTCCATATCGCCGGCATATTTCCCCTCGTTGAACGCGTTATACCATGCCGGGATGAAGTGGTCTTTGAGGTTTTTGTTTAGCCACTCGTCGGGGCCGTTGGGGTGAATGAGTGTGCGGCTGTCTTTGCCGGGGCCGTCGTGAATCACCTCACCGCCCAGGCTTCGCAATGCCCACAGCTCAGGAATCTTGATGGTGAGTTCGCGAGTGGTGTAATAAACGCGCACTTGCAGATTCTCTTTGTTGGCATCTTCAATGAAGCGTTTCAGCTCGGGCACGGCTTCATCGTAGTATGGATAATTGATAAAGGGGTAAATATCTTTCTTGTGATGCACGTTAATCATAGTAGCGCCCGCCTTTTTGGCCTCGGGGATATAGTTTGCGCTCAAGTCGCTGTTTGAGTGGTAAAAGCGCTCGGTGGCTTGCGCATGCAGGTCGATAGGCTTCACCGGAGTGATGAGCATGCCAAAGTTGTAGTGCAGCCGCTCGCCGGCTTGCATAGCGCGTTGTCCGCTAAAGGCGGTGAGGCGCACCTCGCCATTGTGTGCACGGGAAATGGTGATTCCGCCTTTATTGTTGTTGCCCCACGATGTGGGCAGGTTGAGCTTGCCCAGCGCATAATAGACGTTGACCAACGGACGCACATAGTTCTCGTCCATAAAGCAGAAGTTCAAACCGGCGTTCACGTTGCCCATCCAAATCTTGTCCTGATGGCGATTGGCGTCCCAAGTCCAGGTTATCAGGCTGTCAGGGCGAAAACCGCCTTTTTGACCCAGTCCCATCATATATTTCGCGGCATATTCGGTGTAAGGAACTTCCATTCTTATGTCTTTCACATGCAAGCCGCGCAATGCTTTCACTTGCAGCTTATAGTCGGCATAGCCATCGAAGTTGAAGGTGCCCAGGCAGGTAACTTCAAAATTGCGGCTTTTGCGCACCGCTTGCCATTTCACGCAGGCAGGTGTGCGGTGGGTGATTTTCACCTTTCCGGCAGGCAAAATCTCCTCGCCGGCATCGGTCTCAATCACAAAACGCATTTCTCCGTTCAGTATGCGGTTGGCGGCTGACGGGTCGAGCTGATTGGCTTGGTTATATTGCGTGGCAATCTGGCGAGGCAGACCCGATGGCGCAAGTTCCATGCTGCCGCCAAGATAGGTGATTGTCTCTTTATTCACGTTCACTGCGATATAAGGTGCGGTGGGGGTGTTGGCTTCGCCAATTCGTGAGTCTAACCAGCGCAAGCGGCTCTTGCGCCAACCGTCGTTGTCGCCGTGGTTGGCGATTGCGTCACCTCTCACGGCAATCTCGGCTTTTACGGCGCACGCTTTGCCGTTGGCAGTAACGGTGATTTGACCCTTGTAAACGCCCGGGGCAACCGATGTCATATCAATGCCAATCCACAGCGGCTGAATTTCGCCTTTGGGGATGCTGATTTGTTTCGCAAAGTCGATTCCGTCTTTGTTGGTGCCGCCCATGTTGAAGCAGCGCATAGCCGATGCCTTGATGCGTTGCCCGCCATCCGACTTGAAGTCGGAGAACTTAACGGCAATCTTGTTTAACGCGTTATAGGGCGCATATACGCCAATCTGCCAAGTATAGAACTCACCGGGCTGACACTCGCCCTTGAAGTGCACTCGTTCTTGTGGAGTGCGAGCCATCCAATGCTCGGGCAGCGCATCGCGCAGCCGTATGTCGTTGGCACGGTCCTCGGTAAAGCAAAAGAAGCCCTCGGCGGGCTGCTCGGCCAGCAGTTTCTGCATGGCTGCGGCTGAGGCAGCCTTTCTCATCTTTGAGTCTTGCTCAGTTACAGAGCCCTTTCGCTTTAAATCTTGAAATGCATCGGTGACACCCTCCTGTGCCCATGCCTGTTGCATAAACGACATTGACAATAATGCCCACACAATTAGCAGATTTTTCATTGTTTACATCAAATTTTATGGTTATTCTGTTCTATCTATAAAAAAGTGCCGAGGTGTTGCGTGGTGAGTGCAATGCAGTGCCGGCACCGGTTTTGCAAATATAAGCAAAATATTTGTGCAAACCGAAAGCCCTGCATCAAATTCTTTTGTGCACCCGACTTAGTGCCACCAAAAGCATCTGAAATCAGCATTTCACCAACCCAACGCCATCACTCCCAGGCATGTAGCCTGATTTTCGTAGAAAATAGGGGCATTTGCTTTGGCGCAACGCTTGTCGTCTGCAAGAAAAGGGGGAGATGTTTATGTTGCCGCGGTGGTGTTAAAGGAGCTTTTCGTATGCCATGCGGTCGCCTTGTGGGTAATGCACATCGCCGCAATACATGAAGCCTTGGCTGCGCAGCAGGCGCTGCATATAAAAATTGTCGTAGTTGGTATCGACCTTAAAGCTGTGTATGTTGCGTTGCAGCGCCCATTGGCTTGCAAAGTTGAAGAATTGTGCAGCCACGCCTTGACGCTTTGCCTCGTCGGCTACGGCAAGGCGGTGCACCACCACATAATCGGCGTTGGTGAGCCATAGATGCGCAATCTGCTCATAAGCCGGTTCGCCGTTGGCTATCACTGCGCCATAGGCTATCACCGAGCCTTGGCGTTCAATCACATAGGCATTGCCGGCTGCTATGTCGCGCTCCACGCTTTGCAACGAGGGGTAAGCCTCGGTCCATTGATGCTTGCCCTCGCGCATCATCTGGGCTTTGCCCTGTTGCAGTATCTGCCAGCAGCGTGCAGTGTCGTTGGCGGTGGCAAGCCTGAATGTGCTGTTGTTGCAGGTGAATGTAGTTGCCATAATCAATGCCGGGAAACTTATATTTTCACTGTTACCGCTTTGCCCACAGGACTCTCGTTGTTGGCGCGGTCAAGCACGGTTATTACATAGTGATATTTGCCCTTTGGCAGATTGTCGGGCACCTGATATGTGGTGAATGGAGTCACTGCCTGAATGGCTGCTGCGTTGTTGAGGTCAATCTCGGTATCAGAGTCAAAGAGATACACCACATAGGCTTTAGCCTTTTGCAAAGGGTCGGAGGTCTTAGGCTCATTCCAAGTGATGGTGCGCACACCTTTTTTCTTGTGCACTTTCACTCGGCTCACCTCGTCGGGCAGCGTGCTGTCAATCCATGTGTAAGCCGGCACCAGAGCGATGGTTGATTGGCGGTTGGTGGCGAGCGAGTCGGCCACGCCACGGCTGTTGCGTGTGATTGAGTAACCGGGCCACCAGCAGTTGCCTTGCACGTTGGGCAAGCGGCGAGTGATGAGAATCTTATGGTCGAGTTCGGTGGGATTATCGCTGTCAGGGTCTTTGGTTTTCATGGTTGTTTCAACCGATTGTCCTATGTACATGTGACGGTTGTTGGCGTTGTTGTTCCACCATGTGTTGAGCACCCGGCTTGGCGCACGTTTGTGGTCAAGCTCCCAATAGAGTTGTGGCACCATATAGTCAACCCAGCCGGCTTTGGTCCATTTGAGCACGTCGGCATAAAGGTCGTCGTAGCATTGCAGGGCATTGGTTTGGCTGCCGCGAGGGTCGGCTGATTGGTTGCGCCACACGCCAAATGGGCTAATGCCAAATCTCACCCAAGGTTTTTGTTGCTTAATCACCTTGTGCAGCCCCTCAATTAGTAAATCCACGTTTTGGCGTCGCCAGTCGCCGCGGTTCATGCCGTTGCCGTAGCTTTTGTAGCTGGCATCGTCGGGGAAGGGGTCTTTGGTGGGGTAGGGATAGAAATAGTCGTCCATGTGAATGGCGTCAACGTCGTAGCGGCTCACTATGTCGCTCACCACTTTACATATAAACTCGCGGCATTGTGGCAAAGCCGGGTCAAAATAAGTGTTGCCGCCGTAGGTCACAAACCATTCGGGATGTTTGTGATAGATGTGGTTCTTAGGCAATTTTGTTACTTCGCCTTTTGAGTTGGTCACACGGTAGGGGTTGAGCCATGCATGCAACTCCATGCCACGGCTGTGGCACTCGTCAATCATAAATTGCAGCGGGTCCCAATAAGGATTAGGGCGTTTGCCACATTCACCGGTGAGATACATGCTCCAGGGCTCGAGCTTTGAGTCGTAGAAAGCATCGGCTTTGGGCCGCACTTGCCACACGATGGCGTTTATGCCAGCCATTTGTAGCGAGTCGAGTTGTTGGCGCAAGTAGGCTTGGTTCTGTTGGGTGGTCATGCGTGAATATTGCATTTGCCCCACGGTGTGCAGCCATGCGCCGCGAAATTCACGTTTGGGGTTGGTTGAGGTGCGAGTGTCATGCGAAGCGGCTGTGCATGTCGTTGCTGTCATGGCAGCAGCTACGAGTGCTATTAATAACGTTTTCATTAACAATTTACTTTATGTTTTTTTGAGTATGGTGAATAATTGCTGTTTTGTGAAATGCAAATTTAGCTATTTTGTGTGTTAATTCCTAATTTTTTGCATGCTATAGGCTTAGACGATGCAAGCCTGAAGATGACATAAAAAATCCCCGCTGGGGGCACATTCGTGATGGATGCACAACCCAGCGGGGGAGGTGTATGGAGTTTTTTTAAAGATTAGAATACAATAAATTTCTTGCCGTTCTTGATGTAGATGCCAGGAGCAGTGGTGTCAGTTACCTTGCGGCCCATAATATCAAATGTAGGAGCATTTTCGTCTTCCTTGTCGGCCTTAATGGTAGTTACTGCATCATAGTCGCCCCATGCAAATTCGATTTTGCCATAGGTATAATTGTATTGATCGTTGTAGTCAGGGTAATACCATGCTGACGTATAGAAACTTCCCTTGGTAGCATCAGAGCCTTCAAAGAAACTGTCATATGTGTCAAGTGTCAATTGATCATAATCCGACCATAAATAATAAGTATTCAAATATTGGTATGTAGCTCCTTCTTCGGTGTATTCTGTGCCATTTGCCAAAGCTATAGCATCAGAGTCATCAACACTGAAAGAAATATTGCCTGCCCATGCATCTGGAATTCTCAATTCATATTGAAATCCTAAATCAGCAGCATCGTCATCAATATATTTTATGAGAGTAGCTTCTCTTCCAACTAACGTAGCTGTTTCCAAATAATCATCAGCAGCTTCGTCATACGGATAGAATGCAAAGTGACCTGTGACAGAGAATTCAGGTGCAGATGCTTTTTTAAGCTCATCTTTATAAATAGCTGTTATACTTGTATAATAATAAGATGCTTCTACATAATTAAATGTTATTGTGCCGTCTGATGCAATAGTACCAATCATTGGTGCTTCGAGGTCAGCTTTACCTCTTCCATAACCCTCATCAGTTTTATATTCGGATAGCGCACCACAATATGTGTAGTATGAACCTTCGAAATATGGGTCAAGCGTGATAGTTCCGTTTTCTAAATCTACTGTACCACTAAACTCATAACCGAGATTACCAAGATTGGAAACCGAAATGGTGTTTTCACCAGAAATTGTAATTGTCACTGCACCCTTTTCTGTCCAAGAATCCCATGTTTTGTAGTCTGGGGTGTATTCAAGGCTAATCGACGTGATGTAGGTGCCTTCAAGTTCAGCTACAGTTTCAATTGCATTGGCTGAGAACAGACTAAGTGCTGCAGCAACTAATAAAGTAAATTTTTTCATACGCTACAAAAATTTTAATTTAACGTTAAGTGAATTATAAGAATTTATTAAAAATGGGCGAGGCTGTTTTGGGGCACTCGCCCAAAAAGTTTCAAAATACAATAGGTTTATTCAGTCCAAACAAAATAGTCATAACCCTCGCTGGAACCACGTGTACCTTTTGCGTAATAATACAACTCAAAGTTTTCACGGTCGAAATAACTGCGAGACGGGTCAATAAGCAATCCGTTTTTAACACGCACGTTGTTAAGACCCGGCATCACTATAATCCAACCATCATCGTCGTAAACCTCGCCGTTGACGATGTTAATGGTATTGTCGTCATTAACGGTGAATTGCAGGTCATA
This sequence comes from Muribaculaceae bacterium, assembly GCA_051871515.1. Taxonomy (GTDB): domain Bacteria; phylum Bacteroidota; class Bacteroidia; order Bacteroidales; family Muribaculaceae; genus SFTJ01. The sequence continues at coordinate 40,942 of JBJECY010000052.1, read as the reverse complement.
GCCTTCAACGCCATAAAATCTCTTGATGGTGAAAGTGCCAAAGGCGTTTTGGTTGGTGCGTTCCTCAACAATGGTGGCATTATATGCGCCATTGGGAACAACAGCGCTATAAGTCACGCCTTGATAATTGAGGGCAGTGTAGAACGGCGTTGTATAAGAAAGGATAGCCTCGTCAGAAGCAATTGCCGTTTCGTTAGCCATAGTTGGATAAGCCCACAAGTGCAGAGTGTATTCACTTTGCAATGTAAGCCCAGTGAATGTTGCTGTTGTATTTCCAGTTACACCGCCATCAATTAGTTCGCCCATACTGTTGTAAAGTTTATAGCCATACTGTACGGCACCGCCAACAGCGTTCCACTCAAAAGTGAGGGTGTTGTATGTGGCGTAAGTTACTTGTATGGTTGGCTGAGCAATGGGAGTCTTCACCGGGTCGTCGTCGCTACACGAAACGGTGCAAAGAGCCATGAGCGCGATTGCCACTGAAAGTATGCTTCTGCTAAACGTATATGGTTTCATAATGTTTTTCTCTTTTTTGAAGATTAATAATATATATAGACGTAGTAACTATTGAAGTTAGTTTCAGAATCGACAACTGCACTACTAATCATACCGTAACTATAGATTTTTGATGAGCCGTATTTACGGAAGTCCATATAGAAGTAGGTGTAGCCCTCATAAACGTAGTAGAAATAGATATACTTGTTGATAGGAGTGCTGCTACCTTCAGGAGTCCAAGCCACATAGTTCTCAGAGTCTTCCGATGGATTTTCTTCTTGCATAAAGGCCCAGCCGTATTCGTCGTTGAGATAGTGGTCAATCGGAATCAATGCGCCTTGTGAATTGTGCACATCATTTGAGTCGAAAGTACCTTCAAGCTTGAATTGCAAATCAATTCCCGAGCCCAAGAAGTTACGCCAAATGAAACGGTTATCGTTACCAAGTTGATAAATGGCTTGTCCGGTTACGCCGCTAAAGTAGTCGGTGTCGGCCGTAGAACTGGTAACCACCTTGATGTTATTGCTCAGAAGGTTGAGTTTATAAACCGAGAAACTAAGGTGTGTAGAACCGTGTTTAATGGTGTAAGGGTTGCCATATTGTTCGTCAATCATAATTTCGCACTTAGGCGTAGTAGTGAGGTCGGCATAAGTGACCTGAATGGTGGTTTGTGCTTCGCCGGCAGCAAAGTTTGCCACATCTGGGCAAGTGATGTTGTCGGTTTTGCTCACCACATGGATGGGCACTTGAGCGGCTTGCTGAGTGTTGGTGCGAGCCACAATTACGTCAACCACTTTCTCGTCATCATCGGCGCGCATCACCATGTTGCTATTGGTGTCGGGGAAGTAAGCCCCAATGTTGTCGCTCGAAACGGGCGAGGCAGGCTCATATTTGTTTTCGTTGTCGTCGCTGCACGATGCTGCAAAAGCGCCAATGGCAGTGAGCATTATGCCCGATACTATATGTTGAAATATCTTTTTCATAATCTTTTGTATAAATTATGTTGAGTTTTGATTAGCGTTGTGTGGCTGCTATACAGCTCGATGTGTCGGGGTTAGGCACGATGTTTGGATTCATGTTAAGCTCGTATTCCAGAATGAAATAGTTCATCCACGGAGCGCAGTAGCCATCTACCGAGTCAAGCAAATAGGCGTCCTCATAGTTTGTGTTGTCGCTGCGGCGCACTTGTTGATTGAGGCGTTTCATATCGAAGTAAGTAATACCTTCGCCCCAGAACTCAATGCGCTTTTGCGTCATGAGCTGACTGATGAACAGATACATCGACGACGGGCTGCGAGCGTCGTAGGAGCCGTCGGTAACGCGATAGGTGTTGATGAACTGCGTGAGGGCTTTGACGCCGGCTGCCATACCTTCAAGGTAAGCAGTACACTCAATGTCGATGAAGTTCATTTCCTCAACACGCATCAGTGGCAGGTCAACAAGGCAACCAATCTCGTAGTCGCTCTTGCCGTTTTTGCCGTAGCGGAACTTGGTGTTGGCATAGGCAGGAAGCTCTTTCCACTCTTCCTCTGAAAGGTTGGTGAGAGCAATGGTGGTGCCATTGATTTCCTGGCTTGAATAGGCCTTATAACCAGCCGATGTGCCTGCGCTTGCAGGGTCAATCCATGACCAACGGCGCCAGTCGGTTGGCTCAAGGCGGTTGTAGAGTGAACTGCCAATCATGCGGAATGCTTTGTAGCCGCGGCCCATACCCCAGTCAGGTTCGTTGAACATGGTGCCTTGGAAGCTGCAGTAGTCATATCCCAATTGTTCCTTGGTTGAATATGACATGCACCACATCCAAGCTTGGTTAGGTGTGTTGAAGCCTGTTTCGCGGTCGTGCCATTGAGCGGCAGTGACTGGTGAGTAACCCGATGCTGCACGGCGAGCATAATCGCGAGCGTATTCGTAGCATTGACGAGCTGAGGTGACGCCAATCTTGTCGTAGCCGTTGTCTTCGCTGTCGTAAGCTATTACTGCCTCAAGGTCTTCGGACTTTTGCTCGAAGCGTGAACCGAGTTCAAGCCAGAAGCGTGCTTTCAGACCATAAACCACGGTCTTGTCGGGCAATGTCTTTGCACTGCGTGAGAAACCGTCGATATATTTCTCGGCATTGTTGAGGTCGGTGAGGATAAAACGGTACATCTCAGTGAATTTGGCACGAGGAGTTTGCTTGATTTCCTCGGTGTTCATTTCCTCGGTGACGATAGGAATTGTGAGGTTCCAGCAACCCAATTCGTCGGCTTTGCTATCGACCGATGCCACGCCTGTGCGCTTGTATTCGTACATGCGGGCGATGTCGAAGTAAGCCATAGCGCGGAATGCCAAGGCGCAGCCCAAATATTGGCGTGAGAGTGTGCTGCAATCTTCGGGGTCAACCACACCAATGAGGTTGTTGCAACACTTTATGAGGTTGTAGTAGAATCGATAGGTGTAATAAGGAGCGTAACGGGTTTCGGTGCCGGCTTCGATTGAGTACCAATAGCTGTAGTTACTGCTGTAAACCGGGATGTCACTACCCAATATTTCGCGGAAGAACATTTGGCAAGGGTATCCCCAGTCGTTGAGGTAGTCGCCCGACAGACCCCACGAGTTGTAGGTAATCAGATATGACACGATACCGTTGAGCATGCCCTCTTGCGATGCAGCCAACCCTTTGACTTGCTCCTCGGTGAGCACATCGGTTGGTTCGGTGGTGTCGATGCATGATGCCAAGGTGAGCATACTTGCTGCTGCAAGCAATAAGAATTTGTTTTTCAACGCCGACATCCTGAATATGTTAGTCTTCATAATTTAATCTGTTTTTAAGTGAGTGTTTAGAAAGTCACCTTAAGACCGCCTGAGATGGTGGCCGATGGGCTATAGTCATAAGTGTTGTTGTTGTCGCCGGTGAACGAGCCGCGTGGGTCAAAGCCCTTGCGTGCACTCCAGTAGTAGAGGTTTGTTCCGGCAGCATAGATGCGTACGTTGCTCAATCCCAATGGCTTAATCCATTTGGTTGGCAGTGTGTAGCCCAAGTTCACGTTTTGTAAAGTGAGGTAACTTGCACTGGTGAGGAAGCGGTCGCTTGTGGCAGCCGAGTTCTCATCGCCGTATTGCATGCGAGGCACGTCGGTGTTGGTGTTCTCAGGAGTCCAAGCGTTGAGGATGTCCTGATGCAATGAGTGTCCGCCCAGAGTGCTGTAAGGAGTGGTCATGGCTGCTGCATATCCCCAGTCGTAAGCCTTACCGCCAAGCGAGTAGGTGAACGATACGTTGATGTCGAAGCCATAAGCTGAGAGCGATGTTCCGAAACCGCCGTAAACGGTTGGGTGCGGGTCGCCGCAGAGGTAGGTGCTGGCGTTACCATAGACGTTGGTGGTGCCCAGGGTGCCGTCGCTCTTGGTGTAATACCAAGTTGACTTGCCTTCCTCGTCAACTCCGGCATAACGCTTCATATACCATTGATAGATTGGAAGACCTTCGCCGTAGAAGTTGTTGACCGAAGAATAACCGGCATGGCCGTCAACGGTGAGACCTTTCTTGAGCGACTCGGCAAGGCAGATGATTTCGTTCTTATATAATGTGGCGTTGAAATTGACGTCCCAAGTGATGTCGCGGGTCTTAATCACCGTACCGCTAAGGTCAATTTCTACACCGGCATTCTTCATGTCACCGATGTTGTCGTAAGAGCCTTTGTAGCCCGAGCTGTAAGGAGCAATCACAAAGCAAAGCATGTCGGTGGTCTTCTTATAGAAGTACTCAACATTACCACGCAGGCGGCTGCCAAACAATTCAAACTCAATACCGGCATTCATGTTGTTGTTGGTTTCCCAAGTGATGTTCTCGTTACCCTTGGTTTTGAGCACCAAACCCAATTGGTTGTTGCTGTTCACGATGTCATAGGTGTCGGTGTAGCGATAATCACCAATCTTGTCGTTACCTTGTTGACCAAACGATGCTTTGATTTTGAGCACGTTGAGCCAGCTGGCAGTGGGTTGCATGAATTTTTCGCGTGAGATAATCCATGCACCGCCAAACGAGTAGAAGTTACCCCATCGGTGGTCGGGGTGGAATCGGCTCGAAGCGTCGCGACGATAAGAAATGTTGGCGAAATACTTCTGGTCGTAGTCATATTGGCCACGGAAGAAGAAACCCTCAGAGTTGTAGTCGGTGAGCGTGTCGTATGTGTCACTCACTTGAATTGCGCCCGAAAGGGTTTGGTTTGAGAAGTAGCTTGCCATGTTTTTCTTGGTGCCCGACAGCAATTCGTAGTTCTGACGGTAGTATTCATGACCTAACAGCGCCTCAACATGGTGGTTGCCAAATTCGCATTGGTAGTTGATGAGTTGTTGATAGTTGTATGAATAGGTCTGAGCAGTGTATTTCGATATCATACCGCCCGAAGTGTTGTCCTCCCAATAACCGTAGAATGGGTTTGAGGTTGCCACGTTTTTGAGTTCGCGGTCAGAAACGGTTCCGTTGATGGTGATTTTTAATCCCTTAAGCGGAGTGATGTCGGCGTAACCGTAGATTGAGAAGGCATCGTCCTTGCTCTTGTCGGTGTTGAGCGCATTGTCTTGCAACGGGTTGATGTTGGGGAGCACTGGGCGCTCAAGGCCAATCTCGTCGCCGTCGCCATAGTCATACATGCGGCCGTTTTCGTCATACATGATGTTGCCGTTAGCGTCACGGATGTAGGCAGGATAGATAGGCGCCATGTTGTTCACTTGATAGAACAGACCGTTGCTGTCGCTCATGATTGAGCGGAAATTGCTGTGTGAGAAGCTTACGTTTGTACCAACCTTCAGCCATTCCTTGGCGCGATAGTCGGCTTTGATACGGGCTGAATAACGCTCGTATTCGCTGTTATAAGCGATACCTTCGTTTTTGAGGTAACCCAGCGAGCCGTAGAATTGCATACGGTCGTTACCGCCGTTCACGTTCATGTTATATTCTTGGCGGAAACCGTGGCGGAAGCCTTCTTTCTGCCAATCGTCGGGCATGATGGTGTAGATGTTGCCGTTGTTGTAAATGCGTTTGCCAAGAGTGGCGTTAGGGTTCACACGGCCGTTCTCACCAATGAAATATTCGCCTTCGGGGACGGTGTAGCAGATGTAACCCAAGCCGCCCACGCCAGCGCCGCCTGCCAATTGCTCGTTGGCTGCAATGGTGGCAGAACGTGGGTCAAGGCCCCTGCTGTTGCGCTGATAGTTGTAGAGCGCATTATAATATGTTTCGTAGTATTGCAGAGGGTCTTTGATGGTTTCATAGTCGCGCGAGATGCGAATGTTTGAGCCATAGCGCATGTCGAGGCTCACCTTGGCTTCGCCCACGTTTGAGCGCTTGGTGGTGACCATAATAACGCCGTTGGCACCGCGAGCACCATAGAGCGCGGTTGAAGAAGCGTCTTTCAACACGGTTACAGAAGCCACGTCGGCAGGGTTGAGGTTGTTCCAACCGCCGTCGAATGGGGCGCCGTCAACAATAATCAATGGGTCTTTGCCTGCGCTGATACTGCTGAAGCCGCGTACGCGAATGGTTGGTGTAGCAGTTGGGTCACCGCTGTTGTTCACCATTTGCACACCGGCGGCCTCGCCTTGCAAGGCACTCATCACGTTGGTGAGCTGCTTGGTCTCGATGGTCTTGGCTTGCACAACAGCAGCCGAGCCGGTGAATGCTGAACGCTTCTGTTCACCAAAAGCAGTCACCACCACCTCCTCGAGCATCATTTCGTCGCTCACAAGGGTGATTTGCATGTCATTAGATACGGTTACCACCTGTGGCTTCATGCCCACATAGGTGATTTCAATCTTTTCACCGGGTTTCACGCCGGTAATAGAGAATCGTCCATCTACATCGGTAGCCGCCAATGCTTTTCCGTTTTTCAGCTTCACGGTGGCACCTATTACGGCATCACCATTGCTATCGACTACCACGCCGCGCATGCTTTTTTGCTGCGCTTGGGCGCCTGTTAAGCTCAGGATTGCCAAAGTGGATAATAAAATAATTCTTCCAAGTTTCATATATATTAGCTTTAATTTTGTTACTTGAATTAAATCACCCTAAAAACAATCTTTCATACAAATTTACAAATTACTTATAATAACACAAATTTTTAAGCCAATTTATTGCATTTTTTTAGTGGACCTGCCGTTTTTATGTGCTTTTTGCAATCTATGAACGGGGTTCTGATGCTTAATTTTTTATAACTTGCTTTTTGTTGCGTTATGTCAAAATATTATAAATTAGTGCATTAAATGGCCATCGTTGACTTTGCAAAATGGCGGTTTTGAATGGGAGGGGCTAAATCTTTGATTTCTTTGAATTTTGCCGTAAAGATTGACTGCCTCGCTCAATTATGCCGATGAAATTTTTAAAACCCCAGCATCGTTAACGTGTATTAACAAAAATAATTCTTTGTTTATGTAACGAATGTGTAACACTGAGGGCGGCTTATGGCGGTTTTTGCCGCGCTTAATAACTGCGTCGGCAATGCGTTTTGAGGTCATTGCTTATATATAATTAATGTGTTGCTTAAGGGGGGTGGGGCACAGGTGGGTTGCTGTCACCAACGATAGATGATGCCCGACTTTGGGAATATGGGCTTGTGGGTTTCAAACTTGATTTTGCGACCGTTGGTGGTTAACTTGCAATCTTCTTTTGAGTGGGCAAGTATAACCATTTTGTCAACGGTGTTAGCCACGTCTTTTATGCCGGTTGACTTGTCGAAGCTCAGTTCGGTTTGGGTGTGGCCAATGATTGGCTCGGCAAAGATGCAGAGGAACTGGGTTTTGGGAACGGTGACGTAGCTGGTTTTCACTTTCCCCTTAAACCATGTTTCGTTTTTGTCGGCGTTGTCGTAGTGCAAGTATTGCTCATTGATAGGGGTCTCAAAAGTTATTCCGTTGTCGTCGCGCAGCATGTTGATGTTGGCGCTGGCAATGGGCGTTTCAAGGTCCTCAATGTATAGTTCAAGGTTTAAAAGGTCTATGATGGCGTCTTTGTTGACTTCGGTTTTCAGCTTCCGGCGCAAATCCTCGCTAAGAATCTCTTCGCGGAAGAAGAACTCGCGGTTGAAAACCGCATTGAGCCCGTTGACCGATGTGGCGAAGAAACACCGCAGCATCACTTGCTCGTTAGCGGTGTACACGAAGTGCTTTTCGTAGCATAGTTCTTGTTCAATCTCAGGCACATTGTTGGCGTTGCTTATGCACACGTCGTATTTGAAGTCCTTGCGGTAATGGGCGCAGTTTTCGGCTATATAGTTGATATACTCGCATGCCAGGTCTTTATGGCAATATGTGCTGAGGCAATTTTCAATCACTTTGTTCACCGAGTCTTTGTTCATCATGTTGATGATGGAATGTTCGTTGTCGTTGCCCATCATCATATCCCATATCAACTTGCGCATTTCTTCGCGTTCCACTTCCTGCTCAAGGCTGTTTTTCCCGATGTCAATAAGTGTAATACCAACGCATGAGAAAAGCAACGAACCGAGTAGTTCAATTACGAAATTCTGCCATGAGAACTCGGTGGGTTTATTTAAAAAGATAAATACCACCATTACTACAAGCAATATAGCGCAGAATTTAAGGTATCGGTAGTTCTTGAATAGTTTTTTCAGTTTTTTAGGTTCTTTGTAAGCCATAGGGATTTTTGAGATTTAAATGTTTGTGGGGTTTGATTGGTATGCCGAGGCAAAAGGCTTAAAAGTCGAGTAGCTTAAAGCGTTGCTTGTCTTCCTCGTTTTGGTGTATCTGATAGTGCCACCACTCATAGGCGTAGGGCAGCATACCTTGAAGCGCGGTGATGTGATAGAGGAGCATGCGGTTGGCGTAGGCTTGTGGCGTGATGATGCCGTCGCGCACCATTTGCTGCTCGTTGCCCACGTGGGCAACGGTGCTAAACGAGTCGAAACCGGTTCCAAAGTCGAGCATCTCGCCCTCAGCGTTACACAAAGCCATGTCAACAGCCATGCCATAGTTGTGAAAACCGCCGCTAAACGGCCCATAGGGGTCGGCAATATAGCGTTGGCTCTCGGTGCCTTTCACAAGGTCAAACATGTGGCGTTGCACGCTTAGTGGCCTTGCTGCATCATAAATCACAATATAGAGATTGGGATATAGCTGGTGCAGGCATTGGCTGGCTGCGGCTACCGCCTTTGCAAGGCTCGGTTCGCAATATGCGCTTATGTTTTGGGGATATAACTGCTTGTGGGTGAAATTGTTGCACGTTGCATACCGTATGTCAACCTTTATGGTGGGGTCAAGACTGCATACGTCAATCAATCCGTATTCTTGAAATTGCTTGTTGAGTTCCATATAAAAACTGAGGTTTTTGAAACATTACTTTGGCAAATATAGTCAAAATCATTGGAATTGAGGACAAATGCAATGAAATATGGGTGGTAATCGCCGTCAAAATGCCGCGGTTGTGAGGTTGCGGGGGACTGGGAAAAGCAATCGCCTTGCTGCTTGGTGTGGCGGCAAGGCGATTGTGGGAGTGCGTTTGCGCTCAATGCGTGAGCGTGCTTATTTGCTGAAGATTTCTTTTATCTTCTTGCAGATGTCGGTGTTGAGCTGCTTGCCAATGAAGCGTTGCGACTGTGGGCCGTAGGCAAACACGGGCACGGTCATTGGGGTGTGGTCGTTGGTGAGGTAATAGCCCACGGTGTGTCCGGTGTTGTTGTCGCCGTCAATGAGCGTGAGTCCGCCGGTCTCGTGGTCGGCGGTGACTATTACCAGCGTTTCGCCGTTTGAGTCGGCAAAGCGCAGAGCCTCGGCAACGGCTTTGTCAAAGCTGAGTGTTTCCATCACGCAGCCGGGGAAATAGCGCGAGTGTCCGGCATAGTCGATTTTTGCGCCTTCCACCATCAGGAAAAAGCCGTTCTTGTTGTTGGTTTGCAGCTTTGTGATTGACTCTTTGGTGGTGCGTGCCAGCAGGTCGAGGTTGTTGACGTTGGCGGCGTCGCCCATCTCCTCGTCGATGCACACTGTTTTGCCCGGATTGGCATTGATGTCGTTGATGCTTGTCACAAAGCTGAATCCTTTGCTTTGCAGCGCCGCAATCATGTCGATGCCGTCGTTGCGTTGGGTAAACTCGCGCATACCGCTGCCGGCAAGCAGCGTGATGGGGCTGTTGAGCAGGTCGCGCGTGATGGCGTCGCTGCTGTCGCGCTCGGTGTTATGAGCGAAAAAGGCTGCCGGGGTGGCATCAACGGCGTTGCCCAGCGACACCACGCCAACTTTTTTGCCGCGAGCGCAGAAAAAGTCGGAGAGCGATGGGTTTGGCGTGCCGTCGGCGTTAGCCGAGATGTGGCGGTTGTTGGTTGCCACGCCAGTGGCGAGTGCGCTGCCGCCGGCTGCCGAGTCGGTGGTGTAGGCATCGGCCGACGAGGTTTGCGAGATGCCAAAATATTTTATCAGCATCATGGTGAGGCCGTCGTTGATGCGCTCGGTGGCAACCACTTGTGTGAGTCCCATGCCGTCGCCAATGAGCAGAATCACGTTTTTCACCGGCTTATTGGTGCCGTCGTTGCGATAGGTTGGAGTGTAGATGGGTTGTCGCTCGGTGAGCTGCATCTTGTCGTCTTGAAAACCGCTGAAGTTGCGGGTGATTTTGTCGAGGCGGTCGTTGCGTATCACTGCGTGGGTTGCAGGGGCTTGTGCCTGATTGGTGATGACGTAGTTTTTGCTTTTCCAGTTGCTGAAGAACTCGGCGCACTGAGCCGGAGCGTCGGTGTTGATGTAGTCAATGCCCATAGTGTAGAAGGTATTCCATGCGGTCAGGCTCTCAGGCGCACCCCAGAAGCGGATGGGCTTGCCCATGCTGTGGGCTTTGCTGATGAGCTGTTTCACCTTTTCGTTTTCTGCGGCTATGATTGTGCCTTTGCCGTTCCAGATGCTGTAAGCGCCAAAGTTCACGCTGAACATTGCCACGCGTTGCAGCTGCTCGGGGGTATAGGCGCGGTTGATGTCGCCGTCGAAGGTGATGTAGGTGGGGTATTTGTTGAAATCCTCGGGCTTTGGCTCATATTGACCGGTTACCACAATGCGGCATGCGTTGGGGTTCACTTCGGGGTCAAACACCTCGGGGTATTGCTTTAGTTTTTCAACAAAGGCCGCCATATAGTCGTTGGTGTTGTTTGATTTCACTTCCACCATCAGCTGAATGGGCGAGTCGCTGTTGGCATAGGGCTTGCCGCCGTTAAGCTTATAGAGGCTCACTAAGGGTTGCAGGTAAAGTCGGTCGAAGGTGAGCTCGGGGCGCAGGTCCACGGCATCGTGACCCACCAGGAACTCGCCGTTCTGATAGAACATGTCGCACTCAATTGAGTAGATGTGTTGCGAATATGCCTCGTAGAAGGGCACGGTGCGGGTGTAGTCGTTGTGCGAATGTAGCAGCACTGGATATTGAGCCTTGGCGGCAGGTGCGGTGGCGCACAATGCCACAAGGGCAATCAGAGATGAGATGCTGAGTTTGTTCATATAGTCAATGAGTTGATGTTTAATGTTTATGATGTGACAAAAATTTGATGCTTTGGGTTGCTGATTAGTTTTTGCCGTTGGGCACAAAGAGCATATCGTCGGTTACCGGTTGCTCGTCGATGTTAGGGGTTTGGAAGCGCAGCTTCAGCTCCTGACCCATGTAGTCCTCAAAATAGCGCAGGTGCATGTGGTGATATCCGGCTTCAAGTGCCACAATGCCCACCACATAGTTGGCGCTGTGGCTGCCGTCGTTGTCAATCACCAGTTTCGAGTCGATGGTGAGCTGTGCACCGTCGTCGCTGCGCATGCGGAATTTGTAAACCGCCTTTTCGGGGGCGTAGAAAAGGGTGTTGAAGTCGTAGGCAAAATGGTCCTCGGCAGCAGCTTGGTCAATGTTGAAGTTGCTCATGGTGCCTTTTTTGAGAGGCTTCAGCGAATCAACTTCTTTGCAGCTCTTGATGGCACCCTCGTAGTAGGTGTATGCCACGCCGTTTTTCTTGGGCGATATGTTGCTTGCCTTCAGGTATTCGCCGCTTTCATCAATTGAGTTGATGCCCGAGGGATAGTGATAAACAGGCTCTTTGCCTTTTTCGGTGGTAATCCATGTGTCGAAGTGGCGTTTGCCTTCTTGAAGGAGCACAATGCGTGCGCCTCGTTGCAAGGTGCCGTAGGCGTTCCAACCGCTGCATCGCCCAAAGGCGAGAGCCACCTCTGAACGCAATCCAATGAAGTCGTTCATGTGGTCGTGCCCAGCAAAGATGCCCATGATGTCGCCTTTGTCGAGCACTTGCGCAAAGAAGCCTGAGTTGACGCCGCCCGCTGCCACGCCCTCGCCGGGAGTGCCAAAGGTGTCGGGCTTATTGACCACTTGGGCATATTCCATGAGAGGAATATGGAAATAGGCGAGCGAAGGCACCGGCTTGCCGTTGTTGGCTGCGGCGAAGCGGTCGCTCTCGCGTCTGTACCATTCAAGCTGGTCGAAGTGAATCCAGTCGTAGTGCCCGAAGATGTTGTTGGTGGGATAGTCGTTTGAGTCGATGAGGTAAATCACTCCATTCACCTTGTTGCTGCCGTCGGATGCGTGCAGGGCAATGGTCATGTTGCCGTAACCGCTCACTTGGTTGCCGCGCACGCCCACATACACGGGGTCGTTGGTGAGCATGGTGTAGATTGAGTCTTTGCTGAGAAACTCGGCATCGTGATTACCCATGGTCACGGCATAAGGGATGCCTTGCTTGTGAAAGAAATTGATGATGCTTTCCCAACCTTTCACTGCGGGGTGGTCGGTGACAATGTCGCCGGTGAGCAAAATCAGGTCGGGGCGCTCAGCGTTGATAACTGCCTGCATGGTGGCAAGGGTGCGTTGGCACAGAGTGGTGCTGTCGTCACACCAGTGTATGTCGGTGAATTGAGCAATCTTAAATTGCTTATTGCTGTCAAACGCCATGCGCTTGTTGCTTTGCGCCGAGGCTGTGGCTGCCAGCGCAATGGCGGCTGCAATGATAAATGCTTTGCGAAGTATGTTCATAATCAATAGGTTTTGTTGCCTGGTTGCACGTCAATCACTTTGGTTTTTGAACCATAGAACACTTTGAGTGTGAACGCCACGTTGCTGTCAATGGTGATGTGCGGCTCGGCGGCTGCATTGGTGCGCTTGGCGGCTTTGAGGGTGATGTTGCCGTCAGGGCCAAAAGGATATCGCTCAATGCCGTTGGCTTCGGTGAGGTTGAGGTCCCAAGTGATGGTGTTTTCGGGGTAATCGGCGCGTATGCCAATTATGAACTCTAAAAACTCGCCAATCGGTGCTAAGCCGGTCCAGCCGATGAACTCTTTGCGTGCCATGAAGCCGGGGTTCATTGATTCAGGTGCATAGTATTCATAGAATGTGCCTGTGTTTTTATACACCTCAAACACTTGATGATAGTGGTTGAGGGCTATTTCGCGGGCTTCTTTCTTGAATCCCTTTTGCCACAGTCCGTCAATAATCATATAGTTGGTGCCGGGCCAAACGCCGCCTTGCCAGTAACGGCCGTTTTCGTTGTATTTTGGGCTGTCGGCGCTTATTGATGGCACCATGCCGGGGCGCTTAAATTCTTTTGGGTCTTGCAGGTGGGCAACAAGACGGCGGGTCTGCTCGTTGTTGAGAATGTCGGTCTGCAAAGCCCAGAATGCGCTAATGCCTTTGGTGGTGCAGAGCGAGCCGTCGGCATACTGGTCGTAGAGAAACGATGTCTTTTCGTCCCAAAGGTTGCTCATGATGTATTTTTTAAGCATCTTGGCTTCGTCTTCAAAGTCTTCAATTTCTTGCCAACGCTCAATGTAGAATCCTATTTTGAGCAGTTGGTATGCAGTCATGTATTGTTGCAGGTTGGTGTCGAGCCAAATCATGTGCCCGTGGCTGAAGATGGGGTTGTATTCCTTTTTCACGCGCGGCATATTGTCCATACCGGTGCCCCATCCGCTCGACCAGTAGGTGCCGTTGCGCCAAGTGTGGTTCAGACGTAGCCACTTGTAATAAGCCACTAACGGCGGGAATGCTTTGTGCAGACGGTTGATGTCGCCATATTGCTGATAATAAACCAGTTCACACCAAGGAATGAGGTTTGGACCGGTGCTCACGGGGTCGTATCGCTCAAAGCAGTCTGAGCCGTCGGCGTGTATCTCGCGGCAGATAAAGCCGTCGGGGTGTTGCTTTGCATAGAAGTTGTTGAGCGTGCCCTGAAAGTCGAAGAACCGTGCTCCGTAGCGTGAAAACATGAGAATGAACGATGAGTCCCACATGAAGATGTTGCCGTTGTAGGCGGTATCAATGTAGGGCGACACAAAGCCCGAACCGGGTTGCGGATTGCAGATGTTTTTCACGCCAATCTGCCATGCGCGCCAATACATGTCAATTTCCTCTTGGTGCCCTTCCCAGATGGGCACAGGCAGCACCTGCCGGGCTTCGTCGAAGCTTTTGGGCAGGTTGGTGGTTTGGGGCTTGGCTGTGCGATAGCTGTTTTCGGCCACAAGCGCCTCTTTCACATAGGTGTCTTTATATGGAATCTTGTAGATGCTGTCGTTGCCGCAGCTTTGTGCCGAGGCTGGAGCGGTGGCTGTGACAAGGGCTGTTGCCACGGCGCATGCCGCAATGGTGATGTTTCGGGTGATGAGTTTCATCGTAGTTATGTGTTAGCTGTTATGAATTTTATTTCTTGATGTGGAAAAGTGCCGAAGCCGGTATGCGGCTCATGGTGTTGCTGCCGGGCGTTTTCCAACCCCAGGCAAACGATTCGCCCTCGTAGTCGTCGAAATACTTTATGGTGAACCGGTGCAAGCCTTTTTGCAGCGCAGCCAGTCCGGTGGCTCTCACGGCGGCGTGGCTCTCGTTGTTGTCAACCACCAGATTGCCGTCGATGAGCAGCACGCTGCCGTCGTCGCTGGTGGTGCTGAAGGTGTAGATGCCTGTTTCAGGCAGCATGATGTAGCCTTCAAACACAAATGCAAAATGGTCGGGTTGGCGAGGGTTGCTAATTGATGGCTCGGGCATGGTGCCTGTGGCAATCGGTGTGCCCTTGATGTCTTCAACAACCAGGAACGGCCCTTCGTAGTAGCTGTATTCAATGCCCTGAGTGAGAGCGGCTTGCTCTTGCTCGCTAAGCTGTGCCGGCGGAGCATATTCTGCCTTAGTGGCGGTGATGCTCATGGTGCGGCTTGGCTCATAGCCGGGCTTATAGGCTTTAGCCTTGATTTGGGTGGTGGCGGTGATGCGCAGCGGTTGGGTGTAGAGCAGCGATTGCTGCGACGGCTCGCTGCCGTCGAGGGTATATCGCACCTCGGCTCCCGGTGTTGCTGTGCCTATCGCTGTGGTCACCTCGCCCTCAAAGAGGTAGAGGTCGGTATCAACATAGGGTATTGAAGCCATTAGCCCTTGTGTTGCTGAGTGCGGTGCGGCTTGCGGCTGTGTGCCCCAGTCGGTGGGCTTGTCGCTGAGTGTGAACGTGAGAGTGCCGCCCTGCATGATTTGGTCGTAGGTGAGATAGGTGGTGGTGATGTCCTCGCCGTTGAGCTGCACGCGTGCAATGTAGGGCGTTGCCTTGCTGTCGCCGCCCACAATGGTGAGCGTCTTGCCGTTGGTGAGCCTGATTGAGGCTTTCTCAAAGAGGGGAGTGGTGAGGATGAATTGGCACGATGCCGGGCACACCGAGTAGAGCCCTATGCTGGTGAGCACATACCATGCCGACATCTGTCCGCAGTCCTCGTTGCCGCATAACCCGTCGGGGGTAGCGCTATAAAGGGTGTTGAGCACTTGCAGGTTGCGTTCCTGAGTTTTCCACGGCTCGCCAATGTAGGAATAGAGATAGGAGATATGGTGGCTTGGCTCGTTGCCGTGGGCATACTGACCGATGCAGCCGGTAATATCAACCAAGTCGGCTGAAGTGTCGCTTTCGGCGGTGTAGATTGAATCGAGTGCGGCTTTGAATTGTTGGCGACTGCCAAACAATTGCTCCATGCCGTTGACATCGTGAGGCACAAAGAAGCGGTATTGCCAAGCGGTGGCTTCGGTGTAGGCGTGCCCCACTTCATAGGGGTTGAATGGCGTTTGCCAGTTGCCGTCGCTGCGCTTGCCGCGGAAAAAGCGTGTGCCGCCGTCAAACACATTGGCATATTGCTGAGCGCGGCGCGAGTATTGCTCATACACATCGTTGCGGCCAATGGCGCGGGCATATTGGGCTATTGCCCAGTCATCGTAGGCATATTCAAGCAAGCACGACACCGATTCGCGTTTCACGTTCTGCGGAATGAAGCCGTTGCGCACATAATAGTCGAGCCCTTTGCGATGGGTGTTGGCGGTGGCAATCATGGCTTTGAGCGCCAAGTCGGTGTTGAAATCGTTGATGCCTTTCAGATAGGCTTCGGCAATCACGGCTGCCGAGTGATAGCCAATCATACAGCCCGTTTCGCCCGACGAGAGCGGCCAAATAGGCAATTCGCCGTTGGCATCGTAGCAGTTGAGTGCCGAGTTCACTATGTTGCTCACCAACGGAGCGTCGATGAGCGTGATGAGCGGATGCCAAGCGCGGAAGGTGTCCCAAAACGATAGGGTGCTGTATTCTTTGCGGTTGGCATCGAGGCGTTTCACCTTGTCGTTGTGGGTGCGATAGTCGCCGTTGGCGTCACTTACGATGTTTGGCACCACCAATGAGTGATAGAGGGCGGTGTAGAATATCGTTTTGTTGTTTTCGTTGGGGTCGGTGATGGTGAAGCACGACAGCGCTTTCTGCCAAGAGTCGCGAGCCTGACGGCGCACGGCGTTGAAGTTAAAGGCGTTGCCGGTGTCGTGCATCAGGTTTTGCCGGGCATTGTCGATGCTCACGGTTGAGAGTGCCACTTTCACGGTCACGTTGCGTTTGGCAAAGGTGAGCACGCCTTGCACGGCTTTGCCGGTGACTTTGTTGCCGTCAACGGCTTGGTTGCCTTCATAGCCCTTGAATCCGGTGATTGGGCTTGAGAATTGTGCCACAAAATAGACGTGTTGCTTATCGACCCATCCGCATGAGTTGCGCATTCCCACCACCTCGTTGGCAGCGGTCTGTTGCAGCATGGCTTCATAGAATGTCTCTTCGCCAAGCACCCAAGTGAGGTCAATCACCATTTGCGGAGTGCCATTTTTGGGATAGCTGTAGCGGTGCACGCCGCAGTAGGTGGTGGCGGTCAGCTCGGCTGTGATGCCATTGTTGAGCTTCACGCTGTAATATCCCGGTGAGGCGGTCTCGTTGCTGTGGCTGAATGGCGCGGGCGAATAGAGGTTGCCGGGTGTGCCTGTCTCAACGGTAGGGTGAAAAAGCACGTCGGCAAGGTCGGCGCATCCGGTGCCGCTCAGGTGGGTGTGCGAGAATCCTTGAATGGTGTTGTCGTCGTAGTAGTATCCGCCGCAGGCATCCCAGTCGCCGGTGCGAGTGTCGGGGCTAAGCTGCACGGCACCGTGAGGCACGGTGGCACCGGGGTAGGTGTGTCCGTGGCCGCCTGTGCCAATCATGGGATTTACATAGTCAACAGCTTGTTTGCTGCCATAAGCCGCCCCGGCTTGCAGGACTGCTACGATGAAGATAGCGATGATTCGGTTGAATACTTTCATGCTTGGTGATATGCTTGGTGTTGTTGTGGGTTCTTAGGAATTGTGGCGGTGGGGGAGTGTCACACCAGTGCCGATGCGCCAAAGATGGCAACGTTGGGCGTGCGCGACGTCATGATGGCAAGCTTTTGCACCATTGTGGGATACAGAAAGTCTTGCAGCGAGGCGTACATTGGTTCTTTGAAAAGGTCGTAGGCTTTGGCAATGCTGCCTCCCAGCACAATGGCTTGTGGGTCGTAGGCAAGGAGCACCGCTTTAATCAGTGCGCCTATGTGCGTGCCAAATTCTTGCCACAGCGCAAGGGCTTGCGGGTTGTTGTTGCAAGCGTCAATAGAGGCTTGGTGTCCTGTGGTGCCGTGCTCAACAAAAAAGCCGCTGCTGCAATAGTGCTCGTAGTCGCTATCGAGATATGGCAGAGAGCCAACCTCGCCTGCTGCGGTGTTACGACCGCTGTAAAGCTTGCCGTTGATGATTAGCCCTGAGCCTACGCCGGTGCCAAGGGTGAGCCCCACCACATCGTCGTAGCACGAGGCGTCGCCAAACATCTTTTCGCCCAAAGCAAAGCAGTTGGCATCGTTGTTCACAGCCACCGGCACGTTAAATATGCTTTCAAGAATGTCCTTGATGTGTACTTCGCGCCATGAAGGGATGTTCATCACGTTGTAAACAATGCCCTTTTGCCAATCGACCACCGATGGCACGCCAATGCCAATGCCTTCGATTTTGTTCGTGCCAGCCACTTGTTTGATTGCTTCAACAAGGGCGTCAATCACCACCTGCTGATTGTCGGTTTGTGGCGTGCGCATGGTGTTGCTTTCCACAATAATGCCATTTTCAACGGCTCCAACGCGTATGTTGGTGCCTCCTAAGTCAATGCCTATTTTCATGCTGTGCTAATGGTTGATGTTGTGTGAATCAGGTGGTTGGTTAGCTCAGAATTGCAGCGTTGCCACGTGCGGGTTGTGGTCGCTAAGCGGCGCAGCCGGGTCTTCTTGCGGAATGTAGGCGCGAGTCACTTCTATGCCCGGTGTTACAAAAATAAAGTCAATCTTTGAACGCTCCTGGGCAGGCAGTTTGCCGAACTCGTGCCATGTGTAGTTGACACCTTCAACCGCTTGTGCAATCTTATAGGCATCATTGAGCACAAACTCATTGGTGGTGATGGTGCGATAGGCTTCGCTTTGGTCGTCAACGTTGAAGTCGCCGGTGACGATAGCCGGTTTGTCGCCAACAATGGTTTTTATCTTGTCGATGATGAGCAATGCGCTTTGTCGGCGAGCTTCCACGCCCACGTGGTCGAAGTGGGTGTTCACAGCCATAAACACTTTGCCGGTGCTTTTTTCTTGCAGCTTAGCCCAGGTGGCAATGCGCGTGCACACGGCATCCCATCCCATGCGGCCCACGCTGTCGGGCGTTTCGCTGAGCCAGAAAGTGCCGTTGTCGAGGGCTTCAAAGCGGTCGGTGACATAGAAGATGGCGGCATATTCGCCTTCCTTAGCGCCGTCGTCGCGGCCCACGCCCACCATGCTATAACCGGGCAGCAATTGCTTGAGGTCCTCAACCTGGTTGTTGAGCAACTCTTGCGTGCCAAAAATGTCGAGCTGTTCATCGGTGATGAATTGAGCCATGCGCTCTTTGCGGAACTTCCAATTGTTGGCACTGTCGTCGGGGTTGTCATAGCGCATGTTGATGGTTGCGTAGTTTACGGTAATGGTTTGCGGCTTTTGGCTGCATGAGGCAAGCATGATTATGCTCATCACTAATAGTGCAAAGTGTTTCATAAAAAATAGCTATTTTAGGTTTATTAGAATCGTTATAGGGCTAATTCCAAATCGTTGCAATTAGATGGTTATGCGCAAACTTACTTTGTCATCTGTGATTCTGTTTTTCGCTCGCAATGGAAACCCATTGCCCCCTCAAAACAGGTATCATCTACTCAAAAAATCAAAGTTGTTATTATCATAAACTCTAAAGGCCTATTTGGCTTAATTTTTAGTGGTTTAAGGATGTTGGGTTCTATATATTAGCAAAGTTACAAAAAATAATTTGCCAAACCGCTAATAGCGTGTGCAAACTTTAGTTAAATGGGCTGTTGATGTACATAAAAGCAACAGAGGCCGGCACCGTGGGTGCCGACCTCCTGATGATTCACAGCTGGCTTAATGGCTTTGAACTATAAGCCAGCGGGTGATGATATTAATAACCTTCGTTTTGCTTGAGCATACCGCCGGCTTTGGTGATTTCGTTCGATGGATATGGGAACACAATCATGTGAGGTTGGTAAGTGTTCTTGTTTTGATAGTCGAGATACGGACCAACTTCAAATGCTGAGTTCATGTCGGCGCGGTTATCGTAGTGGCGCACGCGTGGGTGAGCATTGAGTTCGGCATCGGCAAGTGCTTTGAGCTCGGCGTTGGTCGAGCGGTTCCAGCGCTTGATGTCGTAGAGGTGGTCAGAGAACTCAAATGCCAACTCGCAACGACGTTCGTGATAGAGGTCGGCGCCGGTAGCATCGGCAGTGAGAGGTTGCAAGTGTGAGCGAGTGCGCACGCGGTTGATGTCAACAGTTGCTTGCTTAGCGTTGCCAGTCATGAGGTAAGCCTCGGCACGAAGCAGCAAGCAGTCAGCAAAGCGCAGCAGCGGGAAGTTTACGCGAGCTGTTGGCCAGTCGCCGTTGCCGCTCACGTAGTCAGTTGAACCATCGTCAAGACCTTTGTGCTTGAATGGGTCCATGTATTTGTTAATCATGAAGCCTGATTCAACATCGGCAGTTGAATAGAAATACATGGTCTTGCCGTTGAATTGGAATTCTTGTCCGTATTCAAGGATAGAGCGCACGATACGGTCATTGCCTGCACCGTCTTTCATCATCTCTTCGTAGATGTCGTAAGAAGGCTTGTTTTGACCCCAACCGTTGTAGATACCCCAACCTTTGTTTTCAAGAACTACACCAGGGAATTCTGAACCGCCAGGGTTTGAACCGCCGTTGCCAGGAATAGTCCAGATGTATTCTTTAGTCCAGAAGTCGGCAAAATCCGATGAGAAGAGTTGTGCGTATGATTCAGCAAGGTCACGACCGTAGGTGCTTTCAAGCTCGTTAACGCTTGAAATCACGTTGTTCCATTGTGAAGCATCCCAAGTAGCCCAGTAAGCGTAAGTCTTAGCCTTGTAGCCCACGCAAGCAGCCTTGTGAGCACGACCGCGGTTGTCGGCGTCATATTCTTCAAAGCGAGGCAGCAGTGCGCAAGCTTTGTCAAGGTCCTCAACGATGAGCTTGTAGTTTTCCATAACAGTGGCTTGTTGAGTTGGGATTGAGTTGTCATAACCACCCTCAAAGTCCTCGTAGCGGCAGAAAGGCACACCTTGCTTGTCGGTACCGTAGCGGTAAGCGATGTAGAAGTGTGTGAGAGCGCGCATAAAGTAGGCTTCACCCAGAGAGCGAGTCTCAACGCTGGTGAGGGATTGGCCTTCTTGCTTCTCAAGGAGGCGTTCAATCACCCAATTGGCGCGAGCCTGAGTGCGGGTGAGACGAGTCCAAACAGAGGTGAGAGGGCTGAAGTCGCCGCTGTAATCAAATGTGGCGAGACCGTTGTAGCCGCGGGTACGACCCCACACTACATCGCAAGCTGCTCCTTGTTCCCAGAAGAATTCGCGACCAAAGCAGCCTTCTTGTTGCACGTCGGCATAGAGGATGTCTATAGCGTCGATTGCTTGCTGGTCGTTGGTGAAATATGTGGTTGTTGTGGGTTGGCCTTCGGGTTGGGTATCAAGGAAATCAGAGCATGACACTGAAATGAATGCCAATGATGATACTGCAAGGCCTAAAATATATTTTTTCATAATGTATAAAATCATTTATTGCTAATTATGAGTATTTGAGAAATCTTGTGGTATTGAAGAGATTAATAGGTGAGTTTAACACCGAATGAATAAACCTTCGATACCGGATATTTCAGAGCATCCCAGCCACCACATTCGGGGTCAACGCCTGAATAACTGGTGATGGTGAAGAGGTTTTCGGCGCTGAAGTAAACCGAGAGAGAGCTGCTGCGCATGCCCAGGTGAGTGGCTTGGCGAATGGCTCGGGTGAGGTCGTAGCTCACGGTGAGGTTCTTCAGACGCAGATAGTCAGCATCTTCAAGATACCAAGAGCTTGCAGTAGAGAAGTTAGAGTTGGGGTCGTTCTTTGAAAGCAGAGGAATGTCGCTGCCGGTGTTAGATGGACTCCAAGCGTTGAGGATTTCGGCTGAGCGGTTGAAGTTGCCTTCAACATCGCTGAGGAGCATGTACTTACCTGCATAGAATGCTTGAGCACCGCCCACGCCTTGGAACATGGCGCTTACGCTGAGGTCTTTCCAAGTGAAGCCTGCGGTGAGTGCATAGGTCCATTTTGGAGTTGCGCTGCCCATGTATTGACGGTCGGCGTTGTCAATCTTGCCGTCGCCGTTGTAGTCTTCAAACTTCAGGTCGCCTGCTTTGGCGTTTGGCTGAATCATGTTGCCGTCTTTGGTGTAAGCTTGTGCTTCAGCGTCGCTTTGGAAGATGCCAAGGCTGCGGATGAGGTAGAATGAGTTAACTGGTTCGCCCTCACAGGTTTGGTAGATGTAAGGAATGTTACGGAAGCTGCCATCGCCTGACCATACGCCTGAATTGCCTTCTGAGTCCTTAACGCCAATGTCGGTAACCTTGTTGCTGTTGTAAGCCAAGTTGCCGGTTACGAAGTACGACCAGTCTTTGTTCACCTTGTCGCTCCAAGTGATTTGTGCCTCAAAACCACGGTTGCGCACTTCACCCATGTTCACGAGCTGAGCGCTAAGACCAATGTAGCTTGGCCAGTTCATTGATTGGGTTTGGATAAGGTTGAAGGTGCGTTTGTTGTAGTAGTCAAGAGAGATGCTCAGGCGGTTGTTGAGCAATGAAGCATCGAGACCAAGGTCGAATTGCTCAGATGTTTCCCAAGTAAGGTTGGGGTTAACCACTGAGTTGAGATACCACATAGCCATCCAAGTGCTGTTGTTTTCAACACCGTATTGTGCTTGTTCGTTCCAAGTGGTCTTGCTCAGGTTGGCTGATTTGTAGTTGTAGCCAATTGAACCGAGGTTACCAACGCGACCCCACGAACCACGAATCTTGAGCAGGTTGATGGCGTTGCTCTTTGGGAAGAATTTTTCGTTTGAGATTTTCCATGCAGCGGTCACAGCAGGGAAGTCGCCGTAGTTGTTTTCCTTAGGCAGACGGCTTGCATAGTCACGACGCCAAGAAGCGGTGAGGAAGTAGCGGTCGTCGAACGAATAAGAAGCACGAGCAATAATAGCTACGTTGGCATCAGGACCGGTCAACCAGTCGTCAACCGAGTAAGAGTCGGCAAATGCCATGTATTGCAGATATTCTGACTCGTCGCTGATGTCTTTACCTTCAATTTGCATGCCGCGAGTGTAGGTGC
Organism: Muribaculaceae bacterium; assembly: GCA_051871515.1. Taxonomy (GTDB): domain Bacteria; phylum Bacteroidota; class Bacteroidia; order Bacteroidales; family Muribaculaceae; genus SFTJ01. Next base: position 18,420 of record JBJECY010000052.1, on the reverse strand, counting down.
GGTCGGCAGTAGTTGAGAGCAATGCGCCCACGGTGTGCTTACCAAAGGTGTTATCGTAGGTGAGGGTGTTCTCGGTGAGCCACTTGCTGTAGCGGTAAGAGCTTTCGGTAAGGGTGTTGAATCCTTGAGGCTTACCAACTTCAGGACGGCGTGGGTTGAAGTGCTTGTAGTAGTTGTTGGTTTGGTTGTAGGTGTAACGGCTCACAAATTTGAGGCCTGGGATGATGTTGCCCACTGTGAGTGAAGTGGTGCTCCACAGGTCGCTTGTGCGGTCGTAGTTGTTTTCAGCGGTGAGCAAACGAACCGGGTTCACAGCGTCGCCGTGAATGTCGGCATAGTTGCTGCCGTATCTTGCAATGTATTCGGGGTCTTCAGTGGTGGTACCGCCGAAAGAGCCGTCGGCTTGATAAACGCTTGCTGAGCTTGGCATCATGATGGCGCTCAGGATTACGCCGGTGTAACCCGAATTGGTGTCTTTTGTACGAGACTTGCTGCTACGCCAAGTGAGGTCTTCATTGATGGTGACCCACTTGTTGATTTTAAATGAACCGTCGTAGTGCAAAGTGGTCTTATAGTCGTAGGTGTTGATAAGAGTACCGTCGTTGCTGTCGTAGGCAAACGAGAAACGGTTCTTAGCGCTTTCTGTACCTGTGTTGAGCGATACGTTGTGACGGTGATAGAGAGCAGTGCGGAAGATTTCATCCATCCAGTCGGTGCGATTGGTGCCCACCCATGGGTTCTTGGTGGTGTCCCAGCCATCGGGCAACGAGAGACCTGCGTTAGCATAAGAAATCTTGCGCATTTCAATTTGTTGCTCTGCGGTGAGGCCCTTAGGCAGGTTGCTTGCTTGGCGAATACCAACCACGCCGTCGTAAGACACTGAAACAGCGCCTTCCTTAGCTTTCTTGGTGGTTACGAGCACACAACCGCCGGCACCTGAAACGGCACCGTAGATAGCGGCAGAGGCGGCGTCCTTGAGCACAACTACGCTCTCAATGTCGCTGATTGATGGGATTGGTGCGCCGGGAATACCGTCAACCACCCACAGCACATTGTCGCCATTTTGCGAACCTTGGCCACGAATCACAATTGATGGGGTTGATGTTGGGTCGCCACCGTTCGACTCGATGGTAACGCCTGGTAATTGACCTTGAAGCATGCCTTCGGTTGAGGTAACAGGACGTTGTGCCAACGATTCGGCGTCACGCACCACGCCAACTGCTGCTGAAAGGTCTTGCTTCTTTTGTGCTGCTCCGTAACCCAGCACTACCAGCTCGTCGAGCTGTGCAGCGTCGTCACTAAGAACTATAATTGAGCTTTCTGATGCCTTCACTTCGCGTGACTTCATGCCCACATAGTTGACAATGAGTACGTCGTTTGGACCTGCATTCAAGCTGAAGCGACCGTCAAGGTCAGTTGATACGCCCGATGTGGTACCTTTCACAAGCACACTGGCTCCAACTATTGGGTCGCCATTGCTGTCTTTCACGATACCATTAACTTTCACACTCTGTTGTGTGCTTTGTGGATTGGGGCTTGTGCCTGCATAGGCTGTCCCTGCTCCTAAAGCGAAACAACATAAGATGCCAACGCCTAAGCGTTGCAGAATAGTCTTTCTCATAAAGATTGTTTTTTGTTTATAAATTAAGTTTGAATAATATAAGTAAGTATTTTTGGCAAAATTACTGAAATAAAAGTAATATTGGTTAACAAATTTGTTAATTTCTGTGTAAAAAGCAAGATTTTACGGGTATGTAATGTTGTCGTAACCTGTTTATTAATATCTAAGCCCTTTTTGTGTATGTTTGGTGCTCAATGTGGCATTTTGCTTTTTGGGAGTCCGGCGTTTTTGTGAAATGGATGCAGTTTTGGGATAAAAGCAAGCGTTGCACTGCGCAAAAACTTGCGCAATGCAACGCGGTGTGTGGGTTATGTGTGGTGTGCCCCCCAGTGTTATTGCTTCACAGTGAGCTGTGCTTTTTGTCCGTGCATGGCATCGGGGCCAACGGTCACTTCATAGGAGCCTTCGCCAACTTCTTTTTGCAGTTTCTCGTTGAGGAACATAAAGTCGGTTTCGGCAAGGGTGAACTTCACCGTTTTTGTTTCGCCCGGCTCAAGGTGTACTCGCTTGAATGATTTCAGCTCTTTCACGCGCCTCACCACGCGGCTGGTTTTGCTTGCCAGATAGAGCTGCGCCACCTCTGTGCCCGGCACTGAGCCTGTATTGGTGATTTCAACTGTCACCACCGGCGACGTGCTGTTGTCGTGCTCAATGGTGAGGTCTGAGTAGCTGAATGTGGTGTATGACAGCCCAAAGCCAAAGGGAAATTGCGGATTGTAGCGATAGTTATCGTAGGGGACGCTGATTTCAGCCGAGCGGCTTGCACGCCCCATGGGGTAGCAGCTGTAATAGAGCGGGCATTGACCGGTGGAAATGGGGAATGTGCATGGCAATTTGCCGCAGGGGTTGAACTCGCCGCTGAGCACCTCGGCAATTGCGTTGCCGCCTTCCTCGCCGGCATACCACATCATTGCCACGCCGTTAACCTTGTTGAACCATTGGCTCATCACCACCGGGCGGCCGTCAACCAAAACCACCACCACGGGTTTGCCTGTTTCGGCAACCTTGCTGATAAACTCTTCTTGCTTGCCCATTAGCCGGAGGTCGATGCGGTCAACCGTTTCGCCGCCTGTTCCCTGGCCGCTGTTGTTGCCGTCGCCGCCCATGAAGAGTATTGCCATATCGCAGGTTTTCACGGCTTCAATGGCGCGTTCAACCTCTGTTGAGTCGCTATTGAAGATGCCGGCTCCTTTTTGATAAACCAGTTCCACCTTGTCGCCCAAGATGTTGCGCAGTCCGTCTAAGGGGCTCACGGGGTTAACATCGTTGGCAGTGTAACCGCCCAGTCGCACCTCGGCGGCGTTTGGCCCCAGCACGGCAATGCGTTTCACGCTGTTGCCAATGGGCAGAGTGCCGTCGTTTTTGAGCAGCACAATGCTTTCGCGAGCCATTTGGCGTGCAAGCTGCCGATGCTCGGCGCAGTCGCGCAGCAGTTTGCCTTGTGCGGCGTCAACGTAGGGGTTTTCAAACAGCCCGAGATGGAATTTTAGCCACAGCACGCGGCCCACGTTCACGTTGAGTCCACTTTCTGATAGTTGCCCTTGTTTCACCGCCTGCACCAGTTTGATGAAGCTCTCGCCGTGAGGCAGGTCAATGTCCATGCCGGCACGCACAGCCAGCACGGCACCTTGTTGCAGACTGTCGATGCAATGGTGAAAGTTGCGCAGGTGGGGCACGCTGCTCCAGTCAGAAACAACAATGCCTTTAAATCCCCATTCGTCGCGCAGAATGTCTTGCATGAGCCACTTGTTGATGGCGCAGGGCACGCCGTCAACGGCATTGTAGGCTGTCATGATGCCCAAGGCGCCGCATTGGCGCACGGCGTATTCATAGGGCACAAAATGCGTTTCGCGCAGGGCACGTTCTGAGATTTCCATGTTTGCGCCCTCGCGGCCTGCTTCGCCCACAAAGTTGGCAACGAAGTGCTTAGGTGTGCACACCACGCCTTGGCTTTGCACCTCGCTCACAAAGGCACCGCCCATGAGCGACACCAGCAGCGGGTCCTCGCCAAAGGTCTCATAGAAGCGGCCGTGACGAGGCTCGCGACCCAAGTCGAGCACAGGCGACATCACTTGTCGCACTCCGGTGGAATGGGCCTCTTTGCCTATTGCTGTTGCCACTTTGTGCATGAGGTCAATATTCCAGGTGGCAGCCATGCCAATGGGCTGCGGAAGGCAGCATGCGCCTTTCACATCGATGCCGTGGAGTGCTTCGTCGCCCACCAGCACCGGAATGCCCAGTCGCGTCTTGGTGATGGCTATCTGTTGCATCTTGTTTATCATCTCAGCCGATTGTTCGGCATAGAGGTTGCGAGCCGGGGTGCTCACCGAGCCGTAGCCTTTGAGTATGTTGTCCTCAATGTCCTGCATTGAGTGCTCGGGCGACGAACGATAAATCTCGCTGCCTTCAGCCATATACCAGCAGCACAGTTGCATCACTTTCTCCTCAACCGTCATGCGGCTCAAAAGGTCGTCAACGCGCTTCTCAATGGGCTGTTTGGGGTCTTTATAGATGGGCGTTTTTTTAGCTTGCATGGGTAATGCCATCAGGCAAGCTATCATCACATAGAGTGCTTTATGCATTAATAACTCTTTTTTAAAAGGTGATTATTCAATTGTGAACTCGTGCAGGCTCATTGAGTAATGGCTGCCGTAAGGCGCACCGCCGGCATGTTTGTTGTGCCAATTGGCTGAGTAGCATAGCCACATGGTCTTGCCGTCGGCTGAGATGAATTTCGATGGAATGTTCACGAAGTATGCCACCGGTCCAAAGCGGTCCATGTATTTGAGCATGCGCCAACCGCGGTCAAGGTGGTCCGATTCAAGTATCATGGTGTCGTAGCGACCGTTGTCCCATTGCAGATTGCGATAGCCGCGGGTGATGCACATGAGGTATTTCTTTAAGCCGGGGTTGTAGGTGATGGTCACGCAGCCCAGACGACCGTCCCATTTGAGCAGCGGACGTATCTCGGCAAAATTCTTGGTCCACACGGGCTTGCCTTTCTTGTCGGTGCCGCCGTAAAACTCATAGGCGTTGGGGTTGTTGATGTTTTCAACCGATGGGCGCACGCGCAACAGATAGATTTCGTCGCCTTGAATCCAGCCGTTCCACGCCTCCATAGTAGATGCTCCGTGTGCCACCAGATAGGCATAACCGTCGGGCGAGTGCTGCATGTTTTTGCCGAAGTCAACAAAGTGCGGAGCACCTATTTTCACCGGTGCCACGGCAGGGTTTTCGCCAAAGAGCGGTTGCGATGGCGTGCAAGGGCAGTCGGTCCATGTTTTGCCGTAGTCCTTTGAGATGCGGAAGCCCACAAAGGGACCGAATTGAGTCCATCCCACGCCGTTGCAGCCCGAGTCGCCGCGGTTGGTGAGGCAGTAAGTACCGTAGTACCACACTCCGTTATGCACCAGCGAGCCGCATGGGTAGCGCCCGCCGTAGGGCGCAGGATTGCCCTCAATCTCGGGCTTCAGGTCAATCACTTGCAGGTTCATGGGGTCGTTGCCCACAATCTTGGCTTGTGCCGTTGATGGGTTTCGCCTGTTGCCGGCCTTGTCGGTGCGGTGCAGCGAGTAGCACGAGTGTTCGGGGTCGGGGTAACGATAGGGGTAATAATGGTCGAGGCTGTCGTTAAGCAAATAACCGTCGGTCCAGGGCGAATACATGTTGTCGTCGTCGGCCCACGAAGGGTACCAAGTATCGGCGTTGGTATAGTTGGCAAAACGGCCTGTGAAAACCACTTCATGAAATTTGCGCGATTGCTCAAAAGGACAATCTGACGGGGTGTTGTTGGCCCACTTAAACGGTTCTAAACTATGGCTAAAGCCATATTCTTGATTTTGCTGTGCACTTGCCGTGAGGCTCAGCGCTGTGAGCATAAGTGCTAAAATTTTGTTCTTCATTTCTTTGTTTGGCTTACATTTCGTATTGCAATATTCGCAGAAAAGTTTCGGTTCTGCAAGTATTTGCAGCAAAGAAATGCTCGCTGAGCGGTAGAAACACATGTGAATGATGGTGATTACATGTGCATTGCCCCGGTTGAGCAGCAAGGCATGTTTGCCTTTTTGGGCAAAAAAGAGTAATTTTGTGCCGACTATTTTATTTAAAGCTTTAGAATATGGATAAAGAACAACGTCGCCGTTTCTCGGCAAAGCAGTTGATAGTGATAGTGTGTGTTGTGCTGGTGCTATTGGCAATCATTGGCTTGATGCTGGCGTTTTGACTTGATAGGCTAAGCAGAACATGAAAGGCGAAACAGAGAATGAGGCGGTGAGCGAGAGCCTGTTCCGCAGACCGTTGTGGGTGAGCGTGTTTGCCCTCACGGCAGCGGTGGCATGGGGCTGGGCTTATCCTCTCATCAAACTGGGGTTTGAGCAGTTTTGCATCACCTCACAGATGACGGCCGGCAAGATGCTGTTTGCCGGCATCAGGTTTTTGGTGTCGGGGCTGATAATTCTTGCCATAGCCAAAGCCCGAGGGCAGCGTTTTGCGCTACGCCGCCGCAGCGACTGGTGGTTTGTGCTTGTGTTCTCGTTGCTCAACACCACGTTGCACTATGCCTTTTTCTATTTCGGACTGTCGCATAGCGCCGGGTCGCGTGCTGCCATCCTCAACTCCATGAGCGTGTTTGTGGTGGTGCTGTTGGCATGCGTGTTTTTTCGCAGCGACCGGCTCACGGTGCGCAAGATTGTGGGCTGTGTGATGGGCGCGGCAGGCATTTTTGCACTCAATCTGGGCGGTGCCCAAAGCGGACAGTTCACTATGATGGGCGATGGCATGATTATCCTCAATGCGCTGTGCGGCGCGTTTGCCGGACTGATGACGCGCTCGTTGAGCAGCCGTGTTGACATCTTTGTGGGCACAGGCTATAGCTTGGCGCTTGGCGGCGGCTTGCTGGTGGTGCCTGCACTCATCATGGGCGGCACGTTGCCTCAGGTCACACTTTGGGGTGTGGTAATCTTGCTGCTGCTCATTGGCATAAGCAGCATTGGCTTTGCCCTCTACAACAAGTTGCTCTCATGCAACCCTGTGGGCAAGGTCGCCATCTACAATTCGCTCATACCTGTGGTGGGCGCACTAACTTCATGCCTATGCTTGGGCGAGCCGTTTCTTTTAAAGTATGTGCTGGCAGGAGCCTTGGCAGCTGCCGGAATTTACATTATAAATAAAGGCAAAAAATAACCTCGCACATTTGGCGAAAAGCAATATTACAAACGCCCAACAACATTAAAACATCTCAAAAAATATCATCCCGCGCCAAAGGCTGTCGGCATGGGATGATTGCTAAAGATTGACTTTATGTAAAACTCTATTTTGCAGATTCTTGTGCTACATGAATCAGATAACCCACATACACCGGTCCTTTGGGCGTTACATCAATAAATAAATCCCGCTTATCGCCGGTATTGTTGGCGTAAACCTCAATCGTTGTATGGCGTGTGGTTCTGTTATAAGTGATTTTATAATCATCACGCTCCAGATAGTCGTAGTCGCCCGATGAATACTTCCCTGTCCCTTCAATCGTCAGGTGTTCAGCATTTCCTTTCTTGTCTTTTGTCAAAGCAAAGACTTCAAAACTGCCACCTTGAGGTGCGACATTAACTACCTCATTTTCCATAATATTTATCTTAAATTGCTTAAATTCGTAGTTATCGTCATCGTCGCACGATGCAAACAAAGCAATTATCGACACTAACGCAATTCCAAGAAACAATATCTTTTTCATATCCACTCAGTTGAAATTAAAACATTAATTCACAAAACCACAAAGGTTCCTGTTCAACAATAGTTTCATAGCCTGCATACGTAGGACCACACGGACAAAAACGCATAGTTATTTTCCTTTTCTCTCCAGTGTTGTTTGCATACACCTCAACAAATGCATGGCGAATGGCTCGGTTATAGGCCACTTTGTATGTATCGTATTCATAGTAAGTATAGTCGCCATACGACCAGTTATTAATCGGTCCATCGCTATAAAAGAACAAGTCAAGAACATTACCATCTTTATCGGTTGTCAATGCATACACCTCAAACCATCCGCCTTCAGGCGCAATCTTTACGACTTGGTTTTCCGGGATGTTTAATTTGAATGGTTTAAACACATCACAATCAACATTATCATCGTCACACGACGACAACAGAGGAAGCATAGCAAGCAATGCGATACTTAAAAATAATATTTTTTTCATGTTTGTATAATTTAGTAATTTGGTTTAATTAATTTTGTTTTCATGATTAATTTATTAATGAGTTAAAATTTGAATTAACTTTATATCGTCAAAATTATGGCAAATAATGTTAAGCACAAAAAACAAATATAAAATATGTTAAACGAAAAGGTAAAAAATGCTAAATTTCACAAATCAATTTAGCAGACACATCAACATCACTCTGCCTTTTGCAAGACGACTATAAGCTGTGACCCATAACTATATTCTTGTTTCACGCCCTTGCTATTATGACCAGTTACTGAAAATGCCAGTTTACGGTCCTTTCCAGTGTTGTTTGCTTGTATCTCTATGCTGCAATATTCATTATACCGATTGCAAGACACTTTGTACCAAGTGTCCTCGATATAATCAAAGTCGCCATAAGAATACTCCTTTTGGGTATCAGTAGTTCCACACCTAAAAATAGTAGTTAGTGTCAAGTCACCGTTAGGCTGTTTTGTGGCGCTACATATATCAATTATTGTGTCTCCAGAGCCTATTGTCATTCCCTCTTTGGGGAAATCTGTGTTAAAAGGCAGGAAACGATCACCTAATTCTTTCTCATCGCTGCATGAGTATAGGAATAATAGTCCTACAAGAGTAATTAAACAATGAAATGTATGCTTCATAATTATTTTGAGTTGATTTGACTTTACTATTTCAATTAATTTTTGTTATTGCCCATGATTCCAGCCCACTGGTGTATGCTTCTCCTGTATCTACAAACATTCCATATACCCCATTTTTATACCACCCATTTCCATTTCCTTTACCATTTCCAGAATCTTTCCATCCCATATTCATGTGAAAGAAATCACCGTATTGGTCTTCATTGAGCCAAGAAGGAGAATATGCAAAAGTATCATAGTCAACAAAAATAGACCCCGGAATTCTATCCACTCGGAATCTCGGGTCGTTTTCTGATGGAACAAATGAGATTGAAGCCTCATACCTTCTATTCATATACCCATCACAAACCCATGCGTGACCATCTCCATTTCGCAAATACCCATTAAGAAACATTGGCTTATTATTTGAAATTTGAGGATAAAGAGTATTATAAGAAATAGTTCCATATTTTACCACTCCATATCCTAACTCAATCAAGGCATTTTCTGCATCAGATGAAGATACTGACGTTCTATCATTGTAATATTTCGCATTGCAAATGTTTCTTATATCAGTTATAAAACTAACAAAATTAGCTTCATATTCGATTCCAGGGCACAATGGTATTTTCTCCCAAAAATACCAGTCAGGATGTTTGTAATAATATGCAATTTGTGCAATCGCAATAGGTACACAACCGGCATATCCATTTGGCGCATCAATGTTAAAAGGAGCATCTTGATGCCACTCTGTTTGCAAAAGAGGGCCAATTGATTCGTAATCATAAGATTTAATGAAGAATTGGTTTACTTCAGTATAATCATATTGCGGGTCTGTAACGTCTCGCATTTCTTGCAGCAAAGATTGGTAGTTACTCTCAGGCAGGAAATATTGTGCGGCCGTTATATTACCAAGGTGTTCATAGCCTAATGCTTCTTTCCTTTGAACTTCGGCTTGTATTTTTTGGCTTAATTCATAAGAAATTGATTTGGTAACCGGCAATCTTTTTTCATACGAAGCCCACTGCAATGCATACTTCAAACGTAATGAATCACTTGTATCAAGGTACGCCTCCTTAATTGCACTTTTATAACTATCAATATAAATCTTGGCAGCACTGCTATCGCTCGAATCAAAACTGCCTTTGTCGCTAAATGCCAGAATTGGCGTACATTTTTTTGATGCACTAACAACAACAAAGCCATTGTTATCGCCAAAATTAACAACATACAGCAACGGTCTCCCTGTACTTTGGTCAGAAATTATTTCAACCGACATGTTCTGACCTGTCTTTGTTGGGACTTTATTCCCTTTATTAAAGAAAAGATATGCAACATTTTGTGCATCATCAGCAGAGATTACAGGTTTTTCTCGCTCTATTCGCAGCATATTTTTGCTGTCAAAAGATGGTGTTTCACTGTTAGTGAAATCTTCTACAGGCTTGTCATTACACGAAAAAAGTGCAAGAGAAACCAATAAAGTTAAGAGCGTTTTGCCTTTCATATGAATTGATTAATGAGTTAAAAATTGAATCAACCTTATATAACAACAAAATTATGCTTTATGTCCATTATATCAAAGAATATATGTGCAAATAATGTTAATCGAAAGATAAAATAATGCTAAATTCCACGAGCCCATTTGGCGAAAAGCTGCAAAAATCTCTTGCAAACATTGGCAAAAAGTTGTAAAAATCTCTTGCAAACACTTTGTATATCACTATGCATCAACCCGTTACACCAGCAACGGATAAAGCGCCAAAAAATGCATCATTTATTTAGCAGAGTGTCCTATGCCAGAAAAATGCGTCGAAGTAAAATCACTGATTTGCTGAGACAGTATAATAGGGAGCATCTCGCTGTGGAAATGCATCGTATTTTTATAAATAATTTGCGTTTTTCAGCAATAGAGAAAGACTACAAAGTGTGTGGTAATTTTGAAAACAACTATTACGGCACAGCCCCTCGGTATCCAGATTTTACCTAGTTAACTGACAAAGCAGCATCCGATTCCATCAGAGACAGCAGACCTTGCTTAACCGCGAGTGTAGCGCAGCGTAACTTGCGGAGGCGCAAGCGGCATGCTTGGCACAGCGCGTGTTGTGGGGCAGACTCTTGGCACCACACTCGCAGCAATGATGTTTAGGCTATTTGACCAGTCGGCGCAGAGCGGCGCATGCTTAGTGGCCGGCATCGTGATGGCGGTTACCGCGGCTGTGGTGAGCATCATGCGCCGCAAGGGCTGATGTTATGAGGCCAAAACCGAACCATACATAATTCTTACATAATAGGGTGAAAGTGACAATTTGGCGTTTTGAGGCACATTAATGTATCAAATTGTGCGTTGAGAGGAGATTTTTTCAAAAAAATATTGCAAATTGCTTTGATAATTCAAAATAACTTTTCATATTTGCATAATAGAAGAGCAGAAGTTGTTATATTAGTTTGTAGCTGTGAATTGCAGCATGGTTTTTATTTCAACTCTATTGTTCAAAAGCAATAAAGAAGATAACCCGGTGAAAAGTCATGAAAGGGCATCGGCGTGCATTGGTGCGTTGAGCCTTGGTGATAATAAACCGGAAAATGACAGCCCGAGAAAGAGCGGGAGATACTGAAAAAAGTAACTGACATAAAAATCAGAGTGATATGAAAGAAGACATCAAAAAGAACGATGAGGTTGTGGACAGTGCTTGCCTTAGTGAGCAAAAACAACCCACAGTGGCCGATGTGAAACGATGGATGACTCGCGAGGCTGAAAGTGAAACCGCCAACGGTGACTCTCAGAACATGACGCTCAATGCATTCAACGCCTCAACCAACGATAAAGGCGGTGGCTATAAGAATGAACTATGTAATATGGTGCGTGGCCTCATGAGCAACACTCTGTTATAAATCAGGTGAATGGGCGCAGAAAAAAACCGTTGACAGCTGTTTACAGCTGCGGGTTTTGATGCATGTTCCTGGCACAATGGCTACCATCGGGGGGAATTGAAATCAGCAACAAGAAAAAACGCCCCCTGTGAGGACGTTCTTCGGCAGGCCGATTTCTTCAGTTGCTGAAAAGAGATTCGGTGGGACGCATGGCTGAAATAAACCTGAAAAAACGAGAAATAATCAGAGGTAAAATAAAAACTTGAAGTTAGAAAAAAGAATTCCATAAATTACATTTCACAAAAAACAGAACCTATGAAAGAGAAGCTTTACGATGAATTCTCGATGCAGGCTTTGCAGGAGTTGCATCGCTATAGGGCGGTTATGTTTAGTCCTACTTGCGGTTGAGAGTCGTGAGGGGGTGCTGTGTGCGCCACTTTGCGGAAAGCAGTAATCACGCACATTGCCTTGTGGCCGGCATGAGCTGACGCAACGGGGCTATGGCTGGTTTACAATCACATTTACAACTAAACAAAATCCAACTATAAAAACAATCAACAAATATGGCAAATCCTACAATAAAGGAAGTGAAAGAGTGGATGATGACACTCTACACCGAAAGTCAAAACCAAATCACTGATTCGGAGCGTGCCGAACAGTATAAGTACGCCACAATGGTGAAGAATCCTCGCGACAAGCAATTCTTGGTGAAGATGCTCGACGAGAGTTCACAGATTCGCGACAGCAAGATTCTTGCCCGCCGCATCAAGGACCTGATTGACCAATTTGGCGTGCCTGAGTTTTTGAACACTCGTGACCGTTTGCTGTTTAAGCTCTATCAGTTTATTGGTCACTATTTCGACTTCATTGCAGTGCCCATCATCAAGAAGCGCTTGCGCAGCGACTCTTCGCGCGTGATTCTTGACGCTGCACGTCCAAGCCTCACCAAGCACTTGGCAACCCGCTTCGACCAAAAGATTGGTCAGAACGTGAACCTGCTTGGCGAAGTGGTGCTTGGCAACAAGGAAGCCGATGCCCGCTATCACAAATATCTTGAGGCTCTTGAACAACCCGATATCAACTACATCTCGGTGAAGATATCAGGTATCTACGCCCAAACCCATTCGCTCAACTATGAGGAAAGCTTCCCTGAACTGGTGCGCCGCATGAGCACACTCTATCAGAAAGCCATCGACTTCCCATACGTTGACCCAGACGGCGTGAAGCGCAGCAAGTTCATCAACCTCGACATGGAAGAATATAAGGACTTCCACCTCACCATCAAGGTGTTTAAAGCCACTCTCAGCAAGCCCGAGTTCCTCAACTACGAGGCCGGTATTGTGGTGCAATCATATCTGCCCGACGCTTGGAACTTCCAGACCGAGTTGCTGGAGTTTGCTAAGGAGCGTGTTGCCAGAGGCGGTGCACCAATCAAGATGCGTATCGTGAAGGGCTGTAACCTTGATATGGAAACCATCACCGCCAGCTTGCGCGGATGGGCTAACCCAGTGCTGCCTAACAAGACTATTGTTGACGCCAACTACCTCAAACTCATTGAACGAGGCCTTGAACCAGAAAATGCCAAGGTGTTGCACATTGGTATGGCTTCTCACAACCTCTTCACCATCTCTTATGCTTATCTTCTCACTCAGAAGCTTGGCACTCCAAAAGATTGCTTCTGCTTTGAGATGCTTGAGGGTATGGCCGACCACGTTTGGCGTGCACAAAGCAAACTTGGCAACCACGTGATTCTGTATGCTCCGGTTGTTAAGGATGAGGACTTCCTCTATGGTATCAGCTATCTGGTGCGCCGCATGGACGAGCAAACTGCTCCTGAAAACTTCCTTACTCACTCATTCGACTTGAAGCCTGACACTGAAACATGGAACTTCCTCGAGAAGCAATTTGAGGCAGCTTATCAGCTCAAGGACAATGTGACCGAGGAACCAGCTCGCACCCAAGACCGCAACAAGCCATATCAACCAGTGCCTCCAATGGACGAGATGCGCAACGAGCCTGATACCGACTTCGACTTGGTGCCTAACCAGAAGTGGCAAGCCGACATCTTCAAGAAATGGAAGAAATCGGCTACCGATAAGCCGGAGATTATACCTTTGCAGATTGGTGCTGACACTGTTGAGACAGAAAGCCGCCAGAAATACTACGACCGCAGCCAAGGCGATGAAGTGCAAGTGGCTGAGATGTGCCGCGCCGGCGAAAAAGAGATTGAGCAAATCATTAAGATTGCTGACGAAGACCCGGCAGGATGGCGCAAGACCACCCTTGAACAACGCCACGAGATTATGTACAAGGCAGCTAACCTGCTTGGTGACATGCGCGGCGACCTTATCGGTTCAATGTGTGCTATCACCGGTAAGACCGTGGTTGAAGGCGACGTTGAGGTGAGCGAGGGTATTGACTATTGCCGTTTCTACACCACTTCAATGAAGAAGTTTGCTGCTCTTGCCGATGTTGACATCACAGCTAAGGGCACCATCTTGGTGATTTCGCCATGGAACTTCCCATGCGCCATTCCGTGTGGCGGCGTGGTAGCTGCATTGGCAGGCGGTAACACCTGTATCTTGAAGCCTGCTTCGGTTGCTGCACCAGTGGCTTGGCTCTTTGCTAAGGCATTCTGGGATGCAGGCGTGCCTAAAGAAGCTCTGCAAGTGATTATCACTGACCGTCCTGCACTTAAGACGCTCACCACATCACCTGCCATCAAGCATATCATCCTCACCGGTGGCACCGAGACTGCACAATCTATCACACGCACTGCTCCGTTCACTCCGCTCAGCGCTGAGACCGGTGGTAAGAACGCTATGATACTTACCGCATCGGGCGACCAAGACCACGCCATCATGAACGCTTGCCACTCGGCATTTGGTAATGCCGGACAAAAGTGCTCGGCTTGCTCACTCTTCTTGGTTCACCGCTCAATCTACAACGATCCTAAGTTTATGTCGAAACTCAAGGATTGCGCTGAATCAATGAAGGTTGGTTCGGTTTGGAATGCAGGTAACGTAGTTGGCCCGATGATTACCAACGAGAACGATAAGCTGCAAAAAGCATTCACCCTTGAACCGGGCGAAGAATGGCTTGTTGAACCTAAGTTCATCGACGAGAAGAAATATATACTTGCTCCAACCATCAAGATTGGTGCTAAACCAGGTAACTTCAGCTTCCGCACCGAGTTGTTTGCTCCGCTGTTGACAGTGGCTCCGTTTGACACTCTTGAAGAAGCTGTGGCAATGGTCAACAGCCTTGACTACGGTCTGACCAGCGGTTTGCAATCACTCGACGAGAGTGAACAAGCTTACTGGAAAGAACACATTGTGGCTGGTAACCTCTACATCAACCGCGGTATCACCGGCGCTATCGTTAACCGTCAACCGTTCGGCGGTATGAAGAAGAGTGCATTTGGTGGCGGCGTGAAGGCTGGTGGCCCCAACTATGTGGCTTGCTTCGTGAACATCAAGGATAAACCGGGCAGCACTACCGATTGGCGCAAGAGCTATGCACAAGCTTATGAAGCAGAGTTCTTGCACGCTCGCGACTGGAACCAATGCACCGGCGAACAAAACGTGTTCCGTTATCGTCACCTTGACAACATGGTATTGCGTCTGTTGCCAGGCGATAGCAACGAATCAGCTCAAATGGTTGCTGAAGGCGCTCGCCTCTGCGGCACTCCGCTCACCATCAGCTACGACCCGGCTGACGACCGTTCGGCTTTGGCTTCACTTGGCTGCAAGATGGTGGCTGAGAGTCAAGAACAGTTCCTTGCTTCAATGCCGCAATATGACCGCGTGCGCATTGTGGTTGACAAGGATAAAGCTCCGCGCGAATTCTATGTGCGTGCTGCCGAATGTGATAAATATATTGCTGCAGGTGCTCCGCTCAAGTGCGGCCGTGTTGAACTCATCAACTACATCAAGGAACAATCAGTTACTTATGAATATCACCGCTACGGCAGCATCCAACGCGTGCCCGATGTTGAGTGATAGGTGATAATAGCCGATTGTTGTTGGTTATGCGCCGCAGCTCCCCACGGAGTAAGGCGCCATAACAAGTGACATTTTGAAAAATTACGTTGTGACGACGTATTTTACATACTTCTGATTTTCTGCCCCGCCACGCATCTCCGTGACGGGGTTTTCTTTGTCCTTTCGTGAGGGGGTGCCGGGCGTGTTGGCAAAGGGTTAAATTGTTATTATTAAGGAAAGTGGGTGATGTGGCATTTTGCAAAATCAACAATGATTGTTATCTTTGCACCAAAGTTGGTGACACGCAGGCAACTGAGCGTGCACCAAACTGTGAGTTAAAGGAATATTTTAGTACACATTTTTTTTAAAGGTAAACAACATGAAAAAATTAATCTTAATTATGTCAACAACAGTGCTGATGATGGCAGCCATGAGCTGTGCATCGCAAAAGCAAGTGAAAATGGATGGAGAATGGACCATCACCAACGCATGTGGCGTAAACACCGTGGGTGGCGACAAGCAAGCTGCTATCATCTTCGACGGCAAGGGGAATGTGAACGGCAATGCCAGCGTCAACTCGTTTTTCGGCTCGTATGAGGTGGTGGGCGACTCGCTGAAGTTTGGCCCTATGGGTATGACCCGCATGATGGGCGGCAGCATGGAGATGGAAGATGCCATCACGCGTGCATTGGGCGTGAGCGCAACGGTGAAGGTCGATGGCAACATCGCCACCGTCTATGACAAAGGCGGCAACGTGATTATGACGCTCAAACGCAAATAATTGGCGTGACGCATAGATAATTTGACCCGGAGAGAATAGCGGCTTTGATGCCGCCACGGGTACTGATGCGAATGATGGCAACTCACAGCGGCAGTATTTGTTGTTTTGCGGAAGAAGAAATGCATTTTTTTCGTTGCCGCGAAATGGCTTGTGAGATGCCATCAAATTTTTTCGCCGGCGTGGCAGGGTGAGCATAGCGCTCCCCCCAGAGGTGAGATAATCGCCTCGCTCCCTTGTGGGATGCGGCTCCGGCAACCGAACGAAGGCTTTAATATGTAAACTAACTAACTGATATATCAAACTTTAGCCTGCATTGCAAGGGCATCAAGAAATGGGAAGCATTGCATTGAGGAGAGGTTTGGAACTTAAGTAAAGAGAGAAAAACGCGTATGTCGAATACCAACATCAAGCGCATAGTGCTCACTGGTGGGCCGTGTGCAGGCAAAACCACCGCATTGGTGAGAGTGATTGAACAGTTCAGCAATCTGGGATACAAGGTGTTCACCCTCCCCGAGGTGCCCACCATGTTCACTCAGGCTGGCATGAACTATCTCACCCAAAACAAGGACTTTTTCTTTGAGGGCGAGAAAGCCACCCTTGAGATACAGCTTGCCCTTGAGGACAAGTTTATGCGCATGGCTCAGGCATGTACCGAGCCGTGTGTGATAATCTGCGACCGTGGCACGCTCGATATTTCGGCATATATGGCACCTGAGATGTGGAACACCATCACCTCCAGCGTGGGTGTTGATACTGCCGGCTTGCGCAGTCGTTACGATGCTGTGCTGCACTTGGTGTCGGCAGCCGACGGTGCCGAGCAATTCTACACCACCAGCAACAATGCCCAACGCCTTGAAAAAGCTGATGAAGCCGGGTTGAAGATTGCCCGTGAGCTCGACAAAAAAGTGATTAGGGCATGGAGCGGCCATCCGCATCTGCGCGTGATTAACAATAACGAGGACTTTGACCGCAAGCTCAATCGTGTGCTCAAAGAAATCTCAAACGTGCTTGGGTTGCCGCAACCCATTGAGGAAGAACGCAAATACATTGTTGAGCTAATTGGCGAGGTGCCCGACTGCATCGAGAGCGACATCACGCAGACCTATCTGGTTGCCGACCCCGATTGCGAAGTGCGCTTGCGCCGTCGTGGCTGGAACGGAAAGTATGTTAACGTGCATCTCACAAAGAAAAAGATTTCTGACAAGGAAGAGCTTGTGACCGAGCGCCAAGTGAACAACAACCTCTATCGCTCGTTGTTGCAGCAAGCCGACCCTTACCGCCGCACCATCAAGAAGTTGCGCAAAAGCTTCATTTGGAAAGGTCAGTTCTTTGAACTTGACACCTATCTTGAGCCAATTGGCAATCTCATGATTCTTGAAACCAAGGGTATAGCCCGCCACGAGGATGTGAAATTCCCGCCGTTCTTGCGCGTGATTGAAGACATCACCGGCAACAAGAAGTATTACAACTACAACCTTGCTCTGCTTGGCTGACCCATGTTTCGGTGTGGGGCGCGTGTGTGCCCCTAAAGAGTTGCATTTCAGATAATTATTAGCTATTGTTGCGCTGTTGCAGAGGTCTTAGGGGCGTTTGCAATGGGTGTGTGATGGCTGTTGATGAATGATGAGGTTGCGAGGCAATGCCAATCATTCATCTTCTAATGTGTTGATATTAGAGAACAATCCCCAGAACGGATGAGCCTTAAATAATGCTTTCACATCGTCGTTTTTAACCACAATCTCAACAGTGTCGAAAGCGTCGTGCACGGTTATGCCATATAAATAGGCTTTGGCATAGCGTTTCCCGCAATCTTGTGACACCTCAGGCGGATTATCGGTTAACAGTATTATTGAGTGAATATTTGGCATCGACTCAATGAAATTGCCAATGTATTCAACGTCACTCGGTATGATAAGTTGTGTGAGTGATTTGCAGCCGTCAAACACGCAATCGCCTATTTCCCGGAGCGATTCGGGCAACTCAATTTCGCTCAATTTCTCGCAGTTGAAAATGTGTCATTGTCAATTTTTCTGATTCCTTCAGGCAGAATCAGCTCGTTGAGTGCCATGCATCCGGCAAAGCAGAACGCAGGAATGGTGTCGATTTCGCCTTCAAAAGTGACGTTCTTTAGGTTGATGCAGAAACAGTATTTAGAAGTAATTGAATACCAATTATTTGCAGTTAATACGGTAGAAAAGTGGATTGGGTTCTATTTGTGGGTTTAAGGAAAGTGAAGATTTAACGATTTTAACGTGCTTTTACGCTCAAATGTGAGGTTTGGATGACAAGATGAGGGAAGAGAAGAGAAATAAAGGGATGCAGTGAAAAGAGAAAATAGGATGGG
>JBJECY010000051.1:0-11842 GCA_051871515.1 Muribaculaceae bacterium | reverse complement strand
CAACCTTTTTAATGGGGATTTGAATCGTTAAAAATTTCCGTGGACAGTAGTGTATTGCTATACGCCCCTACATGTTAACAAACAACGCGGATGGCGTGGTTGGTGATTCGGGCGTATTGCTATACGCCCCTACATGCGACTGAACAACGCGGATGGGGTGGTTGGTGTTTCGGGGCGTTTATTTTATTGGTTCAAGGTGTAACATGATGTGGGTTGAATTGCCGAATTGTGCGCGTAGGTCATGTTCAATGTTGCATGCGCGTGCGTGGGCTTCGGCAAGCGGCATGTCTCCGGGCAGGCGCAGGTGCATCTCTATGGCAATGGCGTTGCCAATGCGGCGGGTGTAGAGGTGGTGAATATCTTTCACGTCGGGCGTGCGGTACACTATTTGTTGAATAAGATTCTCGGTATCACTTGGCAGACGTTCTTCAAGCAGTTCGCCAGCTGACTTACGCAGCAGCATAAGCGCCGTTTTGATGATGAAGACGCTCACTACCACGGCGGCAATAGGGTCGAGCACCGCCCAATCGTTGCCAAGCAGCACGGCGGCACCAATCCCTATGGCGGTGCCAACCGACGAGAGCGCGTCGCTGCGATGGTGCCAGGCGTTAGCTTCGAGCGCCGACGATTCAACTTGTTGAGCCACGTTGCGCGTCACTCTGAACACCCATTCTTTGGCGGCTATGCTCAGCAAGGCGGCGTAGAGCGCTATTTGCCCGGGCGATTGCATCGGTTCGCCGTTGATGAAGAGGTATATTTTGTGCAATCCGTTCCAACCCAGCAGAGCTGCCACAATCAGTAGCGCCATACCAATGATTGACGTGGCAATGGTTTCGTATTTCCCGTGACCGTAGGCGTGGTCGGCATCGGCAGGCTTGTTGCTCAGGCGCACAAACACAATCACTATCACGTCGGTGACAAAGTCGCTCAGCGAGTGAACGGCATCGGCAATCATGGCGGCTGAGTGCCCCAGCACTCCTGCCGCAAATTTGGCCATCAGCAGCAGGGCGTTCACTATCCCGCCCAAGAAGGTGACGTTAACAATGCGTTGGTTGCGGTTTGTGGTCATAATTGTTGATTTTTTGCTTATTGCGCTGGTTTTGTTAGTTGTGTTGGGTGCAAAGATAGCTATTTTGCATGTATTAGCAATAGATTGGCATAAGTATGTGCACACAGCAAGCCCGGGGCGATGCCTCAGTGGCATGCTCCGGGCTGTTATCTATGCGGTTATGATGAGTGCTTGCCGTGCGGCAAGTGGGGTCAATCAGTCTTGTGAAGGCACCTGAGGCAGCTTGGCAAGACTTGCTGCAATCTGCTCGTCGGTTGGTATTACGTCTGACATGGTGCGGTTGTTGAATTGCTCGTAAGCAACAAGGTCGAAGTAGCCGGTGCCGGTGAGTCCGAACACGATAGTCTTTTCTTCGCCGGTTTCTTTGCACTTCAGCGCCTCGTCGATGGCTACGCGAATGGCGTGTGAGCTTTCGGGGGCTGGCAAGATGCCCTCAACGCGGGCAAATTGCTCGGCGGCTTCAAACACCGAAGTCTGCTCAACGGCGCGAGCTTCCATCAGTCCGTCGTGATAGAGCTGCGAAAGGATGGTGCTCATGCCGTGGAAACGCAATCCGCCGGCGTGGTTGGCCGATGGAATGAACTGGCTGCCAAGGGTGTACATCTTGGCGAGCGGACAAATCATGCCGGTGTCGCAGAAGTCGTAGGCATATTTGCCTCGGGTGAAGCTTGGGCATGATGCCGGCTCTACGGCAATGATGCGGTAATCGGCCTCGCCGCGCAGCTTCTCGCCCACAAATGGGCTGACAAGTCCGCCTAAGTTAGAGCCGCCGCCGGCGCAGCCAATTATGATGTCGGGCTTAATGCCGTATTTCTTGAGTGCCGTTTGTGTCTCAAGTCCAATCACTGTTTGGTGCAGCAGCACTTGGTTGAGCACCGAGCCAAGCACATAGCGATAGCCCTCGTTGCTTACGGCTGCCTCAACGGCTTCTGAGATGGCGCATCCCAGACTGCCGGTGGTGCCGGGGAACTCGGCAAGAATCTTGCGGCCTATGTTGGTGGTGTTGCTTGGCGACGGGGTCACCTGAGCGCCGTAGGTGCGCATCACCTCGCGGCGGAAAGGCTTTTGCTCATAAGAGCACTTCACCATAAACACGCGGCAATCAAGTCCGAAGTAAGAGCAAGCCATGCTCAGCGCGGTGCCCCACTGGCCGGCGCCGGTCTCGGTGGTGACGCCTTTCAGCCCTTGTTTCTTGGCATAATAGGCTTGTGCTATTGCCGAGTTGAGCTTGTGGCTGCCCGAGGTGTTGTTGCCCTCAAACTTATAGTAAATCTTGGCAGGCGTGTTGAGCGCCTTTTCAAGGAAATATGCTCTTACCAATGGCGAAGGGCGATACATCTTATAGAAATTGAGGATTTCTTCGGGGATGTCAATCCACTTAGTATCGTTGTCAAGCTCCTGGCGGCAAAGGTCGGCGCAGAATATCGGTTCAAGCTCGCTTTGAGTGAGCGGTTTGCCTGTTGCCGGGTTGATGAGCGGAGCCGGTTTATTGGCCATGTCGGCTCTTACGTTGTACCATTGGGTCGGGATTTCTTCTTCAGCAAGATAAATCTTGTAAGGAATTTTTTTGTCCATAATAATATGAGATTTATGCAATTATTTATGTATATTTATTTATTATTTCGCTTTGTTTTGGCTGTTTTGGTTCTCAAAGTGGTGAGGAGGTTTTGAGTTCACAACAGCTTTTCGCTTGCAAATGTATAAATAATTTCATAAAACAAGTATTATTTTGCTAAAAATTTCAAGTTTATGCCAAAAAATTGTTGGTTTTGCTTGGTTTGTGCATAGAAATTGCATAAATATATTAAATCCGGAGTAAAAATTTAGTGGCAATGTCTCGTCACGAGGCATTGCCACTGATACCTAACAAATGATTTTTTCTTAAAACTTATACTAATCTTAACTTTACTAAATCATAAAAAATCTTATATCTCTTTTGTTGCGAATGCTCAAATTAATTAGTGTTGTTGTCCCGTCGTGTAGTGGGACAATGGTTGCGTGAAGTGTAAGCCACGTTCCGCCGGTGCAAAGTTGGCAAAAGAATATGTCAAACGATTGAAATATTGAATCTATTTTTGTTAAATTTTAATTGTTTTTTCAACTAAAATTTGTATTTTTGGAGCATAAAATTGAATTAAACGAGTGAAAATCAATTAATAAAAAGTGCAATTGCTGTGTAAAGAGTGTTTTACAGCCATTGCACTCATAATTCCATTAAAAATGAAAACGAAAGAGTCTGTAAAGAATTTGTTGTTGTTATCACTGGTGGTGCTGCTTGGTGTAATGCCGTTGCGCGCCGAGACCATTGATTCGCTCTACAACGCCACGATGCAGCCGCGGCGCATTGACTATCGCACGGCAAACACGTTGCTTATTGCGCTTGATGCCGCAGAGTGCACCGATAGCCTTTACACCTTCACGCGAACCACCTCACAGGACCACATGCGCATGATTATTGACCTTGGCATGGGAGCATATAACTATGCCAACTATCACTATATGCGGGCTATAACCCATTTCATGCGTAGTGCCGAGATGGCGCGCGAGTTGGGCAAGATGGAAGTGCTTGGCGAGAGCCTCGACTATCTGGTGTGCGCCTTTGAGAATCTTGGCGAGCACGAGAAAGCCATTGAATATAGCCACCGCACCATTGAGGTTGACAGCATACTCAAAGACCCGGGACGCATGGCCACGTCATACAACAATCTGGCAGCCATATCACTTGCCACTGACAACACCTCTCAGGCCATCACCTATATACACAAAGCCATCACCTACGAGCTGATGCGGAAAAATCCCACTAAGCTTGCTATACGTTACGGCATTGCTTCGGAGGCATATAACAAGGCAGGCAAGCCGCAAGAGGCACTGCACTATGCCGAGATGGCTTATGAGATTGAGCGTAAAGCCAACAACAAGGTGGGCGTGGCAAGGCGGCTCTCGCAGATGGCCGACGTGTATGTCGCCACCGAAGATTATCATAACGCCGCCAAGCTCTATCTTCGCTCAATTGAGATTCTTGAACCGCTGGGCGAGATACATTCCCTCACCATCAACTATAATCAGCTGGGAAAGCTCTACATGAAGATGGGCAATAATGCTAATGCCGAGACGTGGCTGCTGAAGGCTGAGATTACCGCCGCCTCAATCGGCAACAAGTTTTTGCTTAGCAATGTGAAAGAAGGGCTGTCGAGGCTCTATCGCGACAGCAACCCGGCTAAGGCTTACGACTATTTGATGCAGTCGATGGAGTTGCAAGACAGTATTCAAACCGAGCGGATGATGCAGATGTCGGCTGAATATAAAGCAATGTTCGACAGCAAGGAGCAGGCAAACGCCATCAGCGTTGTGAAGTCGCGGCTTGTGGCGGCATATTGGGCACTGGGCGCGGTGGTGGCGCTGCTGCTGATTTGCGTGGTGATGATGGTGTTGCAGCGCAAACGGTTGAGGCAGTTCAGCCTTGCTGCCGGGGCGCAGCCCACAAATGCCTCTGAGACTGTGGCTGACGAGGCGCAACCCGCTGAGCCGCAGCAAAAAAGCGTGATTAAGGGCGGGGTGATTTGCCTTGACTCTTGCACGCCCGAGGAACGTAAGTTCTTGCTGCGCATTGTTGACATAGTTAATGCCAATATGCTCAACGGACAGCTGAGCGTGGCAACCATAGCGCAGGAGATGTGCATGAGCCGTTCGCAGCTCACTCGCCGCGTGAATGCGCTCAATGGCGGCGAGGGCACCAATGCGCTCATCACCAGCATACGCATTGAGCGTGCGCAGAGGTTGCTAAAGTCGAGCAACAAACCGGTCAGCGAGGTCGCCACGGAGTGCGGCTTTGAAGATTCCAGCTATTTTGTGAGGGTGTTTAAGAACACTTTGGGAATGACCCCAACGCAATATCGCAACATGCCGGTGAACAATAGCCGTTGATTTTTCATTATATTTGCATGGCGTGCGCTGCGGTTGCCTTGCATGCTGTGATTTGAGAACCAAAATTTTTTAAAAAACTTTTTATTAAGTGTAGATATATGAACAACAGGATAACTCAACTATTTGGAATAGAGAAGCCCATAGTTGCAGGCGGAATGGTGTGGTGCAGCGGATGGCGCTTGGCATCGGCAGTGAGCAACGCCGGCGGACTTGGTTTGCTTGGCGCCGGGAGTATGCACCCCGAAACGCTTGCCGAGCACATAGATAAGATGAATGTTGCCACCACCAAGCCCTGGGGCGTGAATCTGCCATTGATGTATCCCGAGATTGACCGTGTGATACAGCTCATCATAGATAAGGGCGTGAAGGTGGTGTTCACCTCGGCTGGGTCGCCCAAGAAATATACTGCCATGTTTCACGAGGCAGGCATCAAGGTGGCTCACGTGGTGGCAAGCAGCAAGTTTGCCGAGAAATGTGAGCAAGCCGGCGTTGATGCCGTGGTTGCCGAGGGGTTTGAGGCTGGCGGTCACAATGGGCGCGAGGAACTCACTACCATGGCGCTGATTCCGCAGGTGCGCAAAGCCACATCGCTGCCGCTGATTGCAGCCGGCGGCATCGGTTCGGGGCAGGCCATGCTTGCTGCCATGGCACTGGGCGCCGAGGGTGTGCAGATTGGCACTCTCTTTGCGTTGAGCAGCGAGAGCTCGGCATCGCCTGAGTTTAAGCAATATTGCACCACGTTGGGCGAAGATTCCACCATGCTTGCCCTCAAAAAAGTGTCGCCCACGCGACTTATCAAAAATGCGCTTTTCAGCCGCATCGCCGAGGCCGAAAGCCGCGGTGCCGACGCCGACGAGCTGCGTGCAATACTGGGCGCAAAGGCATCGAAACGCGGCATCTTTGAGGGCGACATTGAGAATGGCGAACTTGAAATAGGGCAGATAGTGGCGGCTGTTGACAAGATTCTGCCCGTTGACGAGATTATTAACAACATCACAAGCGAGTATAACCGTGCGTTGGCACAGGTGAACGCGCTTGGAACTCTATAAAAAACAAGGTTTTATGATTGACGATATTCTGAATTTTAATCGCAATTTTGTTGCTAATAAGGACTATGTGCCTTATCAAACCACCAAATATCCCGATAAGAAAATTGCCATTGTGAGCTGCATGGACACTCGCCTCACCGAGCTGCTTCTTGCTGCTTTGGGACTGAAAAACGGCGATGTGAAGCTCATTAAAAACGCCGGCGGCGTGGTGAGCAGCCCATTCGACAGCACTGTGCGCAGTCTGCTTGTGGGGGTGTATGAGCTTGGCGTTGAGGATATTATGATTATTGGTCACACCGATTGCGGAGCTCAGCACCTCGATGCGCAAGAGATGATAAACCTGATGCTGAGCAAAGGCATCTCGCAAGACCACATTGACATGATGCGCTATTGCGGCATCGACTTTGAGAATTGGTTGAGTGGCTTTGAGAGCTCAGAGGCAGCGGTGCGCGAGTCGGTGAGCTTAGTGCGCCACCATCCGCTCATCCCCGAGACTGTGGGCGTGCGCGGCTTTGTGATTGATTCTGTTACAGGTGAACTAACTGAGGTGAAATAAAAATATCGAAATTCCGCATGAGGGCGTAGGTTGCGCGCTCAATTGCGGAGATGAACCATCAAGGTGAAATAATAAAAATGCCGTGTGAGGGCGTAGGTTGCGCGCTCACACGGCATTGTAATTCGGTGCGTTGGCAGTGCCGTTTGTGTGGCACTGATTATGGGTTTTTCCAAAGAAATTCCATCCAAGTGGACACTTGCAAAGCCCAGTGAGCCTCGCAATGATGTCCGCCTATTTGATGATAGAGCCAGGTGCGTGCACCCTTGCTCAGGGCAATAGCCTCAAGTTGGGTGATATTGCGTGTGGTGGGGCGGTCGCTTCCGCGCCATTCCTTAGAGCCCCAGCTGAAGAATATGCGCGTGTCGTTGTCAAGGTCGGCTTTGGCGGCTTCGTTGCGCAGCTTTGCCATGGCTATGCTCACTGTGGGCGACACGCAAGCCGCTTTTGAGAACCAACGGTTGTAACGCAGCACGGCATAGAGCGCCATCAGTCCGCCCATCGACGAGCCGCCAATGGCAGTTGCCTCGCGGTGCGGCCAAGTGCGGTAGTTCTTATCGATGTAAGGCTTAACAATGTCAACAATCCATTGCATGGTGAGGTCGCCAAGCCCTTTCACTGCGCCCATTTTGCGTGTGCGGAAGTTGTAGGGCGAATACTCGCTCAGGCGGCTGTCGCCAGTGTGCGAGCACTCCAATCCCACCACAATCAGCGGCTTGTCCCAATGGTCAAGGAAGTCTTTCAACCCCCAACAGGTGCCGTAAGTGGCATCGCTGTCGAAAAACATGTTGTGTCCGTCAAACATATATAGCACCGGGTATCGCTCTTGGCTATCGTGGTATCCTTCAGGCAGATAAAGGTGTATATATCGGGTCTCGTCGGCGGGAGGATAAGGCAACTCAAATCGTTCTACCATGTTATTGTTATTTTAAGGTTGGTTAATAATGGCTCCAAATATAGTAAAAAAACTTTGCATTTATGCAGCAGCCGCTGATTTGTTGCTAATCTTGATGTAAGATAGTTGCAAGATGACAATATTTAATTATCTTTGCAAATGGTGTAGCGCCGCTTTGCGCCATAGGGCGTGAGGCTTTGGCGCAGTAACTCACCGATTTTTTCACTTAAACCAAAACCTTAAACGACAAACGATGAAGATATTCAAGACCTTATTGTGCAGCGCGGTGGCAGTGAGCTTGATGCCATGCTTTGGGTTGAGTGCCCAAACGGTGCTGTTTGAGAGCGACTCAGCCAACCATGTGTTTTATCGCATACCGGCCATAGTGAAAAGCGGCAAGACGCTGCTTTATCTCGCCGACGACCGCTCGGGCGTGACCGATGCCACGGCGTGGGGCGATATTGGCTCGGAGGGAAACATCAGCATTATTGCTCGCCGCAGTCTTGATTGCGGACTCACTTGGCAACCATGCACTCAGATAGTGGTGGCAGGAAAAGGCGATGCCGGCTTTGACCGCGGTCATGGCGATGCTGCGGTGGTTTGTGACCACGTCAGCGGCGATATGCTCATGATGTGCGCATCGGGCGATGTGAGCTACGGGCGCAGCAACGTGAAGGTGAATAATGGCACCCTCGATTTGAGCCGTGCCCAGCGCGTGGGGCGCTACTACAGCCGCGATGGTGGCTACACTTGGCAAGGCGATGAAATCACTGCTGAGATGTATGGCATCTATGATAACGCCGCCACCGGCAAAGTGGCTGTCACTCGCATGTTTTTTGCCAGCGGACGCATCTGCCAAAGCCAAATCATTAAGCATGGCAGCCATTACCGCATCTATTCGGTGCTTACCACCAATCAGGGTAGTCTGGTGGTGTACTCCGACGATTTTGGTCAACGCTGGTTGCCGCTTGGCGGTGCCGATGCGCGTCCTGCTCCCGATGGCGATGAGGCTAAGGTTGAGGAGTTGCCCGACGGCAGCGTGCTGCTGAGTTGCCGCATGTATGGCGGAAGGTATTTCAATATTTTTAGCTACGCTTCAACAGCCGACGCTTCGGGCAGTTGGGCTAAGCCGGTGGCATCAACGTCGCTCAACGGCGGCACTGCCACGCAAAACAATGCCACCAACGGCGAAATCCTTATTGTGCCTGCTCGTGACCGTGCCGGCAACTGCGTGTATGTGGCTCTGCAATCAACGCCTTTTGGCAGCCATGAACCGTTGGTTAACAACATTGACCGCCGTTGCAACGTGTCAATCTATTGGAAGGTGCTTGCCACCGCTGCCGATTATGCTAAGCCAGAGTGCTTTTTGAACGGATGGACACGCTTTGGCATCACCGACAAACGCTCGTCTTACTCAACCATGGTGCTTGATGCCAATGGCAACATCGCTTTTGCCTATGAGGATAATGGCCTAATGCTCAGGGTGGGCAGTCAGCACACCGATATCTATGACATCACGTTCCGCTCACTCTCGTTGAGCGAAATCACCGGCGGCGCTTACACTTACAGCGCAAGCAAGACGCATCGCGAAAACTTCTTGAAAAAGCGTTAAAGAAACAGTGAGCGCCTCGTTATAATCTCACGCCGCGCTTTTTGAGTTCGGCGGCGAGGTTTGCGGCATCAGTAAATAATATTCCGTCAATTCCCACAGCCCGGCATCCTTCGATGTTGGGCTGCTTGTCGTCAATAAACACACATTCTTCGGCTGCCACTCCAAACCGCTCCAAAGCACGCTCGTAAATCGTGCGTTCAGGCTTGAGCAGATGTTCCTCGCACGAGAGTATTCGCCCTTGCAGATGCCTGAAAATTTGATAGTTGCGCATTGTCTCGTGCACCTTGCTCGACCAATTGCTAAGCCCATACAGGCGGTAGCCGTTGTTGCGCAGCTGAGTGAGCAGATTGTCCATGCCCGGCACCTCGCCTGTCACCACTTCCTGAAAACGCTCGTTGAAAGCGTCGAATAGCTGTGCACATGCCGGGTGTTGGCGTTTCAGCTCGGCTATTTGCGTGTTGAAAGGCGTTACTTCGCGGTCGAGGCTCGAGTAGGTCTCCTCGGCGAGCACCACTTGCATAAATTCTTTAAAGGCATCTTTATTTATGGGATAGTCGTGCTGCAGAACTTGAAAGAACTGCAAAAAATCGTAGTCAACAAGCACGCGACCAAAGTCAATGAATATTGTAGTGATATTGCTCATAACAATACAATAACGAGCCAAACGGGCAATTTATTATACAAAAGGGGTGCGCCAAACGGTGCACCCCTCGTGTATAATTGAAAATTCAACGGCGATTTTATTTCGCAATGGCAACTTTCTTCACGGTTGAGCCTACGCGAATAATGTAGATTCCGGCAGCCAGTTCGGGCAACGAGTCAGCCGAACCGCTGTATAGTGCAGCGCCATTGGCGTCGAACACCTCAACTTTGGCGTCGCTGGCACCGGTAACTACAATTTTGCCACCTTCAACGCCAATGGTCACGCCGCCATCAGCCTCTATCTCATCAATGCCGTCAACTGTGTATTCCAAGATGGTAGCAAAGTTTTTCCACGGCTCGGTCTGCTCGTAAAGCGCCTTTGTGTCGGTCGGCACATACAGGGTGCCATTTTGCATTACTTCTTCAGAGAAGGCGGAGTTGTCAATAGTTAACGATTCGTCAGCAGGGTTTTCCCACTCCACATACACATTCAAATTCTCGTTGCAATCAAAGGCGTTTGCACCAATTGTTTTTACCGACTTTGGAATGGTTATGCTTGTCAAGTTTTGGCAGTCGCAAAACGCATATTCTCCAATTGAAGTAACAGAGTTTGGAATGGCTACGGTCGATAGGTTCTCGCATTTCCAGAATGTGCTCATAGCAATCTCAGTCACCGAATTTGGAATAACAATGCTCGACAATCCGTAGCAGAAAGAGAATGCAAATTTGTCTATTTTAGTCACGGAGTTAGGGATGTCGATGCTTGTTAAATCAGTGCAGCCAATGAATGCATTTTCACAGATTTCAGTTACATCGGATGGGATTTCGGTGTTTTTGCAACCTGAAATAAGGGCGTTGGAGGCAGTTTCAATAATTGCATTACATTCGTTGCGGCTGTCGTAAACAGTGTTTTCAGAGTCAACAATTATTTGTGCTAATTTTTGGCAACTGTAGAATGGGTTATTGCCAATTTTAGCCACCGATTTAGGGATTTTGATGCTCGTTAAACCAGTGCCACCGAATGCACCATCGCCAATCTCAACCACCGAATTGGGGATACTCAAATTATCCAATATTATACAGCCACTAAAGGCTGATGCACCAATCTTGATCAACGTGCTCGGCAAGGAAATGCTATATAAATTCTCGCAGTCTTGAAATGCGCCGGCTGTGATACTTACAGTGTTCCCGTATATACTAATCCTGGTGTTTGCGGGCATTTCACCTTTATATGCATAGACTACTTTTCCTAAGCAGATTGTGCCATCTTCAAGCGAATTGTAAAATGGAGTGCCAGCGAAAGCAGATTGGCCAATTTCGGTCACCGAGTTAGGTATGGTAATGGTTGCCAAGTTAGTGCAACCGGCAAATGCCGCTTGCCCGATTGTTGTAACCGAGCTCGGAAGTTCAATATTTGTCAATCCCATGCAGTAATAGAATGCAAACATGCTAATTTCGGTCACCGAATTCGGTATGGTTGGATTTGTCAATGCAGTACACAACATAAATGCTCCAATGCCAATCTTTGTCACCGAATTTGGGATAACTACGCTTGTCAAGCCGAAGCTGTTAGCAAATGCCTCATTGCCGATTTCGGTCACTGCATATTTAACTTCATCAACAGTGATTTCTGCTGGGATAGTTACTTCACCGCTATAAGTGCCGGTTTCAGAGTTGGTGCCGTCGTGAGTGACCGAAGCAGTGGCTGCATCGGCATTAAGGTTGTAGTAGATGCCGTCGACAACAGCATCGTAAGCCGATGCCGAATAGGCAATTGTAAGCATGACTGCAATGAGCCATAACCTCAAAAAGTAGATTTTTTTCATAAGCTTTTTATTAAATTTATATGATTAAATAAAGTTCATTAGTATCAACTAATACGATTTAATTAAATCGAGACAATGCAATGTTTTCTGATTTATGGCATGGGTTGTCGGGACATTTCACGCATTGCCAACGTCTGGCTCGGCATAGTCGGTCGACGTGAGCAAATTTACACTCTATTTTTGTGGTGTACAAGATAATCGGTTGTAAATTTTTGTATAATCTATAAAATCCCATAAAATGACGTAATATTTAGGCGCTGAGATGATTTTTT
>JBJECY010000050.1:0-47689 GCA_051871515.1 Muribaculaceae bacterium | reverse complement strand
TGAAGATGTTGACCTGATTATGGGTACATTCAGCAAGTCGTTTGCATCGCTTGGCGGATTTATTGCTTGCGATAAGAATGTGGCAAACTTCTTGCGTCACCATTCTCGCTCTTATATCTTCACTGCCAGCATCACTCCGGCATCAACTGCGGCAGCAAGCAAGGCCATCGACATTATGATTGCCGAGCCTGAGCGTCAAGAGAATCTTTGGAAGGTGACTAACTTTGCACTTGAAGGATTCCGCAACATGGGATGTGAGATTGGTAATACTTCCACTCCAATCATTCCGTTGTTTATCCGTGACAATGCCAAGACTTTCATGGTAACCACCGATTTGCTCAACGAGGGAATCTTTGTGAATCCTGTGGTGTCGCCGGCTGTTGCACCAAGCGACACGCTCATTCGTTTCAGCCTTATGGCCACTCACACCAAAGCACAAGTGGAATATGCGCTTGAAAAGATTGAGAAAGTATTTAAAAAATACGAGATTCTCAAGTAAGAAGATTTATAAAGAAAATTGATGCTTTTTTTGCAATATTTTTTCGCTCATATTTGTATGTGAGCGAAATTTTTTTATGCACTTTTGCCACTTGAAAATAATATTGAGAAATAGTGAAAAAAATCTTGCAAAATATTATATCAATTCAGTTTTTTGTTATTAATTTCGCAATGCAATTTAGATAATATAAAGAATAGAAATATGCTTTACAAATTTCGTATTGTTTCAGATGAAGTTGATAACTTCAAGTTGGAAATCTTGATTGATTCTGACGACTCGTTTATGAGATTGAGAAATGTCATACTTGACTCGGCAGGGTATGATAGAGACCAATTGGATTTATTCTATATTTGTGACGAGGACTGGACAAAGCGCACCGAGGTTACTCTGATGGAGATGGATACCGACTCAGATGAGGATGTTTATCTCATGGAGGACACGTCGCTCAGTGAGCTTGTTGAAGACGAGGG
This sequence comes from Muribaculaceae bacterium, assembly GCA_051871515.1. Lineage (GTDB taxonomy): Bacteria > Bacteroidota > Bacteroidia > Bacteroidales > Muribaculaceae > SFTJ01. The sequence continues at coordinate 46,720 of JBJECY010000050.1, read as the reverse complement.
TCAGAAGATGATGTTTATGTTTGACGTTGTCAATGGTCGCGTGTTCTACATGGAGATGAGTGAAATCATCACTAATAAGATACTTCACGACCCATTATGCCAGCGCAAGGTAGGCAAGGCTCCGGTGCAGATTATGGATGTAGCTGCTTATGATGCTAAGATTGATGCAGCTACCGCTGCCGCAGCTGCCGCCGGCGAGACGTTCACCGACATTGACGATGACGCTTATTATGGCGAACAGGGATACGACGAGGAAGAATTGTCGTCGTATGGCATCGAAGGACCTGAGGCATAACTGAATTTCAGGCAATCGTTGTTGTTTTACCCCTGCAATGTTACGGGTAGGGCAAATGGGCTGAATAGCATCGTTGTGATGCGCTCAGCGCATTGCTTGTGAAACCGCATTGGCAGGCAGAGAGAATTTTAGGATTTTGTTTTAAAGTAAAAAATTGCAAATGGCACCTTGGACTTGTGTATAAAGCCAAGGTGCCATTTTTTCCTGTTCGTTGATTTCTGCCACTGAGCCGAGATAATGGCTCATTGTGGCAAGTCCTCTTATTTGGGCAGGTTAAAGACTTGAGAAATCTGTTGCATTTGTGCTTGTGACATACCCTGAGGCATGAATCCCATTGCGCGTGAGCACATGTAGATATTTGCGCTTTTGTTGAGCACGTCAATCTGGTCAAAGGCACTTATAATGTCGGTGTCAACGGCAAAGACGCCGTGTTTTTCCCACATCACCACATCGTAGTTGTCGTCGATGGCGCTGATGGTGGCATTTGCAAGCTCAATTGACGATGGCAGCATATAGGGCACAATGCCCAATCCGCGTGGCGCAAATGCTTTGGTTTCAGGTATCATTGACCACAACAGATGTGTGAGCACATCTTTTTGCAGAAATTCCGGGTTATGGCTCATTGCCACCAGTTCAATGGGGTGGGTGTGGAGCGATGCTTTGTAGTTGCTCCCTTTGGCAATGAGGTAGTTGTGCACCGACAGGTGTGAGGGTAGTTCAGAGGTTGGCATCACAGGTTTGTCGGCCACTATCTCGTAGTGGGCACAATCGTTGGTGATGCGTATGAGCGAGCCACATTCCATGGGGTTACGAGCCAAGTCGCGCATGCGCATCTGCGTGCCTTTGCAGTAGAAATATTTTCCCTTGAGCTGAGGCAGCGTTGTTCCAATTGCTATTGGTGAGGTGAGAGCCGGCAATGAACGCGCATAATCGTCGATGCAGTCAGTCACGTTGATGGTGATGTTTCCGCCGTTGCGTTCGGCCCAACCTTTTTGCCAAAGCATACATGCCACTTCAGCCACTTCGGCCACTTGCTGGCGCAGGGCGGGATTGTGATTGAGAATTGACATATATGTTTATAACAATTGAGGTAAGAAACTTGAAATGATGAGCAGCACAATGCCGGCAATGAGCACGGCAATGGTGCGGCGTGAGCAGCCCTTCCACTCCTTCAGTATGATGCCCCACAGGTTGGAGAATACCACATTGAGCGCCATGAGTATGCAGAAGGCAAATGTTGTGAGAGCCGGGGAGGATGTGAGAAATCCTTTGCCCAGCGAGAGCCCGAAGAATTGGCTGTACCATAATCCTCCGGCAAGCAGGCAAAAGAGCAGATTATTGGTCCACACTTGGGTTTTGCCATAGTCGCTCCAGGTGTGGTTTACGCAGTTTTGATAGAAGCAATATGCGGCATTGGTGATGAAGCCGCCAAGGGTCACCAGCAGCGTAGCCGGCAATGTGGCAAACATGGGGTTAACATTGCTGTATTGTATTTCTGCGCCTTGATAAAGCCCAATGTTGAAGCACGCGCTCATGAAGCCTGCCAGCAATGCCACTGTGATGCCTTTGGTGAAATTGAAGTCTTTCACCGCTTGCTGCTTTTGCTGCTCTGTCATGCCCTTTGACTTCATTGAGCCGGCAATGCCAATCACTGCAATGCCCACCAATGTGGCAGCCACGCCAATGAGCACCGATGTGGTGATAGAGGCTGATTGTCCGGTGAAAACCGGAGCCAAGATGGTGCCTAAAGCAGCGCATGTGCCAAGTGCTATTGACTGTCCCAGCGCCACGCCAAGATAGCGCATTGATAGCCCAAAGGTGAGTCCGCCCACGCCCCAAAGCATGCCGCAAAAGATGGTCGCCATTGATTGGCGGCTGTGGCTGGCAAATAGGGATATGAGCGATTCTCCTTGTGGCACGGCGAGCATAGCGCCAAGCAGAGGCAGGAGTAGCCATGCGAAAATGCCTTGTACAATCCAAAAACTCTCCCACGACCAACTCTTGACTCGCTTGATGGGCACATAGCTACTCGATTGGCAGAATGCGCCCACAGCAATGATTAATAAACCTAATACTATCATCGTTTTGATGTTACGTCTTTCTCGTATTGCTCAATCTCGTTGATGAAGTAGCTTGCAGCAGGCACATTGTTGCGCAAGCAGAACATGTTCCACACGTCGCCAAAAGGCATTGCCTTGCCTTCTTCCATAAGAGCAAGCTTCTGGAAGTTGCGGTTAGTGAGTTCATATTGGCTTAGCAGATTCACCGGCTCAAGCAATCCGCGCAGAATTGACTTTTGCGTGGCGCGTGCGCCAATCACATAGGCTCCTATGCGGTTGATGGCACCGTCGAAGTAGTCGAGCCCTATGTGCACACGGTTGAGAGCGTTGCATCGGGTGATTTCCATGCACAGCTCAAGTGTTGAATCGTCCATGATGGTAACGTGGTCAGAATCCCATCGCATGGGGCGGCTCACGTGGAGCATTATCTCGGGGCAAAAGAGCAGCAGTGAGCTGATTTTGTCGCCAACAATCTCGGTGGGGTGAAAGTGCCCGGTGTCGAGTGTCACTATCTTGCCGTTTTGCGCGCAATAGGCTGTGTAGAAGTCGCTTGAGCCTACGGTCATGGCTTCTAATCCTATGCCAAACACTTTCGACTCAAGGCAATCTTTCATGTGCTCATATTTTGTGGCAAAGATGGTGTCGAGCGATTCTTTGAGCAATGAACGATAGAGCAGACGGTTAACAGAAAGTTCTTTTTGCCCGTCGTGAACCCAAATGTTCATGATGCAGGGGTCGTTGAGCTGACGTCCCATCTCGTTGGCAATTTCACGGCATCGGCATGTGTGCTCAATCCAGAAGTCGCGAATGCTCTTGTCGGGGTTGGCAAGCGAGAGGCTGCCGCTGAGTGGGTGGGAGAACGATGTTGAATTGAAGTCGAGCTTCAGATTGTTGTCTTTAGCCCAGTCAATCCAACCTTGAAAGTGCTCAATGCCCACTTCGTTGCGGTCAACATGCTTGCCGTGAAACTCGCCGTAGATTTCGTGCAGGTTTATGCGGTGGTTACCGCCAAGCAGTTGGGTTACTTTGATGAGGTCTTGCCTCAGTTGGTCAATGTTGCGTGCTTTGCCGGGATAGTTGCCATTCACTTGAATGCCGCCTGAGAGCTCGCCTTCTGATTCAAACCCTTGCACATCGTCGGCTTGCCAACAATGCAGCGAGAGTTGCACGCCTTGCAGTGTTTGCAGGGCTTGCTCGGTATCAACGCCAATTTCGGCATAGCGCTGCCGAGCAATGTTATATGCTTGGTTTATTTCTTGTGAAGTCATTATTTTTGAGGTTGGTAGGTGATTGTTTCAGTTGAGCGTATGGCTATTTGCCTCAATTCGTCGAGCGAATTGCTTATTTGCTTGCATGCACGCAGTTGCACCAGTATGTTGCCCAAAGCAGTGCACTCTGAAGGCCCTGCAACCACAGGAATTTGCAACTGGTTGGCTGTGTATTGCATGAGATATTTGTTGCGTGAGCCACCGCCAATCACGTGCAGGCGTGAGATTTCTTTGTGGGTGATGTCGCGCAGTTGTTGCAGAATTTCGCCGTAGCGGTGAGCAAGACTGCGGAAGATTACTCTCACAAAGTCAGGCACTGATTGCGGCGCTGGCTGACCGGTGCGTTGGCAATAGTTCACAATCTCGGTGGTCATTGATTGCGGGTGGGCAAATGCCTCGTCGTCGGGGTTGATGATGCTTTGGCATTGTGATTGCTCGCAGAGAGCTACCAGTTGTGCCACGTCTTGTGGAGCATCGGGCCACTCAAGTCGGCATTGCTCAAATATCCAAAGTCCTATGATGTTTTTCAGGAAACGTGTGGTGCCGTCAATACCGCCTTCGTTGGTGAAGTTGTATTTGAGGCTTTGTTCGTTAAGCACCGGTTTAGGCATTTCCACACCAAGGAGCGACCATGTGCCACAGCTAAGATAAGCAAAATTGGCATCGGGTGTTGGGATGGCGGCAATTGCCGATGCGGTATCGTGTCCGCATACCGATATTACCGGCACATCATTCAGCCCGGTGAATTGTTGCACTTGCTTGGAGATGGGCGCAATCACTGTTCCCGGTTTTGTGATGGGGCAGAACTGGTTGCGGTTGATGCCAATGTGCTGCAACAGTGTTTCGTCGAGGTCGCCTGTCAATGGGTTGAGAATCTGTGAAGTAGATGCAATGGTGTATTCAGTCACGGCTTTGCCTGTGAGCATATATGCCAGAGCATCGGGCATGAAAAGTATCTTGTGGGCGTTGCGAGGCGTTGCTGAGCCGTTGCGTTGCAACGTGAAGAGTTGAAACAGCGTGTTGAAGTTCATGAATTGTATGCCTGTGCGGCTATATAATTCGTCAAGCGACATCTTGTCGGCAAATAGTTGAATTGCGCCGTCGGTGTGGCTGTCGCGGTAGCAATAGGGCAATCCGGCAATGGTGCCGTCTTCGTTGAAGTATGCCACATCGCATCCCCACGTGTCAATACCAATCGACGACAGTTTCTCGCCTGTTTCTGAGAGTCGCTCTTTGGCGCATTTCAATCCCAAAAGAATCTGGTGGAACAGCTCGGGAAGATTCCAGAAAATGTGCCCTGCAATGGGCAGCATGGGATGTTTAAATCGGGTTAATTCTTCCATTGTCACTTTCTCACCGTCGAATTGGGCAAGAATTGTGCGTCCGCTGGTGGCGCCAAGGTCAACTGCTAAGTGAATAGTTTTCATTTGTATAGATTTTATTATTCTTGTTTTTAGTTTTTTGTTCACTCGGTTTATTTTTGTTTCAATGCCATTGGGCAATTGTTATGCAATTTCGCAATAAAAAGTGGTATATGCAAGAGCCAATGCCATTTTTTTTGCCGCAGTGGCGCAGAATCTCGTTGTCGCAGTTAGGGGTGTACCCTAACTCTCCGGCAAAGCCCGATTTGCCTGAATAGATTTTGCCGTCGATGCTTGATACCAAGCCCCAAACCCAAGCTCACGTTCACAAACAGGGCTTGGCGAGTGTTGTGCATCACGCCTCTCATGCATTCGCCGTAGGTCATGGCGCGAGTGCCGTTGTTGATGCTCACGATAAATAAACACAAGAAACAAATGAAAAATACATGCTAAATAACATGATTTTAAAAGAATTAATGAAATCATTTGCCATTTTAATTAAAATATGCTTATGTTTGTGGTGCATAAATATATGTAAGCATAAACCAAATGCCACACATTGATGGCATTATGAGGAAAGTTTTGCAGCGCCATTCACGCATGAAATGTTTGCGGTGATGGCATATGCCGTGCTTCACCCGTTGTTGAAAAGTTTTGAGATTGATATATAGAAAAGAACAAATAAAAACAATAATAAAATGTCGGATAGAAGAGAGTTTTTAAAGAATCTGGCTTTGGCAGGCGGTGCGGCTGCACTCATGCCATCGCTCATGAGTATGGACAACATAAGCGACCGTGAAAAAGCGGCTGTGGCTACAGAGAGCGATAATTTCATGATTGCTCCCCGAAACATGGGCTTGAAAATCACAGGAACATTTCTCGATGAAATATCTCACGACATTCCTCACCAAAACTGGGGCGTGAAAGAGTGGGACCTTGATTTCAGATATATGAAAGCCATTGGCATTGACACGGTGATAATGATACGCTCGGGTTATCGCAAGTTCATCACGTTTAATTCGCCGTATTTGTTTAAGAAGGGCTGTTATTGCCCCTCGCAAGACTTGCTTGAAATGTTTCTCACGCTTGCTGACCGCTACGACATGAAGTTTTATTTTGGACTTTATGATTCGGGGCGCTATTGGGACACCGGCGACATGACGTGTGAGGTTGAAGATAACCGGTATGTGATTGACGAAGTGTGGCAGAATTATGGTTGCCGTCACAAGAGTTTCCGAGGGTGGTATATCAGCGGCGAGATTAGCCGTGCCACCAAGGGTGCCATCAGCTCGTTTTATGCTCTGGGCAAGCAATGCAAAGATGTGTCGGGTGGTTTGCCAACATTCATCTCACCGTGGATTGACGGCAAGAAAGCGGTGATGGCAAGCGGCTCGAATCTCACCAAAGAAGATGCTGTGAGCGTGAGCCAGCACGAGAAAGAGTGGGATGAGATTTTCGACGGCATACACGAGGTGGTTGATGCATGTGCTTTTCAGGACGGACATATCGACTATGATGAGCTTGATGCCTTCTTCAGCGTCAACAAGCGCCTTGCCGATAAATATGGCATGCAGTGTTGGACCAATGCCGAGTCGTTTGACCGCGATATGCCCATACGCTTTCTGCCCATTAAGTTCGACAAGCTTCGTTTGAAGCTTGAAGCTGCCAAACGTGCCGGCTATGACAAGGCCATTACCTTTGAATTTAGCCATTTCATGAGTCCGCAGTCGGCTTATTCACAAGCCGGACACCTCTATGACCGTTACAAAGAATATTTTGAGATTGAATAGAAAAACATTGTTGTGTATATGGCAGAGAAGCAATATAACATATCGTATATGATATTCCTGTCGCTTGTGGCAGCGCTTGGCGGATTCCTTTTTGGCTACGACACGGCAGTAATCTCAGGCACCATCAGCATGGTGGCAACGCAGTTTCTGCTTAGTGAGTTGTCGCAAGGCTGGTATGTGGGATGTGCCTTGTTAGGTTCAATAGCCGGTGTGCTTGTTGCCGGATGGCTTGGCGACACTTATGGCCGCAAGAAGTCGATGGTGGTTGCGGCAATGCTGTTCACGGTGTCGGCTGCCGGCTGCGCCATCAGTGGCTCGCTCAACGAGTTGGTGATATATCGCATCATTGGCGGTATGGGCATAGGCGTGGCGTCAATCATTTGTCCGCTCTACATCAGTGAGCTTGCCGTGGCACAATATCGCGGCCGATTGGTGTCGTGTTATCAACTTGCCATCACGGTGGGCTTTTTGGCGGCTTATCTTGTGAATTATGCGTTGCTCAACTATTCAACATGCGGCGCCAAGTTGAGCGGATGGTGCGGCAAACTGTTTGTGAGCGAGGTGTGGCGAGGCATGCTTGGCATGGAAACGCTGCCCGCATTGCTGTTTTTTGTGGTGATATTTTTTATACCTGAGAGCCCACGCTGGCTCATACTTAAAGGTGGCGTTGAACTTGCACGGCGTACATTCTCACACGTTTATGTGCATCAAAGCGATGTTGACGAGCAAGTGAGAGCCTCGCAAGCAGTTAGCGTAGCCGATGAGAGCGGCAGTTGGCGGTTGTTGTTCACTCCAGGCATTTTCAAGGCGTTGCTCATAGGTGTTGGTATTGCCATCCTGGGGCAATTCATGGGTGTGAATGCAGTGCTCTATTATGGGCCAAAGATTTTTGAGGATGCAGGTTTGAGCGGAGGCGACTCGTTGTTCTATCAGGTGATGATTGGTTTAGTGAATACGCTCACCACGGTGCTTGCACTTGTGATTATTGACAAGGTGGGCCGCAAAAATCTCATTTATTATGGTGTTAGTGGCATGATAGTGTCGCTTTTGCTCATTGCTTGTTATTTTGTGTTCGGCAGCGAGATGCACATTTCAAGTGCGTTTTTGTTAGTGTTTTTCCTTGCCTATATTTTCTGTTGTGCCATATCGATATGCGCGGTGGTATGGGTGTTGCTCAGTGAGATGTATCCCGTGAAGGTGCGTGGCGTGGCAATGAGCATTGCCGGGCTTGCATTGTGGGTTGGCACTTATTTGATTGGGCAACTTACCCCTTGGCTACTTGCCAACATCACTCCGGCAGGCACATTCCTGCTCTTTGCAGTCATGTGCGTACCATATATGCTTATTATGTGGAAGTTGGTTCCCGAAACCACCGGCCGCTCACTTGAAGAAATTGAAAAGTATTGGACTAAGAAACAATAAATGCCGTTGAGATGTAGGTAGTTGCCTATGAATCGGTGGCAGTTGTGAAGGCTGTTCATTGCTTTGCAGTGATTGAACACTGGGCACGGAACTTAAATAACGGTAAAAAGCAAAAAAAATATAATTGCAGCGCATGGGCACACCGTTGCATTGGTTGATGATGCTGTGCTGTTTTGAATCATGCAAGGCGACAGCATGCCAAAGCTAAATACGTGATAATAAATGGGTAAGCGGCATTGTCTGGACTTGCCCATTTTGTAATGATGCACATGACTCACCGCGTGCTCATTGGCCGCTTATGTGTGAAGCTGTGAAAAAGAGTGTGCCCCAATGCTTGTTATTGCAATTTAAATGTTGTAATTTTGTATGGTTTTCCCGATAGACGCTGTTTCATTGAAGGATTACCGGCATACAAATATTTAGTATACACAAAAAATTAACAAGAGTCCTATCGATGAAGTTGACAAAAAAGGCAATTCTAAGGCTTGAGGATGGCACTGAGTATGAGGGCCGTTCCTTTGGGTTTGAAAAATCTTGCTCAGGTGAAGTGGTGTTTAGCACAGCAATGACGGGATACCCCGAGAGTTTAACTGACCCATCGTATTCGGGGCAGATATTGGTTACCACTTATCCCATTCAGGGTAATTATGGCGTTCCCGGCAACGAGGTGGAGAACAATCTGCGTGAGAATTTTGAGAGTGAGAAGATTCATGTTGAGGCAATGGTATGCCAGGATTATAGCTGGGACTATAGCCACTGGCAAGGTGTGCGCAGCCTGAGCGATTGGCTCAAGGACGAACACATTGTGGGCATTTGCGGCGTTGACACCCGTGCGCTCACCAAACGCTTGCGTGAGAAAGGCTCAATGCTTGGCCGCATATTGATTGAAGGATGCGACGATGTGCCTGTTTATGACCCCAACATCGAGAATCTGGTGGCTAAGGTCAGCTGCAAGGAAGTAATCACTTATGGCGAGGGCGATAAGACCGTGGTGCTTGTTGACTGCGGTGTGAAAAGCAACATTGTGCGCTGCCTCATTAAGCGCGGCGTGAAAGTGGTGCGCGTGCCTTGGGATTATGACTTCAATACATTGCAATACGATGGCCTTTTCATCTCAAACGGACCCGGCAACCCCGACTTTGCCACAACAACTGTTGAAAACATAAAGAAAGCGCTTGCAGGCGACAAGCCCATTTGCGGCATTTGCATGGGCAATCAGTTGCTTTCAAAGGCAGCAGGCGCACGTATATATAAATTGAAATATGGCCATCGCAGCCATAATCAGCCGGTGCGCCAATTGGGCACCAACCGCTGCTTCATCACCTCGCAAAACCACGGTTTCGCTGTTGATGTAACCACTATTGGTGCTGATTGGGAACCATATTTTGTGAACATGAACGATGGCACCAACGAGGGTATTCGCCACAAGAGCAAGCCGTTTTTCTCGGCTCAGTTCCATCCCGAGGCATGCAGTGGTCCCACCGACACAGAGTTTATTTTTGATGAGTTTGTAAAATTGCTTTAATGCCCACATAATTTTTGAAGATATGAAAAAGGAAAATATTAAGAAAGTATTGATACTTGGTTCGGGAGCTTTGAAGATTGGTGAAGCCGGCGAGTTTGACTATTCGGGTTCGCAAGCTTTGAAGGCATTGAAGGAAGAAAACATTGAGACCGTTCTCATCAATCCTAATATTGCCACGGTACAAACCAGCGAGGGCTTTGCTGATAAGATTTACTTCTTGCCGGTGACTCCTTATTTTGTGGAGAAAGTTATTGCCAAGGAGCGCCCAGAGGGCATTTTGCTATCGTTTGGCGGACAAACTGCACTCAATTGCGGAGTGCAATTGCATGAACAAGGTATTCTTGAAAAATATAATGTGGAAGTCCTTGGAACGCCCATTCAAGCCATTATGGACACTGAGGACCGCGAGCTGTTTGTGAAGAAGCTCGATGAGATTGACGTGCGCACCATCAAGAGTGAGGCTGTTGAGGATATGGAAGGCGCCATTTCGGCAGCAAGCAAACTGGGATACCCGGTGATTGTGCGTGCTGCGTATGCGCTTGGCGGTCTTGGCAGCGGCTTCTGCGACAATGAGGAAGAGCTGCGTGCGCTTGTTGAAAAAGCGCTGTCGTTCTCGCCTCAGGTGCTCATTGAGAAATCTCTAAAGGGCTGGAAAGAAGTGGAATATGAGGTGGTGCGTGACTGCTACGATAACTGCATCACTGTTTGTAACATGGAAAACTTCGACCCGCTGGGCATACACACGGGCGAATCGATAGTGGTGGCACCATCGCAAACCTTAACCAACGATGACTATCACATGCTGCGCGAGTTGGCGATAAAGATTATTCGCCATGTGGGCATCGTGGGCGAGTGTAATGTGCAATATGCCTACGACCCCAAGTCGATGGATTATCGCGTGATTGAGGTGAATGCACGTTTGAGCCGCAGTTCGGCTTTGGCATCAAAGGCTACCGGCTATCCTCTTGCCTTTGTTGCAGCTAAATTGGGCTTGGGTTATGGCTTGTTCGACCTCAAAAACTCGGTTACTAAAGAAACATCGGCATTCTTTGAACCAGCGCTTGACTATATTGTATGTAAGATTCCTCGTTGGGACCTTGGTAAGTTCCATGGCGTGCGTCGCGAGATTGGCTCGTCGATGAAGTCGGTGGGCGAGGTTATGGCGATAGGCCGCACCTTTGAGGAGGTGATACAAAAAGGCTTGCGAATGATTGGTCAGGGCAAGCACGGCTTCATTGAGAATAAGGAGCTTGTGGTTAGCGACCTCGACAATGCCCTGAAGGAGCCAACCGACAAGCGAATCTTTGCCATTGAGTCGGCATTTCGCCGTGGCTACACGGTTGAACAGATTCATGAACTCACCAAGATTGACAGATGGTTCCTGTATAAGCTTCAAGGACTTATTGAAACCGATGTGGAGCTTGCAAAATACAATCAGATAAAAGATTTGCCAAAAGACTTGCTGCGCCGTGCAAAAGAGCAAGGCTTCTCTGACTTTCAGGTGGCTCGTGCCGTGCTCAAAGAGAAAATGAGCGAGGTGGCTGAGGCAGCTAATCTTGAGGTGAGAGCGTTGCGCAAGAGCTATGGCATCTTGCCGGTGGTGAAGCAAATTGACACTTTGGCAGCTGAATATCCTGCTCAGACCAATTATCTGTATCTTACCTATAATGGTACCGAGAACGATATTGATTACGAAAACGACGGAAAGTCGATTGTTGTTCTTGGCTCGGGAGCTTATCGCATTGGTAGCTCGGTGGAATTTGACTGGTGTAGCGTAAATTCGCTTCTCACCGTTAAGAAAGAAGGTTGGCGCTCGGTGATGATAAACTATAATCCTGAGACCGTATCGACCGACTACGATATGTGTGACCGCCTGTATTTTGACGAACTCACGTTTGAACGCGTGATGGACATCATTGATATGGAACAGCCTCATGGCACCATCATTTCGGTGGGCGGTCAGATACCAAACAACTTGGCAATACGTCTTGACCAATGCGGAGTGAAGATACTGGGTACAACAGCTCAAAGCATTGATAATGCTGAGGACCGCCATAAATTCTCATCGATGCTCGATGGTCTTGGCATTGACCAACCGGCATGGCGAGAATTGACCTCGATGAACGATATTTACAGCTTTGTTGAGCAAGTGGGATATCCGGTGCTTGTGCGTCCGTCGTATGTGCTTTCTGGCGCAGCCATGAATGTGTGCTCAAACGACGACGAACTTGAACGCTTCCTTCGTCTTGCCGCAAACGTGTCGAAGAAACACCCTGTGGTTGTTAGTTCGTTTATTCAAGGTGCTAAGGAAGTGGAATTTGATGCCGTGGCACAAAATGGCGAAATCAAGCTCTATGCAATATCTGAGCACATTGAGTTTGCCGGCGTTCACTCGGGCGATGCCACCATTCAGTTCCCGCCGCAGAAACTTTATGTTGAGACCATTCGCCGCATCAAGAAGATAAGCGGACAAATTGCCAATGCGCTTAAGATTAGCGGACCGTTTAACATTCAGTATCTTGCTAAGAACAATGATATCAAGGTGATTGAATGTAACTTGCGTGCATCGCGCAGTTTCCCGTTTGTGAGCAAGGTGCTGAAGATTAATTTCATCGACTTGGCAACAAAGATTATGCTTGGCATACCAGTTGAAAAGCCAAATAAGAGCGCATTCGACCTTGATTATGTGGGCATTAAGGCTTCGCAATTCTCGTTCTCGCGTTTGCAGGGTGCCGACCCTGTGCTTGGCGTTGACATGTCATCGACCGGCGAGGTTGGTTGCCTTGGTGAGAACACCAGCGAGGCGTTGCTCAAAGCAATGCTTTCGGTGGGTCACAGAATACCTGAACGTGGCGTGCTGTTGAGCACAGGTGGAGCAAAGCAAAAGGCTGCTCTGCTTGACAGCGCCATGAAGCTTTACAAAAAAGGTTATCAACTCTATGCCACCGGCGGCACACATAAGTATCTCAACGATAATGGCGTGCCATCAGTGAGAGTGTATTGGCCAACTGAGAACGACCAAGAGCCTCAAGCTCTTGACCTCTTGCACCGCAAAAAGGTTGATATGGTGGTGAACATACCTAAGAACCTCACCAGCACCGAGTTGAGCAATGGTTACAAGATTCGCCGTGCATCGGTTGACTTGAACATTCCGCTATTGACCAATGCTCGTTTGGCAAGCGCCTTTATTGATGCTTTCTGCGACCTTACACTCGACGACATCGAAATAAAGCCTTGGAAAGAGTATTGATTTATTGAAAAACAATCATAACGTGATAATGTGGCAGCGTGCACCGCAACAAAGGTGTACGCTGCCATTGTTTTTTGCGATAATTATTGCTTTCTTTTCACTTTGAAAACCCATCATTGGTGCCTGAATGTTATTGGTGGGGATTATTTTTTTGCAATCAAGGTTGAAGTGTAAAATAAAAATATTAATTTTGTAGCGCATAGGTTTGCCAAGGGTATCACTGCCCAAGGCAATTAAAAGGGAATCAGGTGAGAGACCTGAACAGACCCGCTACTGTGTGTTCCATTAAAACCAAACGGACACGATGTGAGTGTCACTGACCATAAAATGGTTGGGAAGGCCGTCCGCAAGGGGAACAAGTCAGGAGACCTGCCATGCGTTTTTTTATTTCAATAATCTCGTGGATTAGATTTTGAGATGGACATACGTGATTTAACGACATTTTTGCTGAAATACAGATGCAGATGTTGCCATGGGCTTGCTCTGCATAGTGGTGGCAGCGGCTTGGAAACGAGTCGTTGCATAGGCTGTTTTGTGCATGCTGATGTCGCTTATGAGTCTTTTTCTCAGAGTCTTTTTCACCTTAACAACATTATTAATTATGAAATGTGCAAGGTGCAAAAAGGATTCTTCTCTTAAACAACAATCCTTTTTTAGATGGTTTGAAACGGTTGGTTTCAATGATGTGCTTACGGCGTTTAGTAGCAATTGTTATAGCCGGCGGCTTAGTGTTGAATGTGCTGAAGTGCCCAAAACAAGGCGCTTGAGCCATAGAAACACATCTCGGCTGTGTGGCATAATTTGCGGTATAACAGTTGTTTAAGGTTATTTATGCACGCCGATTGAGGACAATTATTTTTTTGAAACATTGTAACAAGTTATAATCAAGAAAAAAAGGAATCATTATGTTTACCATTTTTCATGGCTTCCATTTAGTGGAGCAGTATCATCAGTGGAAAAAAGAGAATAGAAAAGAGCGAAATCCCAGTCAGATAAAGTTCGTGAAATTATTTATTGCCATAGCCATCCCTTTGTTTTTGTGGTTGGCACCATCAGCAATATATGGATTGCCGCATATAAGTGATGTTGAGCACAGGGTGTTGGCGGTGTTTGTGTTTGCCGCTTTGATGTGGCTGTTTGATGCGGTTCCGGCTTGGACCACCTCGCTTGTTGTGGTTGTGCTTTTGCTGTTTTGTGCAACCGATAGTGCATTGTGGTTTTTCCAGACTGATAGCGACGGAGAGAAATATGTGAATCTTATAAAATATGTTGACATACTCCACTGTTTTGCCGACCCCACAATCATGTTGTTTATCGGCGGATTTATTATTGCCATTGCAGCAACAAAAAGCGGACTTGATGTGAAGCTTGCAAAGGTTATGCTTGCGCCATTTGGCACAAAGAGCGAGAATGTGCTGCTTGGCTTTATTCTTGTGACAGCCTTATTCTCAATGTTCATCAGCAACACGGCAACCGCAGCAATGATGCTGACATTTCTTGCTCCGGTGCTATCAGCCTTGCCTGCCGACGGCAAAGGAAAAATAGGGCTTGCTCTTGCCATACCCATAGGGGCAAATATTGGCGGAATTGGCACTCCAATTGGTACACCGCCCAATGCCATAGCGCTGAAGTTTCTCAACGACCCCACGGGCATGAATATGGGAATTGGTTTTGGCAAATGGATGATGGTGATGTTGCCGCTTACTCTCGTGCTTCTTTTTGTGGCTTGGTTTGTGCTGAAAAAGATGTTCCCATTTAAACAAAAGGAAATACATCTGCAAATTGAGAGCGAACACAAGTCAACGCCAAAAGACAAAATTGTGTATGCCACATTTTTTGTGACAATACTTCTTTGGCTCACTGACTCGGTAACAGGAGTGAACGCCAATGTGGTGGCAATGTTGCCGGTGGGAGTGCTGTGTATGGCAGGAATAATCACCAAACGTGACCTTGAACAGCTCTCGTGGAGCATATTGTGGATGATAGCCGGAGCATTTGCTTTGGGCGTAGCGATGAAAGAATCGGGGCTTGCCAGCCATCTCATTGAGGCTGTTCCTTTCTCGTCGTGGTCGCCGCTCGTGGTTATTGTTGGCTCGGGGCTTTTGTGCTATATGCTTGCCAACTTTATCAGCCATACTGCCACGGCTGCACTATTTGTGCCTATCCTTGCCATTGCAGGCAGCAACATGACCGAGCAATTGGTTCCCTATGGTGGCGTTTCTACGTTACTCATAGGTGTTGCTATTTGTTCATCGGTAGCAATGATATTGCCAATATCCACGCCACCCAACGCCCTTGCCGATGCAACAGGCTTTATCAAACAAAAATATATGTTGATAACCGGGTTGATAATGGGCATTATTGGTTTGTTGCTTGGATATGTTGTGCTCATTTTCTGTGGAGTAAATGGGATATTTTGATATGTTAAAACGTGAAAGCATTTTGTAGTTTGAAAAACAATATGGAGTAGATGAATAATAAAAAAATAAGACGAATTGACTGTGTGGGCAGCTTTTTGCCACCTGAGAGGTTGATTGCTGCCCATAGTCAATATTCAATGGGTGTTATAGATTATATGCATCTGCGCATAATTGAAGACTATACGATTGAGAATCTGGTTGAACGAGAAATTGAGATGGGGCTTGCCGATGTAACATCAGGTGAGTTCCGCCGCAATCAATGGGATAAAGATTTTTGGTATGGCTTTAAAGGGATAAGGTGTGAAAGGGTTGAGAGCGGGCGCGTTTATCAACCCATTGACCCTTTCACTGATTTAATGCGGTTCATAGGCCGTATATCTTATAATCCTGAGCATCCGTTTTTCGATGATTTTGCATTTCTGAGCAAAGTGGTGAATGGGCGTGCCAATTGTAGGCAAACAATACCTTCTCCGGCAAACCTCTATTTAGAAATGCTTGCCATGACCGATGGGTATCCTGAATTGATGTGTGGCGGAGCGGATAACTTGTTGAGCGACATTGCTAATGCCTATAACAAGACTATAATGCATTTCTATGAAATCGGGTGCCGGCATTTGCAGATTGATGACACGGCGTGTGGCTTGCTATGTGAAACCAACTATACCAAGCGCTTGTTGCAGGGTGGGGTGGATTTGATTGCTTTGCATGAACAGATAATTGGACTATTAAACCAAGCGATTGCTGACATTCCCACCGAAATGGAGCTGTCAATATATCTTTCAGGGGGCGACATCATTGTGCCCGAATGGGAGTATTTGACGTTTCCTGATAATATCATGCCAAAGGTGCTTTCTCGGGTGAACGTCAACAAGTTCTTTATGCCTTTTGATGTGAACAATCCATATCAGTTTGAGGTGCTTCAACACGTTCCAGAAGGGAAAAAGGTGGTTCTTGGACTCGCCGATGCTCATAGCCCGTACTCCGAGAGTGCTCACGATATTATTCATGCTTGCGACATAGTCGCGAAATACATATCGCCATGCCATTTGTCGGTTAGCCCCAAAACTGGCTTTAAGCTGTCGAGTTACGCATCACGTGGTCTCACCTATGAATACCAATGGCAGAAACTCGCACAACTCAAAGCCGTGCTGAGCACTATAACGCTTTAATCCTCTTGGTAAACTACCATGTCATCATTAGGGAGAAATATTTTGTGGCACAGAAAACGCCGTTATATTTTCAGGTAGAAGTCGCGAGTGAGGTTGATGTACTCTTGTGTGTAGGAGTGGCGAGCAAGCTCAATGACGAGGTGACTGAAACGTGTTGGGGTGTTAGCGCGTGACATGTGCCATATTATTCGCCCGGGATTGGCTTCCGGGTTGCCTTTCACAATCAAGCAATTGTTGACGTGCAGAGAGGTGCTTTGCACAATTTCAGTGATTGTATCTTTTATTTTGTAGGGTGTGATTATGCACAATTTTCCATCTCCAGTGAGTAGGCTCTCACAGTTTTTTATAAGCAGATTAAGCGGGAGTGAAGATGCGTTGCGAGCATTAGCGCGGTCGCAGTTGGGCGACAAGGTGTCCTCAGTGTAGAAAGGCGGATTTGACACAATCAGGTCGTAACGCGCCGATGTTGATTGTGCGAAATCTAAGAAATCAGCTTTGGCAGCGCAAAGTCTGTCGGCCCAAGGCGATGTGCTGAAGTTGAGCGAGGCTTGAGCCACCGCGCCTTCATGAATGTCGATGGCATCGATTGTTGCTTCGTGGTTGCGTTGGGCTATCATAAGGGCAATAAGTCCGCAGCCCGTGCCAATGTCGAGCACTCGCTGGGCACCATTGACCTCGGCGCATGCACCCACCAAAACGCCATCGGTTGAAATGGGCATTGGGCACTGGTCGTGGCGTAAGCTGAATTGCTTAAATCGGAATAATCTCTCGCGCATCTTTCAAGCAGGCTTTGGCGCAGGTATTAACTTCGACACTAAGGAACGCGCCATTTTCAGTGCCATAATTATTAATTGTTTTATTCGTTTAAGCCCTGTTGGCGCATTGTTGATGCTCTGCGCCAACAGCTCTTGTGTGGTTGTATCGGGCGAAAACTCGTTAACTCGCTTGGTGAGCATGGCAAGTTCCTGCTGTTGGTTTTGCTTGACAAGCGTTTGTGCAAGAGCAGCGGCGCATGCCAAATAAGATTGCAGCAGATTGCCGAGAACCAATTGATTGGCTGAGGCAAAATGCCTCAATAGGTGCTCCCGCACTTGCATTGAAAGCAGCAGTTGCGAGCGTCGGCCGTTGACGCTCCATATTGCTCCGGCATGTTTGCGATACACTGCCATGGGGCGTGACATATAATAGATGTCGCCATCGGCGGCGTTGAGCATGTGTAGGGCATAGTCGTAGGTGCCAACGCCCTCAAACCAACTGGGCAGGTTGCCAACACGGTTAGCACGGAACATTGCCGAAACGTTGGTGATGAAGTTTGATTTTGCCAAATCAACTATTGTGTTATGAGCCTTTTGCTTGCCGTTGCTGAGGCTTTTGGTGTTGTTGTCCTCGTAATAGTTAACCACGCGATGTATGCAAGTGCTGTAACTTGGGTTGTTGTCGAGGAAGTCGGCTTGCAGTTGCAATTTATTGGGGTTAGTCCAGTAGTCGTCGCCCTCACAGATGGCAATGTATTGCCCTTTGCAAGCATTGAAAGTGCGTATGAAGTTAGGCAAAAGACCTTGGTTTTTGCTTGAGAAGTGCAATTTGATTATGTCAGGATATTTTTGTTGCCATTGCAAAAGCAGTTGGGTGGTGGAATTGGTGCTGCAATCGTCGCCCACCACAATCTCGTAATTGAAGTTCACGCGTTGGTGAATGATGCTTTGCAAAGCATCGTTGAGGTATTTGCTTTGATTGTAGGTGAGCACTATCACACTCACTTTTATGTTGCTACTTGATGTTGTGGACATTGTTGCTGGGTTTGTTTGCAGGTGTTATGTGTGGTTTGTGGTTTTTTGTTTTTGTGATGCAAAACTAATAACAATAAATTGATTTTGCAACAATGCCGGTGTTGCAGACAATGCTCGCGGATAGGTTTAACTTAATTATTCTTAATAATAAAGGTTGTTTTGTCATGAATAGAAAATGATTAATTATCTTTAAGGTGCGTTTTTGCAATTAAACCTTAAGGGGCTTTGATTGTCAAAATCATAACTGATTTGAAATATTAATAAAAAACAGGCATAACGATGAAAAAGTATGTTTTAACATTGATTGGAAGTTTGTTGCTTGGAGCAGTTACTGTTCAAGCGCAAGACTACGATGATTTGTACTATGATTCGGGCAGCAGTAATAAAGCCAAGAAGACGGTGAAGGTGAAGAGCGACGAAGCAAAGGTTGTGGGTCGCACCACCTACTTTAACCATCAGAAGGTGACCCCGGCGGTTCCGGTGGTGGCCGATACTGCCACGCAAGTGGTTAATGGCAGAGATGTTGACGAGTATAACCGCCGATACGCCGATGATGCCGATTCATATTATGCCGAGGAACAGGCAGCGTATGAGATGGCCGATACAACAAATGGCGATTTCACTTACACTGACCGCATTGTGAGGTTTCATAATGCCGATGTGGTGATACATAGCGACGACCCTGACCTTATTGAGCTTTATTACGATAATAGCCCGCAGGTGAACCTGATAGTTGGAACACCAACAACCTATGTGGGATGGTATAACGACCCCTTCTATTGGGATGTATATGACCCATGGCTTTCGTGGGGATGGTATCGTCCGTACCGCTTTGGTTTGTATGGCGGATGGTATAACTGCTGGTATGACCCATGGTACTCATGGGGCTGGCATTCATGGCATTGTGGTTGGTACGACCCATGGTACTCATGGGGACATCCTCATTATGCATGGGCTCCCGGTCCGGGTTGGGGACATGGCTTGATTGGAGCGCGAATGACTGACGGAGGTCGATTGACATCGGGCTATCGCCGCGGATTAGGCCAATTGCCAAGCGGTAGCGGCAATAGTGTGGGCAGTGGCCGTCCGGGTTATGCATCAACGGTGCGTCGAGGTGGAGTGGCAACGGGCGACTTATCAAGCGCGCGTGCCAACCGAGCAGCATCGGGTAGAGCAACTACAATCAGCCGTAGTGGCAATAGCTCCACTCAAAACCGTGTGAGTGGTTCAACGGTAAGCTCTCGTCCCGGCACCACTGGTAGCATACGCCGCAGTGTGGGTGCAGATGCCACCAGTCGCATGACTGAGCGCCGCAGCTCAGCGGCATCAACAAGTCGCAGCTCTTCAACCAATCGCTCGTATAACACCGACCGCAGCTCGTCATATAACTCACGCAGCACCTCCAACTACGGCAGTAGCTCGCGCAGTAGCAGCAGCTATAACAGTGGCAGCTTCTCGAGCGGTTCGCACAGCAGCGGCGTTTCGTCGGGTGGTTCACATAGCAGTGGAGGTGGCCGTGGCGGTCGTCGTTGATAAAACACGTATTTATATTTAATGAGTTGACACATTTGGAGTATTAATAATGAATTTAGAAGAGATGAAAAAATATATTATAAGTGGTGTGCTGGCAATGTTACCCGTAGCGCTTATGGCACAGAGTGCCATTGACGCTTTCTCGCTGTCGCAGACCGATTTCAGAGGTACAGCACGTTTTATGGCTATGGGTGGCGCGTTTGGCGCACTTGGTGGTGACATCACCTGTCTCACGCAGAACCCTGCCGGTATTGGCGTTTATCGCAGTTCAGACGTGTCGGTTACTCTTGATGTTGACATGCAGACATCAAAGAGCGACGATATGGGCTACACTGAGAAAACATCACAAACCAAGGTTAGCTGTAACTCGGCGGGTTATGTGGGAGCATATCGCATTGACAGTGAGTCGTTGAGGACGTTTAATTGGGGTTTCACCTATAACAGAAACGCCAATCGTGCCCGCCATTTCATGGGGCAGATGCGTAATTTGTCAACGTCATTGTCGAACTACGTTGCCGGTGTCACTAATTCAGAAGGCTGGACCGCCGAAGATTTGGCTGGCGCTAATTATGGCACATCGTATGCTCCGTGGATGAGCATCTTGGCTTATGATGGCAGTCTTATCAATCCGCAAAGCGATGGCAAGTCTTTCCAAGGCTTATATGGCGACGGCACTTCGGGCTACGGCGAATATGAAGTGGTTGAAGAGGGCGGCGTTGACGAGTTCAATTTGAGCTTTGGCGGCAATGTGAAAGATTTGCTCTATTGGGGTATTACCGTTGGCATGACCGACGTTGACTATAAGTTGTATTCTTACTATGGAGAGTCGCTCGATAATGCTTATATCAATAGCGATATCACTGGCGTGGGCGACGTGGTAGTTGGTCCGGCAGCTTATGCTTTTGAAAACTATCTGCACACAACCGGTACGGGATATAATGTTAAGCTTGGCTTGATTTTGCGTCCTACCAATGCCTTCCGCGTGGGCGTTGCGTTCCACACTCCAACTTATTATTCGCTTAAGGACTATTATTACACTTCGCTTGGTTTTAATTATGGCGGTCAGCAAAGCTCGGTTGAAACCAACGATGGATTTGACGGAGAAACATGGTATAAGCTTCGCACTCCATGGCGTTTCATTGGCAGTGTGGCAAGCGTGATTGGTCAGAAGGGTATTTTAAGCTTTGATTATGAGTATGTTGCATATAACTCAATGAGCTTGAAAGATGATTATGGCAATGCATATACTGATACAAACTACGACATCAAGAACTATTACAAGGGTTGCAACATCATTCGCGTAGGCGGTGAATATAGAGTTGACCGTCAGTTGAGTTTGCGTGCCGGCTATTCTTATCAAAGCTCGCCTGTTGACGAGGATGCATTGAACAATAAGCTCAACATCTACACCGTGAGCACCACTCCGGCTTATTCGTTTGACAAGAGCACACAGTATTACACCTTTGGCATGGGATATAAGTTTGGCCCAATTTATGCCGACCTCACTTATGTGCATAAAACTCGCGAAACCGAATATCACGCATTCTCGCCGATTCCTGACTTTGGTGAGGCTTCGCCAAGCAATATTGTAAAGGACAACAACGACCGTATTGTGGCAACAATTGGATTCAGATTTTAATTTGATGCATAACGTGCGCTTTGACGGAATTTGAGCGCAAAAATGCTAATAGTATCACAGAGGGCAGCACCGCAGCAAGTGGGTGTTGCTCTCTTTTTTTCGTCGATGCTTTTGTGAGCAGAAGATGTGGTGAATGTGCCTTTTGGGCAGCCATGTTTGGCATCATTTACCAGGCAGGCAAATAAATTTTGCGTTCAGCTTTCTATTTGCACAAATTTTGAGTATTTTTGTTTAATCAAAAAACAGAAAAAGACACAATCAGCATATAGTGGAAGTTAAAGTACCTGAAAATATTGATATTGACAATCAGGAGTTTCAGAATGCGTGGAACTTGATAATGCATACTCACCAATCGGTGTTTCTCACCGGCAAGGCTGGCACTGGCAAGAGCACTTTTCTGAAGTATATTTGTGCCAATACTCGAAAAAAATATGTTGTGCTTGCTCCAACCGGTATTGCGGCGGTGAATGTGGGCGGTGTGACCATGCACTCGTTTTTCAAGATGCCGTTGAAACCCTTGCTGCCCGATGACCCTGATTATACTCCACGTCGCATAAGGCAAACCCTGCGTTTCTCGCGTGAAAAGGTGAAGCTGCTGAAAGAACTCGACCTGATAATCATTGATGAGATTTCAATGGTGAGGGCCGATATGATTGACTTCATGGATAGGGTGCTGAAAATCTACAGTGAGAATATGCGAGAGCCGTTTGGCGGCAAGCAGATGCTGTTTGTGGGCGACATCTTTCAGCTTGAGCCGGTTGTGACGGCTGATATGCGCTCAATTTTGAAACGCTATTATAATCAATGCTTCTTTTTTAATGCCCATGTGTTTGGGCTCATGAAGCTTGTGCCAATTGAGTTGCGCAAGATTTACCGGCAAACCGATGTTGATTTTGTGTCGATGCTTGACCGTGTGAGGGTTAATCACGCCACAAAGCAAGACATTGCTATGATAAACTCGCGTTACAATCCCAACTATGAGAGCGAAGACGGCAAGTTTGTGATGACACTTGCCACGAGGCGTGACACTGTTGACGTGATTAACGAGAACCACATGAATGCAATCAACAAGCCCGAATTTGTGTTTGAAGGCGAGGTTGAGGGCACTTTTCCATCGCAAAGTTTGCCCACACTAAAGGAATTGGTGATAAAAGAAGGTGCGCAAGTGATTTTTATCAGAAACGATAAGGAAGGACGTTGGATAAACGGAACTTTGGGCCGTGTGTGCTGGGTAGATGAAAATGGAATGCGCGTGGAGCTTGAAAATGGCAATATCTACGATGTAGAGCCCGATATATGGGAGAATATGCAGTATTCTTACGATGAGGAGAAGAAGGTGGTGGTGGAGAATGTGCTTGGCTCGTTTAAGCAATTCCCAGTGAAACCGGCTTGGGCACTTACGGTGCACAAGAGCCAAGGCCTCACGTTCAATAACATAGTTGTGGATTTTGCCGGCGGAGCGTTTAGCAGCGGTCAGACTTATGTGGCGCTTTCACGGTGCACGTCACTTGAAGGCATTGTGCTGCTGGGGCGCATTGATGAACGTGATATAATTGTGAATAGCAGTGTGGTGGAATTTAGCCGCAAGTTCAACGACAATCTGCTCATTAACGAAGCTCTCAACAAGGCAAAGGCTGCCGACCTTTATAATAAGGCGGTAAAAGCATTTGATGCTAACCGTTTTGGTGAAGCCATTGAGATGCTTGTACAGGCAATGGCAATCAACAATGTGAGTGACGATGCGTTGATGAGGCGATTTGCTGCTGTCAAACTGTCGAAGTTTGCTAAGTTAAACAGTAAGATTGACTCTCTGACCCATGTGATAGCTGAGCAGAACAAGACTTTGCGCGACCTTGCTATTGAATATGTGCAACTTGGTAGGGCAGCTGTTGACATGAATGTTGATGACATGAAGTGCGCGGTTAAGGATGTTGTGGCTGTGAAAGGCGCAATTGCTAATTTCAACAAGGCTTTGCGACTGCACTCGGCATGCGTTGATGCCATGACAAGCAAGGCAAAGTTGTTGGCTGCGCTTGGTGAATATGAAAAGGCCGATGAACTGCTGAGGACGGTGAGAGAGATTGACGGGCTTTGCTATGAGGCTCTTATTGCACATGGATATGTGATGTTGCAGCTTAAAGATATTCCCGGAACCATTAAAAGCTATAAGCTTGCCATCAAGAGCAACCACAACGCTCCTGAACCGCATGAGTTGCTTGCCGGAGTATATGACAGCATAGGCCTTGATGAAGATGCCGATAAAGAACGCGCCAAAGCAGTTAAATTGCGTGCTAAATTGTCAAAGAATCGCTCAAACAATAAACGATAAGGAGTTGTTGTGCAGCTACTTGCAAGAGAGTGTTTTGCTGAGCGAAGTGCTATGGTTGCAACAAACTTATGGCACCGCAAAGGTGTAGATTATCAGCCTGTTAATCAAGAGGTTTGGGATTTGAATATGTGTCGTTTTCTTTATCGTGGTTGATGAGACCTTCTTCAACCAGAAAACTTATCATGTGTGCGATTTCTTGTTTGGGGAACGAAAGAGTGTTTAAAATCTCGTTTAGTTGTCGAGGCTTAATGGCGGTCATATAGAGAATACCATCGGCCACATCTTTGTCGGTGTGGTTGTTTTTTTTCTTACGTTCAATGCACAGGTCGCAATGCCCGCATAGGTGTTGTGAACTTTCGTTGAAATATTGCAGCAGCATATTCTCGCGGCAACCTTGGGTTGAGTAGGCATAGTTAAGCACAGAGTCGATGCGTTGTGTCATGCGCTGTTTAAGGTCTTCATAAGCTGAGTTGGCAATCACCAAATATCGCGGTTCAACCCTTGCGGTGCAGTAAGTCAGGTAAGGTGTGCGTTTGCGAGGTATGTAGCTCAGATAATGTTTTTTTGAGAGCAATAGCAAGGCATCGTAGATTTCTTGTTGATTGAGGCCGGTGATGTGTGAAATCACATCTTCGTTGATAAACACATAGTCGGCAAACAGCCCGGTGTATGCCCGCAAGATGGCCTGCAGCACAATGTCGCATTTAGGTGGCACGTCAGCCATATCATATAGCTCATCTTTGCGAGCTTTGATAAGCACTCGCGATTGGGTGTCAATCTCGTCGGTGTATTCAATATATCCTGCCCGGGTGAGTATTTTCAAAGCGTTGTAGGAGGCAAGGGTGGGCAGGTCGTAGGTTTTGCAAAAGAGAGGAAAATTGAACTCATAGATTTCGGCATAACCTGAACCAACGGCGACGTTGATGAAGTTGCCGGCAAGTTCATAGACCTTGCGCACAAAATCTTTCTCGGGGAACGACTCGGTGATGCGTTTTTTCAGTCGTCCCTTGTCGGTTTTCGACACGAGCAACACGGCATAGGCTTTGTTGCCGTCGCGCCCGGCTCGTCCGGCTTCCTGATAGTATTCTTCAAGAGAATTGGGAATGTCGTAGTGAATCACAATGCGCACGTCGCTTTTGTCAATACCCATGCCAAAAGCGTTGGTGGCAACCATCACTCGAGTGATGCCTTGTTTCCATTTGTCCTGTCTCTCGTTTTTGTCTTCCGATGCCAGTCCGGCGTGGTAAAAGTCGGCCGAAAGATTGTTGAAAATTAGTTCCTCAGCAATAGCTTTGGTTTTGCGGCGGCTGCGCACGTAGATGATGGCGCTGCCGGGCATTGAGCGCAGTATGTGCATTATTTGCCCTAACTTGTCCTCGGTGGCTCTCACCACATACGATAGGTTGCTCCTTACAAAGCTTTTGCGAAACACCTTGGCGTTGCGCATGTTTAGCTTATCGATGATGTCGGCAGCAACTTCGTTGGTGGCGGTAGCGGTGAGTGCCATGATTGGCACCTGCGGCATGATGTTTCGCACTTTGGCAATTGAGAGGAACGAGGGTCGGAAGTCGTAGCCCCATTGCGAGATGCAGTGTGCCTCGTCAACCACAATGAGTGTGATGTTGAGGTTGCGAAGTTGTTCGGTGAAACGCTCGTTGGTGAGCCTCTCGGGCGACACATAAAGAAACTTGAAATTGCCGTTGGCGCATCGTTCAAAGGCTCGCCTGTGTTCGGCAAGAGTGAGGCCTGAGTGTATAAAGGTGGCTTTTATGCCAATCTGTTTAAGGTTGTCAACCTGGTCTTTCATCAGCGAGACGATGGGCGTGACAACCAGCGTGAGCCCGGGTAATGCCATTGTAGGCACCTGAAAAGTGATTGATTTGCCTCCACCTGTGGGCATCAAACCCAGAGTGTCGTGCCCTTCGAGCACAGAATTGATGATTTCTGCTTGAAGTTCACGAAACTCTGGGTAGCCCCAGTATTTATAAAGAATGTTATGTATGAGGTCGTGGTTAGGCATCTTCCGGGTTTATTCTAATGCCTTTTATTTGCAGCTGAATGTTGTTGTTGGTGACACGCTTGTTTTCCTCAATTGTGTAGCAAATCTCAAATGGCTTTTGAGCTTTGATGTGCTCAAAGTATTCGCTCATGTTGAATGCAATACCGTTCATCACGCAGCTCGATTTGCTGTCAACAAGCTCAAGCTTGATGTGCTCAGAAGTCTTGCCCACAAGTTTGCTGGTGCCAAAGTCATACACGTTGCGAGTGACAAACACGGGCTTTTGGTTGCCTGGTCCATGAGGGTTGAGCTGTCGCAGGTTGGCAATCAGGTCGGAGTTTATCTCGCTGAAGTCGAGTTCGCGGTCAATGTCAATCTGTGGAGTGAGCTCCTCCTCGCCAATGTTTTCAATCACATATTGCTCAAAGCGCCGTTTAAACTCGGGAATGTTTTCTTCTTTGAGCGATAGCCCCACGGCATAGGTGTGACCGCCAAAGTTTTCAAGCAGGTCGCGAGCCGATTCAATGGCTTTGTAGATGTCAAATCCGTGAACCGAGCGCGAAGAACCTGTGGCGAGCCCATTGGAGAAGGTGAGCACCACCGATGGCTTGTAATAAAGCTCGGTGAGCCGTGACGCAACAATGCCAATGATGCCTTTATGCCAATCTTTGTTGTAGATGACAATGGGTTTTTTGCCTGCAACAATCTCGCCGCGTTTTTCAAGCAATTCGCTTGCTTCTTCGGTGATTTGCTTGTCGAGCTCTTTGCGGTCTTTGTTGTATTGGTCAATGTTTTTGCCTTTTTCGTAGGCATCTGACAGGTCTTTTGCCACGAGCAAATCAACTGCCTCACGTCCGCTTTGCATTCGTCCCGATGCATTGATTCGCGGCCCAATCTTGAATATCACGTCGCTGATGGTGATTTCTTTGTTTGCAAGACCGCAGATGCGAATGATGCTTCGCAAGCCAATGTTGGGGTTTGTGTTGATGCGTTTGAGTCCGAAGTAGGCCATGACGCGGTTTTCGCCCATGATGGGAACGATGTCGGCGGCGATGCTCACAGCCACAAGGTCGAGCAGGCTCTCAAGGTCATAGACGTTTGAGATGCCATTGCTGATGGTGAAGGCGTGCATGAATTTATAACCAACGCCGCAGCCCGAGAGGTCCTTGAACGGATAGGGGTTGCCTTCGAGCTTTGGGTTGAGAATGGCGGCGGCTTTAGGGAGCACGTCGTCGGGCACATGGTGGTCGCAGATGATAAAGTCAATGCCTTTGGTTTTGGCATACTCTATCTCGTCAACCGCCTTGATGCCACAGTCGAGCACGATTATCAACTTTACGCCTTTCGACGCGGCGTAATCAATACTTTTCATTGAGATGCCGTAACCCTCCTCATAGCGAGTGGGAATGTAGTACTCAATGTTAGAATAAAAATTCAGGAGATACTTATAGACCAGCGCTACGGCCGTTGTACCATCAACGTCGTAGTCACCATAAATCATGATTCTCTCCTTCAACCCCATAGCATCATTAAGCCGCTTCACAGCCTTGTCCATGTCCTGCATGAGGAATGGGTCGTGCATCTGCAGCATTGTGGGGTGAAAGAATCGTTGGGCGTCGTCCCACGATTCAATCCCTCTTTGCACAAGAAGCTGGCTAATAGCCGGGCAGTTGGGAAACTTAGTCGCCAGCTGGGCCTCTGTTTTTCTTTGTTCGGATGTAAGGGGTAAGTAATTCCATTTACTTATCATTTATGTTGTTTTTTATTTTTTTATCTATGGTTGGTGGCGCGGCTCTCTTGCGTGACGCCATTGAGTGGAGTGGGGAGCAGGGTGGGACTGTTGCTTTTATTACGTCTGTCTCCTGCGAGAAACTCAGTTTATGTTGTATATATATGTCAACCTTATCAAGCATAGGCGCAGAAAATGGCTGAACTGTTGCGTTCGCGTTTTTGTGCCTTGCTAATGGTTGAGTTTAAGGCTTAAATCTGTAAAAGATGGGCATTATTTGCTCTTGATTCGTCAGAAAAATGTAGCCTAAAAAAGGGTGGTTTATGCACCCGAATATATATTTACGCAAATATAATCATTTGTTGTGGATTTAGCATTGTAATGAACTATGTTTTTTTGAAAAATTTTTATGTGCCCCCCGATGTAATGGGGAATCCCGCAATTTTGCGGTGCTTTGCCAAGTGTGAAAAATGCCAATGGGACTCCCCCTTTTGCGTTGGTTTTCAGGGGAGCCCCATTGGCTTATGTTGTTGCGGCTGAGGTGAGCCGCTGTGTTGCGCGTGTTATTCGCTCAAGTCAACTGCGTAGTAAGCGCGTCGTCCGGTTGGGTAGATACCGGTGACAAACATCACCTTGTCGCTATCGCTGCTTTGCATGATGGAGTTGTAGATTGATTCCACATCATCAACGTTGTTCACTCTTGAGTTGTTTATCTCAATGATGACAAATCCGTTTTTAACTCCGGCATCCTTAAACTTGCCGTCTTTGATGCCCATCACTTGCACGCCTGAGGTGATGTGCAGCTCTTTCTTCTTCTCGGGGCTCAGAACCTTGAATGCACAACCCAGTGACATGAAGTCGTTGGTCTTTGTTACCGAGGTGGTGCCTTGGTTATTTTTGAGTGTTGCTGTGGTGGTACAGAGCTTATTGTTGCGATAGTAGGAGAGTGTCACTTTGTCGCCAGGACGCATCTTGCTCATCTCTTCCTTCATCTGGCCTGAGTTTTTCACTGTGGCGTTGTTTACTTTCACAATCACGTCGCCCTCTTTGATGCCGGCTTCCATAGCGGCGCCGCGGTCGGTGACTTCAGCAACATAGATGCCTTCTTTGGTGGCAGTGATGTTGTTTTCTTTTGCCAAGTCGGCATCGAGCTCACGGTAAGAGATGCCCAGCACTGCGCGTTGCACGCTGCCAAATTGCTTGATGTCGTTGATTACTTTGCTCACAATCGATACCGGTATTGCAAACGAGATGCCAGCATAGCTGCCGGTTTGTGAATAAATCATTGAGTTGATGCCCACAAGCTGACCGTTGGTGTTGACCAGTGCGCCGCCGCTGTTGCCTTGGTTCACTGCCACATCGGTTTGGATAAACGATTCGATATCTACTTTGCCGCTGTTGCGGTTGTTGCCCACGCTCACGCTGCGTGCTTTGGCGCTGACAATGCCGGCAGTGACTGTTGAAGTGAATCCAAAAGGATTGCCCACGGCGAGCACCCATTCGCCCACTTTCAAGGCATCGCTGTCGCCAAAGGTGATTGCTTGCAGGTCGGTGGCTTCAACTTTGAGCAAAGCAAGGTCGGTTGATGGGTCGGTTCCCACAATCTTTGCGTTGTATTTGCTGTTGTCGTTGAGAGTCACTTCAAGCTTCTCGGCACCGTCAATAACGTGGTTGTTGGTGACAATGTAGCCATCGGCAGTGATGATTACGCCGCTTCCCAATCCCAGAGGCTGCATGTTTTCTTCTTTGTTGTCGTCTTGCTGTTGCTGACGGCGGGGAGTGCTGTTGCCAAGACCCGAGTTCGGCCCGAAGAAAAATTCAAATGGGTCGAACATGCCGCCTTGCATCTGTTGGCGCTTAGGGGTGGCGTAACTCTTGATGCTAACCACAGAGTTGATGGTGCTTTCAGCTGCTTTGGTGAAGTCGGTTTCCACGGCAGGAACGCGTGCCGCTGTTCGTATGAAGTTGCCATTAGCTTGGCTGTTGTCGGCCGTTATCAGTTGGTCATTGAATGCAGATTTTCCACTTTTTGTAAGTGCTTGGGTGGCAAACAAAGTGGTTGCCGAGCCTAACACTGATGCTGCTAACAAAAGCAGCCCGAATTTTGTGTTCTGTTTCATAATCGTATTTGTTAAATTAATTGAGTCGTTAATAATATATTAGTTAAAATTTAACTTAATCACACTGCAAATGTATATCAATATTTTGCAACTGCAATGCCTTGATGCTAAGATTTAAACATAATTAATAGTATCATTTGTCGTTTTAGCACAATTTTTAATATTGCTTGTTGGCGAGTGCTGATTTGCAAAAAATATCTAATGGTAAAATGCTTTTCTTTTACGCATCAGTGAGAATATTTTCAATTTTTGTGCCAAAGAGCTTGATGTGACAGGCTATTATGTGTGTTGGCAATGTGATGGGGTGAAAATTTGTCATTTGGCGCATGATGTGACGTATTGGCGCAAGGGCAGGCCATACCAAATAAAAATGGTCATAGTGCTCGCTGTTCGCGCATTTTTAGTTATCTTTGCACAGAAATAATGCGAAATGAGCCGTTTCACATGGCTGGGCAAAGGGTGGCTCTTAGGGGCGCGTTGCCGAGGCTGACGGTGACTACGGTGATTTCGCTGAGGAAATAATGGCAGTAGTGTGTCTTGTCGCTCACAGCGTTGTGTGCTGTGTGAGGAAAGTCCGGGCAACATAGAGCATCATATTTCTTAACGGGAAGCCATCTGCGAGGGTGGAGTAATGTGACAGAAAACAACCGCCTCAGGCGCAAGCCGGGGGTAAGGGTGAAAAGGCGAGGTAAGAGCTCACCGGGAGCTATGGCGACATAGCTTGCCGCACATCTTATGAGTTGCAAGGTCAAGTATATCGGCATTCAAGGGTTGCTCGTCCATTGCCGAGGGGTAGACTGCTACATATAATCGCGCGTGGCAACACGCCGGTCAGACAAATGACAAGACGAAATGAGGGGGCAACTCCGATTTTCTGACATAACCCGGCTTATAGCACTGCTGCCATTTTTTATTAGTAATGTGTGTTATATTGTTATAATGATTATAATTTAATACGCGTGACCCATGATAGCACTATTGAAGAAAAAATATCTCAACAATTTTTGGGGCATACGTGACGCATTCCAGATTTTGAGGAATGTGGGCGAATCATATTTCGACAAAGATTTTCAGCAGACGGCATGCGCGCTCACTTATCGCACATTGCTGGCTGTGGTTCCGTTTTTGGCAATGGTGTTTGCCATAGCCCGTGGATTTAATGTGCAGAATTTCTTGCTTGAACAGCTCACTGAGCACTTCAAGTCGCAGAGTGATTTCATCACTTATGCGCATGGGTTTGTTGATTCATATCTTGAGCATACCACCGACGGCGTGTTTATTGGCGTTGGCATTGTGGCGTTGATACTCACTTTATATTTCCTGCTCAATGCTGTGGAACGTTCGTTTGACAAGATATGGGATACTGAGGAGCGCTCGTTTTCTCGCAAGTTCACCGACTACACATCAATAATGTTTTGGGTGCCGATACTTATGATATCGGCGTTTGGCATCTCGGTGTGGATTGACAGCGGTATTCGCACGTTTTTTGATTTGCCCAACATCTCAACGGTGGTGCGCGTCACTTTGCGTGTGCTCAATTTTGTGATTGAGGTGGTTGTGTTCACTTTGCTTATGAAGTATATGCCCAACACCAATGTGTCGTTGAGGTATGCGCTGTTTAGCGGCGTGGTGTGTTCGTTCTCGTTTGAACTGTTGCAGGCATTGTTTGAGCTTTCGCTCTATGTGTCGAGCTACAATGCTGTGTATGGCAGTTTCGCTTATCTGCCCTTGTTTTTGCTGTGGGTGCAGTTTTCGTGGCTGATATGCTTGGTGGGAGCACAATTGGCTGCCACAGCCCAGCGCCATTATGAGAATAAGCGCGTTGAGCAAGAGCAACAAAGTGAAAGTGAGGCTGAAGCCTGACTTTTGCCATTGCACCGCCCGGATGATGGCGTGGCGTGCGGCTTATCGCGAAAATCCCAGCATAGAGAGGAGGTCGGCAACAATGTAAGAGCTGCCTCCAACATAGATAGCATCGGTGGGCGCGGCTTGGCTAAGGGCTGCGTTGTAGGCACTTTCAACCGTGGGGTAGTGTTGCCCAATGAGGCCTTTGTCGCGAGCTTGTTGCGCTATTATGCTTGCTGCCTGTGCGCGTGGTATGTGCGCTTGAGTGAAATAGTAGGTTGCCTGCTTGGGCAGCATGTCAAGAATGTGGTCAATGTCTTTGTCGTTGACAAAGCCCACAACAATGTGCAGCCGGGTGCAGTTGATGAGTTTCAGCTGACGGGCAACGTATGAGAACCCGGCAATGTTGTGTGCGGTGTCGCATAGGGTGAGAGGCGAGTCGGCAAGTTTCATCCATCGCCCCATTAGTCCTGTGGCGGAGCACACGTTCTCAATACCTTTTTCAATAGCTTCCGTAGGAATGTTTACGCCCATTTTTTGCAGCTGAGCCACGGCGTGCAACAGGGTGTTGATGTTGTTAACTTGATAATCTCCGGCAAGAGGGCTTGTGATGTTGCCAAAATGGCGTGTGCAATAGTTGACGGTGAAGCCGTGGTTGGTTGATTGCACTACTTCGTTATTATCCTCGGCAAAAATGATGGGGGCTTGCATTGTTGCGGCTGCGTTGGCAAACACGGTGCGCACGTCGCCTTGGGCTTCGCCAATCACAACGGGAGTGTGGCGCTTGATGATGCCGGCTTTCTCGGTTGCTATGGCAGTGAGGGTGTTGCCCAAGATTTGGGTGTGGTCGAACGATATGTTGGTGATTACACTCAGCATGGGTTGCAAGATGTTGGTGCTGTCGAGCCTGCCACCCAGACCCACTTCGATGACGGCAAAATCAACCTTTTGGTCGCGGAAATAGTTGAAAGCCATAGTCATGGTAAGCTCAAAAAACGATGGGTTGCCATCAAACTGCCTGTGAATGAAGTCTTGCATGAAGTCAATCACATATTGCTGTGTAATCATTTGTCCGTTAACGCGGATTCGTTCTCTGAGGTCAACAAGGTGTGGCGATGTGTAGAGCCCCACGCGGAAACCTGCATGTTGCAGTATGCTTGCAAGGGTGTGAGAAACCGAGCCTTTGCCGTTGGTGCCAGCCACGTGAATACACTTATAGGCGGTGTGTGGGTGCTGATAAAGGCTGTCGAGGGCAAGGCTTGTGTCAAGTCCGGCTTTGTAGGCAGGTGCTCCCACTTGTTGAAATGCCGGGTGATGTTGGTATAGATAGTTGATTGTTTCTTGATAGTTCATAGCCGATGATTAAAAGATAATTAGTCCTGCCAATGCTGCCGCAATAATCACAAAGATGGGGTGCATCTTTGTGAAATAAACGATGCAGAATGTAACAATGCAGATTGGCACGGTTTTGAAAAGTGTGGCAGAGTCGTAGCCAAAGTTCTCACCGTTCATCAGCAACAGCGCCGCTGAAGCAATGAGCCCCACCACCACAGGGCGCAGTCCCAAGAAAATGCCTTTGATTGCCGGGCTGTCTTTGTGTCGGCGTATGAAGTGACCTGCATAAAGGATGAGCGCAAATGGCGGAGCCACCACAGTGACGGTGGCAAGGATAGAGCCAAAGATGCTGCCTGTGAGCACATATCCAATGTAGGTTGCGCTGTTGATGCCAATTGGCCCCGGCGTCATTTGTGAGATGGCAACTATGTCAGTGAACATTTGGCTGGTAATCCATCCCGATTCAACCACTTCACGCTGAATGAGTGATAGCATGGCATAACCACCGCCAAAGCCAAATAATCCAATCTTGAGGTATGCCCAGATGATTTTTAAATATATGCTCATTCCTTATCTCCTTTCTTTTGGTCAACTGAGCCGGCGGTGTTGCGATGGCTCAAAACATAATAAACGTAACCTGCAAATCCCCCTAACACAATAAACACTATGGGGTTGGAGATGAAAGGCAAACCTGAATAGATGAGCGTTGCCACTGCAATGGGAATGATGATGGTTTTCCAACCAATTTTTGCTGCTCGGGCAGTGGTTATTACCGGCGCAATGATGAGAGCCACCACGGCAGGACGTATGCCCATAAACATGCTGTTGATGATGGGGTTGTTCTTGATGGTGTCGGGGGTGAGAAACATTGCTATGAGCAGAATTATCACAAACGAGGGGGTGATTGTGCCCAATGCCGCCGCCAGGCTGCCTTTCAGCCCCTTGAGTTTGTCGCCAACCGACACTGATATGTTCACTGCCAAAATGCCCGGCATTGATTGTGACACAGCCAGAAGGTCAAGGAATTCGTCTTTGGCTATCCAATTGTGCTTGTCGCATATCTCACGTTCAATGATTGAAATCATTGCCCATCCGCCACCAAATGTGAAGGCGCCAATTTTCATGAATGTTATAAACAGTTTCCAGCAAATATTGTTCATTGCGCTTTTGGATATATATGGTTTTATGGAATGCAAAATTACTCATATTTTTGCAGAGTGTGTGTCACAATGCTTGCTAATTTTGGTCATAGACGGGCATTGATATGCAATTTGTGCTTTTAAGATGTTCTTTTTTTGCTATGAAATTAGTTGATTGTTAATTATTTTACTATATTTGCAAACAGTTTATGACTTGAGAGGGTAAATTACTATTGATTTTTTAGAATATTTGGAAAGATGGGATATAATAAGACGATATTGATAGTGGATGATAAGGCTATTATCGCAAAAATGCTCATGATTAACCTTAAAGAATACAACTGTGTATATCAATCAAATCCGCTAAAGGGAATAAAGTGGCTACAAGATAACGATTTGCCATCGTTGATAATCACCGACTTGAGGATGCCTTCAATGTCGGGCAAGAAGTTTGTGAAATTTTTGAGGCAAAGCAGCACATATAGCAACATACCGGTGATTGTGCTCTCATCGGAAGATAACTCTGAGGAGAAGCGCGAATTGTTTGAGCTTGGTGTGAAGGAGTATGTGGTGAAGCCATTTAACCCTCAGGATGTGAGGGCTCGCATAGTGAATCTTGTTGGATAATGATGGCGCAGCATGCCATGCCCATTTGTGTGGCGGGTGTTGCGGCAAAACTTTTTCTTGTGCCCTTCAGCCGAAGGGGAGTAAGCCTTATTTAAATAATGTGTGTTAGTGCTGCCATGCTCAGGCGTTGGCGGTGATTGGCACTGTGAATGTGAATGTTGAGCCCACGTTTTCTTTTGATGTGAAACCAAACGTCCCTTTGTGAGTGCGAATGAATTCGCGGCAAAGCGAGAGCCCTAAACCTGTACCTTCTTCTTGGTGAACGCCAGTGGTGGTGATGCTGATGTGCTCGCGCAGAGCTTTCTGCACCTCCTCGTTCATGCCACAACCATAGTCGGTGATGCTGCATTGCACGTTGTTGTCAACGAGCAATGTGGTGATGTCGATGTTTGAGCCTTCGTCGCTAAACTTCACGGCATTGACAATGATGTTGCGCACCACTGTGGTGAGCATGTTCTTATCGGCGTTGATGGTTATTTGGTTGGTGAGGTCGGTGTAGTTGACCTTGATGTTGTGGATGTTGAGCATTGATGTTGCCGACCTGATTGCCTCGTTCACTATATCAGTGATGCCAATTTCCACAGGGCTGAAGATGAGTTTTCCCATTTGTGATTTTGACCAGCTGAGCAGGTTTTCAAGCAAAGCAAAAAGCTCATCGGCACTCTCGGTGGTGGTGTGCAGCAGTTCGTAAAGCTCGTCGCCAATGATTTCGCTATTGAGGTTCTCGTCGAGTATGTTGAGCACCATTTTTATTGTTCCGAGAGGGGAGCGAAGGTCGTGAGCCACCACGCCATAAAGCTTGTCGCGGTTCATCACAAGGCGTTTCAGTTCTTCGGTTTGATTGGTGATGATGCGCTTGTTTGCCACAGAGATGAGCTGATGGCGTATTCTTATGAGAATCTCCTCGGTGTTAAATGGTTTTGAGATGAAGTCGTTGCACCCGTGCTTAAATCCTTTCACCATGCTGTTGGTGTCGCTCAATGCTGTGACAAACATATATGGAATGTTGCGTATCGACTCTATTTCGGCAATTCGTTTGGCTGTTTCATATCCGTCCATCACGGGCATCATAATGTCGAGCAGCACCAGGTCGGGGTGGTGTTGCTGCATCATGGCTATGGCATCTTCTCCGTTGTAGGCTTTGAGTATGTTGTAGTGCCCACGTGTTAGAATGGCTTGCAACAATTTCACATTTGTTTCGTTGTCGTCTACAATGAGGATAGTAAAGTCTGAAGGATTAATGTCTGGGTCCATATTCACAATTGCATAAAAAGTTAGTTACAAATTTATAGTTTAATTGTGGCATTGGCAAGAAAATTGCGTGCAATGTAGCAAAAAAATATGATGAATTACTGACAATTACGGAAATAAGATGTGACAAATTGGCAATTTTTTTGCTTTCGTGGTTGTTTTGGCACACAATATGCTATAAGTGGAGGTGTATCACAATAAAGTGTGATAAACCGAATTTGAAAATAAGAATAAATCAAAAATAACTAAAAACATATTATTATGACAATTAAACCATTATCAGACAGGGTGCTTATTAAGCCTGCTGAAGCCGAGGTAAAGACCGCAGGCGGCATTATCATCCCTGATTCAGCTAAAGAAAAACCTTTGAAGGGTGAAGTGATTGCAGCCGGTAACGGTAGCAAAGACGAGGAAATGATTGTGAAGGCCGGTGACACGGTTCTTTATGGCAAATATGCCGGTACAGAACTTGAAGTTGATGGTGAGAAGTATCTCATCATGCGTCAGTCTGACATACTGGCAATAGTTGAATGATTGCACCTGTCACAGGAAAGCATGAAATCAAAAAAAGATATTTGCATTATATCATAAAAATTAATTTAAAGTTAGGAAAAAACAATTATGGCAAAAGAAATAAAATTTGATATAAAAGCCCGCGAAGAACTCAAAAAGGGCGTTGATGCACTGGCAAATGCAGTGAAAGTGACACTTGGCCCTAAGGGCAGAAACGTGATTCTCGAGAAGAAGTTTGGTGCTCCACACATCACCAAAGATGGCGTGAGCGTTGCCAAGGAAATTGAGCTTGAGGACAAGTTCCAGAATATGGGTGCCCAATTGGTTAAGGAAGTTGCTTCAAAGACAGGCGACGATGCCGGCGACGGCACCACCACAGCCACATTGCTGGCACAAGCCATCATTGCCACAGGCTTGAAGAACGTGGCTGCCGGAGCTAACCCAATGGATGTGAAGCGCGGCATCGACAAGGCTGTTGCCAAGGTGGTTGAAGGCATCAAGGCTCAATCACAGGAAGTGGGCGACGACTTCAACAAGATTGAGAACGTTGCTCGCATCTCGGCTAACAATGATAACGAGATTGGTCAGCTCATTGCTGAAGCCATGAAGAAGGTTAAGAAAGAGGGTGTGATTACCGTTGAAGAGGCCAAGGGCACAACAACAAGCGTTGAAGTGGTTGAAGGTATGCAATTTGACCGTGGCTACATCTCTCCTTACTTCGTAACCAACGCTGAGAAGATGGAATGTGAAATGGACCATCCATTCATTCTGCTTTTCGACAAGAAGATTTCAAACCTTAAAGATATGTTGCCAATTCTTGAGGCAACAGCTCAAAGCGGACGTCCTTTGCTCATCATCGCAGAAGATGTTGACAGCGAGGCTTTGGCTACATTGGTGGTTAACCGCCTGCGTGGTTCGTTGAAGATTTGTGCCGTTAAGGCTCCTGCCTTTGGCGACCGTCGCAAGGACATGCTTGAAGACATCGCTATCCTCACCGGTGGTGTTGTAATCTCTGAAGAAAAGGGCTTGAAGCTTGAGGCTACTACTGTTGACATGCTCGGCTCGGCTGAGAAGGTGACTGTGAACAAAGAGAATACAGTGATTGTTAACGGTTCGGGTGCTAAGGAAGCTATTGCAGAACGCGTGGCACAAATCAAGACTCTCATTGAAACCACCAAATCGACCTACGATAAGGAGAAGCTTCAAGAGCGTTTGGCTAAGCTTGCCGGCGGTGTAGCAGTTCTCTACATTGGTGCTCCATCAGAGGTTGAGATGAAAGAAAAGAAAGACCGCGTTGACGATGCATTGAGCGCAACTCGCGCAGCTGTTGCTGAGGGTATTGTTCCTGGTGGCGGTGTGGCATATATTCGCTGCATTGAAAGCCTTGAGGGCATGAAGGGCGACAATGATGACGAGACCACTGGTATTGAAATCATTCGCCGTGCCATTGAGGAGCCTTTGCGTCAGATTGTGGCTAATGCCGGTCTTGAAGGCGCAGTGGTTGTACAAAAGGTTAAGGAAGGCGAGGGCGACTTTGGTTACAACGCTCGCACCGACAAATATGAGAACCTCTTTGAAACTGGTGTGATTGACCCAGCTAAGGTTACTCGCGTTGCTCTTGAAAACGCTGCTTCAATTGCCGGCATGTTCCTCACCACCGAATGTGTGATTGCCGACAAGCCAGAACCAGTTGCTCCAGCAGCACCTGCTGCTCCTGGCATGGGTGGTATGGGCGGCATGATGTAATGCGGTTGATGCCTCATAAGCACTGCTGACGTTTTTTCTGTTTGGCAGAGAAACAGAGCAGTAAATAATATAAAATAGCCTCACAGCTGTAAGCCAAAGTATTGGTTGGGCGTGTGAGGCTTTTTGCGTTTGTGGAGAAATGGATGTTGTGCTGTGGCGTGATTGTCAGCGTGGCACGGCATCCATTGTTTGTTTTGTTGTTATCGGCTTGGATGTTTGCCGCCGGTTATGGCAATATTTGCTGTGCGTGCTCTTTCACCTTTATTTCTTTTGGGGTGATGATGCGCGTAACCACGCCTTGCTCATCAGTAATAAACGTGGTGCGGAATGTGCCCATACCCACCTTGCCGCACATTTTCTTCTCACCATAAACACCAAGTTGCTGCACCAAAGTCTTGTCAACATCGGCAATCAATGGGAATGGCAGAGAATATTTCTCAATGAATTTTTTGTGAGATGCTCCGCTTTGGGTGCTTGCCCCAACCACAGCATAGCCTTGAGCTAAGAATGAGTGGTAGTTGTCACGCAAATTGCATGCTTGATTGGTGCAACCTGGAGTGCTGTCGCGCGGATAGATATACAATACCAGCTTTTTGCCGGCAAAATCACTAAGCTTTACCTCGTTTCCGTCTTGGTCTTTGCCTAATATCTCAGGCAGTTTTTGTCCTATTTCTATCATGTTGTGAATGTTTTGTTGGTTTAGGTCAAAATTAAGCATATATTTGATTATTTCAAAGCATCTAAGGCTTGAAAATGATTATATTTGCAATTATAACAATTGTTACGCCGTGAGCCGATTAATCAGGGGAAAAAACATTGGCGTTAAATAATTTGTTATTATAATGTTATGATATGGGCTTAAATGTTACGGCTTTGTTATAATTGGCGGAAATAAATGAGATAATTTTGCAATGTAATAATAGCAAGATGGAAAGGAAAAGAAAAATATTGGTTGTGGACGATGAAAGCGTGTTGTGCGACGTGCTGAAGATTAATCTTGAATTTGCAGGATATCTGGTTGACACCGTACAATCGGCCGAAGCTGCTTTGCAGTGCGACCTCACCGCCTACGATATGTTTATATTAGATGTGATGATGGAAAAGATGAGCGGGTTTGAGCTGGCAAAGAATATTCGCAGCAATCCTGCTCTTGCCAATGTCCCCATCATCTTCTGCACGGCGCTTGATAGCGAAGCCGATTTGCTGAAAGGCTTCAACAGCGGTGCCGACGATTATATCAAGAAGCCGTTTTCAATGAGTGAACTGATAGTGAGGGTGCGCAGCGTGCTGCGCCGCTATGAGGCAGGCCACAAATCGCGTATTGAATATAAGACAATGGTGATTGACGAAGATGAGCGCCGATGCCTGATTAATGGCGTGGAGTTGCAGCTCACAAAGAAAGAGTTCAATCTGCTGTTCTACCTCATGAGCAATGCCAATCAGGCATTCACGCGAGAGGAGTTGCTTGAGTCGGTGTGGGAAGACGATGTGCTTGTGGTTGACCGCACCATCGACGTTAACATCAATCGCTTGCGCAAAAAACTTGGCGAGTACGGCAACAATATTTTCACAAAATCGGGCTACGGTTATGGGTTTAAAACGCACGATTAACTATCAGACGCGCATATTCTTTGTGATATCGGTGTTCACATGGATTATCACATTGGCGTTTTTCACGGTGCAATACACTCGTGAGAGGGAGTATAAGGTTGATTTGCTGAATGCTCGCCTTCAGGAGATTAATGCGCGTATAATCAGTGACGTTGACAACGGCGTGGAGCTCAATGATGAATACGTTAAGAAGCTCAGTGGCAACGACTCGTTGCGAGTGTCGGTGATTGACAAAAGCGGTGTGGTGGTTTTTGATACCAACGATAAGGGAAAAAATCTCAATCATGCCAACCGTCAGGAGGTGAAAGATGCATTGGCTTATGGCAAAGGCTACACCATTCGTCGCCAATCGGAAACCAACAGCTGTGAATACTTCTATTCGGCAACGCTTGCCCATAACATGGTGGTGCGCACAGCATTGCCTTATAACAATGCTTTGCTGAGCGAGCTTAACATCAATTCAATATACGGATATATCATTGTGGTGGTGATGCTCATACTCACCTTGTTGGCTTTTTTTGCAGCACGACGCATCAGCCAGAACGTGGAGAGCCTTCGTGACTTTGCCAATTGTGCCGAGCATGGCGACATTGGCTCGTTTAGCACGGCAAGCTTTCCTAAAGATGAGTTGGGCGAAATATCAGGTCACATAATTAATATGTATAAGAACCTCAAGCACACCGCCGAGGAGCGTGACCGTCACATGCGTGAGGCAATGTTTGAAGAATCGGAGAAAAACCGCATTAAGCAACAGCTCACCAACAACATCAATCATGAGCTAAAGACTCCGGTGCATGCCATTCAGGCGTGCCTTGAAACGCTCATCACCAATGGCGATAAGCTTGGTGATGAGGCAAGGCAGGGATTGGTTGACAAATCGTATCAAAACGTGAAACGGCTCTCGGCGCTGCTTGCTGATGTGTCGATGCTCACTCGCCTCACCGATGCGCCCGATAAGATAATCATGGAAATGGTCAACATAAAGGAATTGTTGAATTATGTTGCCGAAGATTTGCAAGCATTGTATCCGCAAGACCGCTTTATGCGTTTCCACATCAATGTGGGTGCTGACGTGAATGTGTGTGGCAATATCGCACTGCTTGAATCAATCTTTAAAAATCTAATGGTTAATTCAATTATCCATTCGGGTGGAACTGATTTGTATCTTGATTGCTGCAAAGACCGGGATAATTACTACCATTTCACTTACTTTGACAACGGCAAAGGTGTGCCAAAGGAGCACCTTGACCATATATTTGAGCGTTTTTATCGCATTGACAA
Organism: Muribaculaceae bacterium; assembly: GCA_051871515.1. Classification (GTDB taxonomy): domain Bacteria; phylum Bacteroidota; class Bacteroidia; order Bacteroidales; family Muribaculaceae; genus SFTJ01. Next base: position 5,673 of record JBJECY010000050.1, on the reverse strand, counting down.
AGGCCGTTCACGCGCCAATGGTGGAACGGGATTGGGTTTGTCGATAGTGAAAAATGCCATATTGTTTCATAAGGGTAAAATCACTGCCACCAATCGTGTGCAGGGAGGCTTGCAATTCAACTTTACGTTGCGAGAATAGAGTGGGAGCGTGTGCCTTGCATTTTTTGGCAAAAGCAGGCTGAGTGCAAGGCAGCGGAGTTAATGAAAAATATTGTTGAAAACGTAAGAAAAAATACAGGTTAACACTCAGAACAACAATCATTTAAACTTTATATAAATATGAGTCCAGTTTTTACGATGATCATGGTCATTTTGGCCGTGCTGGCCGTTCTCGACCTTATAGTTGGGGTTTCGAACGACGCAATTAACTTCTTGAATTCATCATTAGGCTCAAAAGTTGCATCGGTAAAAGTGATATTGATAGTGGCAGCTTTTGGTATAATAGTGGGAGTGCTCACTTCAAGCGGAATGATGGAAGTGGCACGCAATGGCGTGTTTCACCCCGAGATGTTCACTTTTAAAGATGTGATGTTTTTGTTTGTGGGCGTAATGCTCTCTGACGTGATATTGCTCAACACGTTTAATGCATTGGGATTGCCAACGTCAACCACCGTGTCGCTGATATTTGAGTTGCTTGGCTCGGCTGTGGCAGTGGCATTGTTCAAGATTTCAGTTGATGCAGGACTGAGCATTTCACACCTCGACCAATTTATCAACACCGGTAAGGCATTGGGAATGATAACCGGCATCTTGTGCTCGGTGGCATGTGCCTTTATTGCCGGTTCGGTGCTGATGTATGTGTCGCGACTGATTTTCACCTTTAAGTATGCCGCTGGTATAAAGAAATATGGTGCCGTTTGGTGCGGATTTGCTATCACTGGCATTATATACTTTGCTGTGTTCAAGGGACTTAAAAGTTCTGGAATAATTACTCCCGAGTTCTCCGCTTATGTGTCAGACAATTTGGGCATGATACTATTGGTTGTGTGGGTTGTGAGTTCCATTTTGCTGTTTTTATTGCAGCGCTTGCACGTGTGTGTGCTCAAGGTCACTATTTTGAGCGGTACATTTGCTTTGGCACTTGCATTTGCCGGTAATGACTTGGTGAACTTCATTGGTGTGCCTTTGGCAGGATTTGATTCATATAACATGGCGCTCAACAGTGGCAACGAGCAGATGCTGATGGGTGGACTGGTAAATGCCACTCCTGCCACATTGTGGTTGCTGTTGCTTGCCGGTGTGATAATGGCGGTGACTCTGTTTTTCTCGCGTGATGCCATGAAGGTGTCGGCAACCGAGCTTAAACTGTCGTCGCAGAACGCCGAGGATGAGCGATTTGGTTCGTCGCCAATCTCTCGCTCGCTGGTGCGTTTTGCCATCAATCTCAACCGCAACATTCGCAACAGCCTCCCAACCGGCTTGGTTGATGCGGTGAATAGGCGTTTCATTCCTGTTGACGAGGCTGAGCTTGGCGGAGCCAACTACGATAAAATACGTGCCGTGGTCAATCTCACGGCTGCTTCCATCCTCATTTGTCTTGGTACGTCGCTCAAATTGCCGCTCTCAACCACCTATGTGGTGTTTATGGTGGCAATGGGTAGCTCGCTTGCCGACCGTGCATGGGGCCGCGACAGTGCCGTGTATCGCATATCGGGCGTGCTGATTGTGATATCAGGATGGTTTATGACAGCAGTTATTGGATTTACGCTCTCAATGCTCATTGGTCTGTTCTTGATGTGGGGCGAAGGATTTGCATTGGTGGTGCTGGTGGTTGTGTGCGGATATCTTCTTTGCCGCCGTTTCATCACTTCGGCTAAGGATAAGGAACAAGAAACTCTGCCTGTATTCAGCAACAGTGAGAATGCCAACGACGTGCTCTATGTTTACAGCGATGCTATATGCAAAACCATGGACGATATCTCGGGCATCTATAACCGCATGCTCATTGCGCTATACACCGAAAATCGCACGGCGCTGAAAGAAGAGCTGGTGAGAAGCCAACAGCTATATCGCAAATCAAACGAAGCAAAATATGGCATTGTGCCTGTGCTCTCGCGGCTTGAGGCCGGCAATGTGGCAACGGCTCACTTCTATGTGCAGGTGGTTGACTACCTTTGCGAGGTTACCAAGGCATTGCTTCACTGCACCCGTCCGGCTTATGAGCATATCAACAATAATCATCGCGGACTCACGGGCGAGCAAATAAGGGACCTTAAAGTGGTAAATGATGAGGTTGATAATCTGTTCGCTACCATTAACCGTATTCTTGTGAATCGTGATTTTGAGAAACTTGATTCGGTGATGCACATGCGCGACAATCTGTTTGAGACCATTGCCGAGTGCATAAAGAATCAAATTAAGCGTCTTAAAGAGGCCGATTCAAGCACCAAGGCAAGTGCACTGTATTTCAACATTCTCAACGAAACAAAAACCATGGTGCTGCAAGCTCGCAATGTGATTAAGGCTCAAGCTTATTTCCTTGACGAGATTAAGGATACAGATAAAACGGTGCATGCACTTAATAGGTGACGCATAAGTATGGTGCAATCAATTGAAAAGGATTATTGCTCAGTTTTTTTATAAATCGTCTGCCCGCACAATGATGTCTTAGTGGCATAAGGGCAGGATATAAGTTAGTGGAAAGATGTCTGGTCGTAGATAAGATTACGGTCAGACATCACTTTTTAATTGGCAAAATTGCATTTGATTGCACGCTAATTAATGAAATGTGTGCTGATGTGTGAATAAAAGTTTGTATATTTGCACTCAGTAAACAGTGGGAGCGCTGATTTTGAGCATACAGCTATCACTAACTGAAACATGGGGTTGACTGGATTTGACAGCGTGTAGAGGTGGTAGGTAAGCATGCAGAGCAATGATGTAAAGCTCTTTAATCTATGCATCGAACAATTCAAATGGCGAAAATAACTACGCTCTTGCTGCCTAACTGAAGTATAGTAGGTTGGCTTAATCTTTGCCACAGTGGCAGAGACAAGACATCACCCGATTGCCTGGTTCCGAGACGTGTCGATACGGTGGTGCTCAGTAATTCGGAAATAGGGCGCGTTTAGCCGCGGGGCTCGCCCGAAAATTTAGCGGATAAGCTATGAGTTGGTGGTCTTGATCCTGCTCATAGACCAAAACCAAGTCAAGACTAAGCATGTAGAAAGCTTATTAGTTCCACGTTTGGACGAGGGTTCGATTCCCTCCAGCTCCACAAGATTTTAATGAGGGCTTTTGCGATTGTGTTATGATTGCAAAAGCCCGAATTGTTATCATAACACTGAAGGGTGCTACACAAAGCGTGTGGCCACAAGAGAAAAATCAAAGTATAAATTTGAGAAGTAACAAAAAAGAATATGTTTATGGAGAAGAAGATTGCATTGGTTACCGGCGCCACAAGCGGTATTGGTCAGGCTTGCGCTCGCCGTTTTGCTCAAGCAGGATATGATGTGATAGTTACAGGCCGCAACCAAAACGCGCTGTCGGCACTTGCTAAGGAGCTAAAAGACGGTGGCGCAGAAGTGTTGCCTTTGAATTTTGACGTGATGAATCGCGAAGCAACGGTTCAGGCAATAGAAGGTCTGCCGGAGCAATGGCGCAAAGTTGATGTACTGGTCAACAATGCCGGATTGGCACGCGGGCTTGAACCGGAATATGAAGGCTCGTTTGCTGATTGGGATGAGATGATTGACACCAACATAAAGGGTTTGCTCACAATGACTCGGCTTGTTGTGCCTGGCATGGTTGAGCGCAATAGTGGCCATGTGATAAACATTGGGTCGGTGGCAGGCGATGCCGCATACGCTGGCGGCAATGTTTATTGTGCCACCAAGAGCGCGGTGAAAGCCATCAGCGACGGGTTGCGCATCGACTTGGCTCACACTGCGGTGCGTGTGACTAATGTGAAGCCCGGACTGGTGCAGACGCATTTCTCAAATGTGCGTTTCCACGGCGATGATGAACGTGCCGACAATGTTTATCGTGGCATTGAACCTCTCACAGCCGATGATATTGCTGACGTGGTGCTCTATGCCGCTCAGGCTCCCAAGCATGTGCAGATTGCAGAGGTGTTGGTGCTTGCCACCCATCAAGCCAATGGCACGGTGATACACCGCCGAGGCTGATGTGTGTTAACCACAATCACAGCTATTTTTGTTGACGATGAAATATTTTTGTGCCAAAAGATTGTTATTGTCAATATAGGGTGAACAAACTGAATAGAAAATAAAAAATAATCAGGATATGAGCATAAAAGAAATGATGACACAATGGCGGGGATATTTCAATCTTATGCCTGACAAAGAAGATGAAGCCCAAATAGTGGACCAGATAAGTAGTGGAGCCTCGTTCCGCGGCTCTACGTTGTGGGTGCTTATTTTTGCCATATTCATTGCATGCCTTGGATTGAATGTCAATTCCACCGCCGTGATAATTGGCGCAATGCTCATATCACCATTGATGGGACCAATCATTGGCATGGGTTTGGCTGTGGGAATCAATGACTTGGAGCTGCTGAAGCGTGCTGCCAAGAATTTTGGTGTAGCCACTTTGATTAGTGTGCTCACTGCCACACTCTATTTCCTGATTACTCCGTTGGGCGAGGCGCAGTCTGAGCTGTTGGCTCGCACATCGCCCACCATCTATGACGTGCTCATAGCCTTGTGCGGTGGTGCTGCCGGCATCATAGCCTTATGCACCAAAGGAAAGGGCAATGTGATTCCAGGAGTGGCAATAGCCACAGCACTTATGCCGCCGTTGTGCACGGCCGGTTATGGCTTGGCAACCGGGCATTTGCTTTATTTCTTGGGAGCTTTCTATTTGTTCTTTATAAACACGGTGTTCATCAGCTTTGCCACATATTTGTGCGTGAGGCGTTTGCGCTTTAGCCGCCATGAGTTTATTTCGCCTGAGCGAGCCAAGAAAGCTCGGCGCATTTTGGTAATAATAGTTTTTGTGACGATGATACCTGCCGTAGTGATGACGGTGGGTATTGTGAGGCGCAGTATTCTTGACAACAATATCAACCGTTTTGTGAAGGTTGAATTGTCGCAGCCGGGCACGCAGGTGATGAAGAGCAGCATTGATGGCGACACTCACACGCTTGTGGTGGTGGCTGTGGGCAAGGAAATATCTGAATCAAAACAGAAGGCTGCCTCCGACAATATGCAATCTTATGGCTTGCAGCAATATAAACTTAATGTGATACAAGGCGAACAGTCAGACAGCATATTGCATCTGAGCGACAAGCTTCAGCAAATAAGCATAACCAGCAACGATGACAAGAAGAAACTGGCAGAAATGAGTTCACAAATGGCGCAAAGCCAAGCTCAGTTGCAACAATATGAGAAGGTTGAGCAGCTCACTATTGATATGAGAGAAGAGATTAAAGTGCTATTCCCTCATGTCAAGGCTATTGCACTTTCACGCGTCACTGAGGCTGATTGCGACTCGTTGCTCACTCGCCAATTTGTGATGGCATTGGTGAGCGTTGACAAGAAAATACGCCTTGGCAACGCCGACGTTGAAAAACTGCATCAATGGCTAAAATTGAAACTTCCTGACGACAGTGTGACGGTGATTCAGCAGCTTAAATAATGACTGCTTGAAAAGATTGTTTGTGCGCAGATTCTACCTGCAAGTGCAAAATTAGCGAATAAATTTGAAGAACTC
>JBJECY010000049.1:0-12012 GCA_051871515.1 Muribaculaceae bacterium | reverse complement strand
CTCTTCCATTGTGATTCCGCACACGGCAGCGTAATCTTCTTCCATTGAGATGTTCAGCAAGTTATTCAGTTCGCTGAAGATGCTCAACTGCGAGAACTTGGTGATGCCGGTGATGAACACAAACTTCAGGTGAGGGTCGCAATATTTTAGGGGCGAATAGAAATTTCGCATGATTTGGCGCAGCTGCTCCAATTGCTCCGTTTTATGAGCCACGTCGAGCAGCGGAGCGTCGTATTCGTCAATAAGCAACACCACTTGTTTGCCTGTTTGAGCGTGTGCGCGTTCAATCAAGCCTTGAAGACGCTGGTTTGCGTTTGGCTTAGATGGGTCGCTCGGACCATAAATCTTTTCATAGTCGGCAAGCTTGCCTGCAAGCTCTTGTTTAAGTTCCTCAGCATTGGCATGCTTGGCGGTGCTCATGTCGAACCGCAATACCGGATATTGAGTCCAATCTTTCTCAACGGTTTCAATGTAGGTTCCCTTGAAAAGTTCTTTTTTGCCCTCGAAGTAGGCTTGGAGAGTTGACACAAGAAGCGACTTCCCGAATCGCCTTGGGCGACTCAGAAAGATGTAATTGCTGAAGTTTATCATCTTATAGATGTACTCAGTCTTGTCGATGTACAGGCAATCCTGTTCCACCAACTTCTCATACGTCTGTATGCCAACCGGCAATCTTTTAAGCGTCTTGTTCTCCATGCTTGCCTCCTTTTTAATCATACAAATATACGCAAGTGTTTTGGAATTAAAAAGAAATGGGCAAAATTTTACTATTTGAGAGGGCCTAAGGGGTGTTGTCTTACGCAGAGAACGTTTGACGCATAAACATTGCGCACACATTGCTGTTAGGGTATTTTCAATTTGAATGAAATTGCCACCAAAAACACCGCCAAATATCTCCAGCTGAGCTTTCTCGTCATAGTCTTCCCCATAGGTCCACATCACCTTTTAAACATTGCTCAAATTTTCAGCATCGAGAAATACCAAGTACACCTTTATCGGGCTGCACTGAAAACAAACAAGGCAATTGTAACATTTTGCAAGCACAAACTCATTTTTAAGGCAAATAATTTGCATTATAGCCCAATAACTTCCTAAATTTGCCGTATCAAACAAAGCAAATTGTCACCACACCCACAATTACTCACCATTCAGCACTGATTGAAACATGAATAGCAAACCAAAGATTCTGATAATATACACAGGCGGCACAATTGGCATGATAGAAAACCCTGAGACCAAAGTGCTTCAGCCTTTCGACTTCTCGCACCTGATTGCTGCTGTGCCAAAAATAAAAATGCTTGATTACGCAATCAGCAACATCCAGTTTGAGCCGCCCATCGACAGTGCCAACATGAGCCCCGACCACTGGTCGGCTATTGCACATGCCATTGAGGAAAACATCGACTCTTACGATGGCTTTGTGGTGCTGCATGGCACCGACACCATGGCATTCACTGCCTCGGCTCTTAGCTTCATGCTCGAGAATCTGCAAAAACCGGTGATTATTACCGGCAGCCAATTGCCCATTGGCGAGGTGCGCACTGATGGCGAGGAGAACCTAATCACAGCGTTGCAGATAGCTGCCGCTCGTAACATCTACGGCGAACCAATGGTGCAAGAGGTGGCAATACTTTTTGAAAACTACCTGTGGCGAGGCAACCGCTCAAGCAAGATGAGCGCCAACAACTTCAATGCCTTCAAGAGCCATAACTATCCCTCGCTTGCTAAAATTGGGCTTGACATTCAGTTTAATGAAGATGCACTGCTGCGCACCAACACCAAGCGGCCGTTGCAAGTGCACTACACAATGGACACCAACGTGCTCTTCATTGAGATATTCCCGGGAATGACCGAGAAAACTTTGCTCCACATGCTCAACACTCCCGACGTGAAAGGCATAGTGCTGAAAACCTACGGCGCAGGCAATGCCCCATCGTGCGCATGGTTCACCAATGCCATCAGCGATGCCGTGAACCGCGGAGTGGTAATTGTTAATGTCACCCAATGCATCAACGGCGCCGTTGACAGCTCGCTCTATGACACCGGCAACACCCTCTCGCGCTCTGGCGTGATTAGCGGACACGACATCACCAGTGAAGCCGCCATCACCAAACTCATGCACCTCTTTGGCATGGGACTGCCGGCATCGTCGGTAAAAAAATATATGGAATATTCAATCTGCGGCGAAGCAAGCATCTAAAAAAAGAATCTTAGACCCTGATAAATAGCTGATTACCAGCAATGTATATACAATTAAGCCCCATCACAAAGATTGGGCTTAATTATTTGTATATCAATTTATTATTGCAGTTATCGCACAGCAATAGAAAACCCACATCGGCATGAGCCATGTGCCGCAAGCTTTCTGTGTGAAGCGTTATTGCCACTGGGCAGATAGCGGGTTGTGCAATGCAGTCAGAAATGGTATCGACCTTTGTTGCGGGTGATGCTGCCATAATTGATGGCTCGTGCGGGGCAACGGTGGATGCAGCTCAGGCACATAGCGCAGTGATTATGCCATTGCGGCTCGCCTTGTGGAGTGATGGTGATGTTGCCAACGGGGCACACGTTGGCGCACAGCTTGCAATGAGTGCATAGCTGAGGGTCGGCGCGGAAAGGTTTGTCGCTCATGTAAAAGCGCTTGAACAGCGGATAGATGATGCGCGACTTCAGTCTGGGCCACGGGCCCACCACCACGTCGCACACGTTTAGATGTTGCTCAATGGATTGTGCCACTTGGGCTATTCGCTGCGGTGCGGCTTGCCGTTTGCCATGCTCCACCTCAGTGCTGTCCACGTCAAATCCCGGCAAAAGGATGTAGTTATTGGGCATCTGCACCGAGAAAGCCGCCTGAAGGCATATTCCGGAGCGCATGAGGGCACGGCGCATGATGCTCACCGTCTCGCCCACCTCGTCGCCACAGGTTGCCACAACGTAGCAATAAGTGTCTTGGCTGTAGCCGTGCAGAGTAATGCTTTGCGCCATGTTGGCAACAATGGGTGCCGGTCCCCACGAATAGGTAGGGAACACCCATCCAACGCTCTCGCCTGGTTGCAGAGTGAATTGCAACTCGCCTTGAGCCATAGCTTTGCCCACATGCACAAGCCTCTCGCCAAGTTGATTGGCAAGTTGCTGCGCCACATAAGCCGTGTTGCCTGTTCCGCTGAAGTAAAATATCATATTATGCTACTAATAACAATCAGTGAATGGTGATTTGCGTTGCCCCAAAGCCATATTCGCGGAAGCTGGCATCCTGAGCCTCGCATCGCGGATAGCGGCGTTTCAGCTCATCGAGCAGAGATTTGCGCAACACGCCCTCGCCCTTACCGTGAATAAATATCAGCTTTGCCCCAGCATGCTTGATGTGAGCATCCATAGCTTCACGGAATTTGCTCAACTGATATTGAAGAATATCGGCGGCACTCATTCCGGCAGTGGTGTCAACCAGTTCGCCAATATGCAGGTCAATCACCGGGATTTGCTGTTTATTGGCCTTAGGAGCCGGAGCGTTACTGCGGTTGGGCTTGTCGGAAAGGCGTTTTTGTCGCATGGCGCGTTCAAGGTCGGAGCTATCAACCACCATCTGCTTTGCCGGCACGTCATCTTTCACAATGGTGTAAGCAATCACAGGAGAGTCGAAGTAGGGATTATCGTGGAAACAATGCAGGCGATAGAAGCGCGTGCGGTCAAGGCGATGCTCAACCAACGCCGGATTTTTTGCAGCGAACGGTTTACCCACCTTAAACGCCACATATTGCACAGCCACACGGTCGGCATTTGGGATGTCGCTAAGATTAAACTCATCAATGAGCACCTGAATATTTGGCTCCACAATGCCATGGAATCGCGTTGTCCACTCGCCCGTCTCGTCGTTGCGCACTGCATAGGTGAAATACAAGTAATAGTTACTGTCGTTCACCAGATAGGCATAGAACGAAGATGTGGTGAGGTGCTTAATCTCTTTTGGCTCATAGGCAAGCACCACGTTAAGCACTTCGCCGGTGGGCGTTTCTTCAACGGGTATTGGCGTGGGCGGCAGCTCGGCAGCCGGTTTGGCGTTAGGTGCCGGTTCTTCCTTGCTCTTGGGTGGGATAAGCGGACGTTCGTAGGCAGTGGCGCGCGAACGCGACTCCTCAACCACCACCAGTTCGCTCAGCAACGCCGGCGTTTCAAAGCCGTCTTCGTCCTCAACGTATGCCAGTTTACCTTCTATTCGCTTGATGCGTCCTCCCCCAACTTGGTTGAGAAACCGCACTATATCATTGATTTTTGCCATAGTCGTTTATCGATGTTGAAGTTTGTTGTTTTGTTTCACGGCGTTATGCCGCTTGCATGCCTTTTCATGGGCATTGCAACTGCAAAGTTAATGAATTAGCTTGACAAAACCCGCATTTGATGCAGATGAAGTGCGCGGTGTGCCAGAGTGACATCATTTTGTTTTTAAACAGCAAATGAGGATAACATTTTTCTAAAAATTAGGGCTAATGTTTGTCAATATGCAAATTATTTATTAATTTTAGCATCACAAAACCAAAACATGAACCGTATTTTTCGACATATCATAACCTTGGCAATTGTAGCAGCAACCACCGCAATGGCAACGTCGCGCACCGATACCGCGACTGAAGACGAGATTGCTTATACCCCTACATTCCTGATGACCAACGATATAAGCAGCAGCGTGACTTGCGGCTATCGCAAAGCGCACCGCGGCTTTGGCGACGTTGACGTGATTGTGATACACTCAAGTCACTACATCGGCGCCGACTCGTTTAGCACCGAGGGATGCATCAAGCAATTCCGCAAACATGGCGTGGCACCCCACTACCTCATTGCCCGTGACGGCAAAATCTATCGCATGGTGGCAGAGAAAAACATTGCCTTGCATGCAGGGCGCAGCTCGTTGCCCGGCACCACGCGCACCGGCCTCAACGCATCATCAATTGGCATTGAACTGATAAACACACGCAGCCAAGGGCCCAACTATCTGCAATACGCAGCATTGCAACGCTTGGTGAAAGATATATGTTTGCGTTGGCACATCAACTATATTGTGCGCCACAGCGACATTGCCCCTGAACGCAAAGACGACCCTTGGTGCTTCGATTGGGAGAAATTCTGCAACCAGCTTGCGCCGCAGCTTTGCGATGTGCAGTTTCCGACAGCGCAGCCGCTCAATGATTACAAGGCACAAGCGCACTAAACCAGCGCGGTGACAAGACGCATCACTGCGCCAACACCAGAACCAACGTGAGTAACAAAGTGAACACAAGCATTGCCCTTGCCGTAGCGCCCAACAACGCATTGAGCTGGGCACCGCTGCGAGTGACAAGCTTATACCATCCTATGGAGTGCGCTGCCAGATAAACCACGGCAGGTGCCAATCCCCACCAATAACCGCCCAACAGCAGTCGCAGCCACAAGGGCGACAGCACACTTATTGCCACGTATCCATTGATGAGGTATGCCGTAGCCGCCAGTTTACGGCCAAAAACCACCACCGAGGTGCGTTTGCCAGCCTCAATATCGTCCTCCATATCGCGATAGTTGTTCACCAGCAGCACATTAACGCCCATTAGTCCGATGGCAATTGATGCCAGCACGGCAAAAGCATTGAAATTTCCGGCTTGCAGATAATAGGTAAGGTTGACGGGCACAATGCCAAAGAACACAAACACGGCAACCTCGCCCAAGGCATGATAAGAGAGCGGATAAGGACCTGTGCTATAAATCAATGCACCCACAGCAACAGCCATACCAACCAACAAAAGCCACCACGGTCCCCACAGCAGCAGAGTGCATCCCACAGCACAAGCAAGCGCAAGCGTAGCATAGGTGACACGTCTGAGTGTAATAGGGTCTATGTCGCCCTCGGTGACTCCACGGCGCGGACCCACCCGACCTTTTTTGTCGGCTCCGCGCAGATAGTCGTAATATTCGTTGGCAAGGTTGCTCACTATTTGTGCCAACAGCGCAAACATCAGGCACAACACCGCCGGCAACCATTGGCTCTCGCCAAAATACACAGCCAAAGCAATGGCAATCACCACACCCGATGCCGATACCGGCAACGTGCGCAGGCGTATCGCTTCAATCCAGATTTTAATTTTCTTCATCAGCGCAATTGCTTATGAAGCCACGGCGCGGCAACAAGGCTCACCGACTCAGGCAAACACCCGGTGCACAGGCTTCACAATATTAGTTATTCTATTATCTCTTATTCTTCAATTTTAATTGTTCTGCCAACAGCGACTGCCACCATTGGTTTTCACAAAATGGGCAAACCGGCATTGAGGGGCACATGCTCTCAATGCGCCAGCTATTTTGCGAGGTCGTCAACGCCAAAGCATTGCATAATGGCTTTGCGAATGTCGTTTGCCTCGTTGCCGCCGCGCTTCAAGATGTTGAGAACGGTTTTTATGTAAGCATCTTTGTTTACCAGTCCGCACAATTGCGCCACACCGCTTTGCGTGAGCATGGTTTTCTCATTAAACACTTTCAGCACCATCTGATAGTCGGCAGTGTCGGCATACTGCTTAAACTTGGCGCAAATATCCTCATAGAGTTCGCGCGGCTTAATCTCGTTGATGAGAAAAATCATGTGCTTCTCAAGCGCCGAGATGTCGGGGAAACGCTTGTCGATGCGCACCTCCACGTTGCGTTTCACGCGGTGGCGCACGTGTTCAAGGGCTTGCTCGGTTTGCATGGCTCGGAACATATTCACCACGTTGCGCTTCACGCGATTAGCCACCTTATCGGGGTCTTTACCCCTATATGTTGCCACTGCCCTCACCACCGGTTCAAGCATAAGCAGGTTCTCAACTTCAGCCACGTTGGGCACCAATATGCGTTTGGTGCGCAGATACTCCACCTCGCGGTCGTCGCGGCGGTCGCGGTCCACAATGCCTCGTCCGTCAAGGTTGTGAAACGACTTCAGGTCGTTGAACGCCCTTGTGGCTTCAATCACCTTGTCGCAACTGCCCATAGGCTTCACGGTGTACTCGGTGAACACCAACGGATAGAGTTTAGAATCGATGCTGTGCACATTGTCGCCCTCAATAAAAAGGATTGGCTTGCGGCTGCCCAACAAATCGAAATACAGCTCATCAGTGAACGTGTCGTTGGGATTGACCTCCTCATATTCCCACGTTTCGTTTTGAGCATCGTAGTTTTTTATCCATATACAGGTGTTAGCCACGCGCGACGAGGCAAACTCAATATCGTGAGTGCTATAAACAAAAGTGCAGTCGGGCCTCATCTCTTCAATCACGTTCCACATGCTTTGCATGATTGAGCGGTGAATGAAAGTCTCGGGCGCATCAACCAAGATGAGCGCACCTTGCGGAGCATAGAGCGCGGCGCCAATGTAATAAAGTGCCGCTTTCTCGCCGTCGCTCAGCCGCAGAGTGGCATAGGGCTTATCGCCGCTGGCATTGGTGAAGAGCAGGCGACCGCTTTGGCGTAGAATCTTGTTGCGAGGGAAAATGGCTTGCCAGTTGCGCACCAGGCTATCGAGCTTGGTGGCAGGCATTTCGGCAGTGGTGTTAAGTAGCATTTTCTGAGTCTTGTAGCCCAATAGCTCAACAAACTCGTCGCTCATGAGCAACACCATAAGCCGCTCAAACTCGGTGTTGGCTTTGGCACACAGCAGCGGGTTTTTGCTTTGACGCTCTTCAAACTGGCGCTCAATGCTGCCTGGCAAATCGTTATGATAGTTTTCTGATAAAATGCCTTTCAGGGCGCTCATGCGATAAGCCCGGTCACCGGCATCTTCAAGCAACTTCATGCAGAAACGGCTCTTGCCGGCACCGTTGGCGCCTATCACCGTCACCTGGCGTGCGTTGTCAACTTGCAAAGGCTCTCCGCCGCTTCGTTTTGGCAATGTTATCTTCATATACGTTATTCTTGTGTGGTTCTGCAAAAAAGGTTATTCACGAAGTTAAGCAATTCTTTGCGCCAATGCAAGCATTGCTGTGCTAAATAACATTAAACCACTACTTACAGAACACTAATGTGCGCTTTTTGACAAAAGCCGTTGTGGCAAGCGCCATCAAAAAAATTGCCTCAACAGTGTTGCACAAGAGGTGGCTAAGCATTAATTTTGCCATCTGAATTAACGAAAACAACAACAAAGAAAAGCTGCTGCATGAAACGAATAGGCATACTCTCTGACACCCACTCGCTGTGGGATGACCGCTACGCCAAATACTTTGCCGGATGCGACGAGATTTGGCATGCCGGCGACATTGGCGACCTCACCATCATCGACCGTCTGGCGCAAGTGGCTCCGGTGGTGCGTGCCGTGTATGGCAACATCGACTCGCAAGAGGCGCGCCGCCGCTTTAAGCCTATGGAGATATTCACCACCGATGGCGTGAAAGTGGTGATGACCCACATTGGCGGCTATCCCGGACGCTATGCTCCCGGCATCAAAGACCGGCTTTTCATCTCGTCGCCGCAGCTGTTTGTGGCAGGGCACTCGCATATCCTCAAAATTGTACCCGACCGCACAATGGGACTGCTTCACATCAACCCCGGCGCGGCAGGCAAACAAGGATGGCAAACGGTGAGGACCTTAGTGGTAATCACCCTTGACTGCGGCAAGGTGATTGATGCCGACGTGATTGAGCTTGCCGAGCCTAATGTTGCGCCTCACAAATGATTGAGAGCAGCGCACCCCACCGAGAGAGCATTGCAACCGTCTCATTACACGATTTTTGAGCGCAATATCATGGTTTTAAACCCTGATGGCGCAAGATTCTCGGTTTTTATTGCTATCTTCGCCCAAGATGTGCGCAATAGCCGTACACCTATTTTATATAACATCTGAACAAAAACAGAAAACAATGAAAATACAAGGAAATATCTTCATAACACTGGTGGTGGCATTGCTGACGCTCACCTCGTGCCACACCACCGAGGAAAACTACAAGGCATCTTACGATAAGGCAGTGGAGAAAGCACGCGAGGGCGTGGGTGCCGACACTTATGCAAAGATTGTTGCCGAGCAAACTCGCAACACCGATGTGGTGAACGGCGACTCGGTGCGCATTGTGGCGCGTTTTGTGGGATGCATTGACGTGTCTCCCGAGCAGACACGCCGCTACAACGTGGTGCTGCGCGACTTTAAGCAGGTGGTTAACGCCCGCTCAATGCGCGACCGCCTCATTGCCGAGGGGCATGGCTCTTATGTGCTTTATTATGCCAAAGACAAGCTCTATTATGTGGTGATTGATGCCTACGACACTCGCGAGGAGGCTGCCGAGCTGATTCGCGATGCCAAAAAGCGCGTGAAGATGAACGTGCCGCTCGACAAACTATGGATTCTTGAAAAACAAAACTGAGCGGCAACGAAGCTTCATCCCCCTCTCCTCCCGGGGGCAAAGCGAACGTACTCAACATTTGCCGCAAGAGATGCGCATAATAATTTATGCCACTTGCCAAGGCATGCAATGATGTTAATTTGCAATAATTCACTATCTTTGCAACGTCGTTTCTCAACGCTCAGGCCGCAAGTGAGATGCCGCATTGACGTGCCGGCATCGTGCACACGCCACTGATGTTATTTTTAATTGTTATTTTTTTGACCACTAACCAATGGATAGGAACACTGCTCGACTGGTGATATTACTGCTGGTGGCCGCTAATGTGATAGCGGCTCTGTGGCGGTTTGGCGGTTTGGGACGCGACGAGGTCCCCACCCCGCAGCAACCCGAGTCGTCAGAGCCGGTGTTAGAGGTCACTGACGAGGTTACTACGGCCGAGCCCGAGAGGGCAATCCCCGACAAATTCCGCAACATCGACAAGCAACTGCATTACCGCATCACCTTGAATGGCGACAGCGCCACCGACAGCACTTATTATATGACATGCTTTGTCAACCTGCAATGGCCCATATCGGTGGCTGGCAACAACAACCTGGACCTGCTACACCGCGACATCATCAACACACTCTTTAATGAAAGTTCAAACGACATTAACCATGTGCTTGAAGATTGTGAGTTGGGCAGTAGCGAGTTGGGCGGCTTGGGTAGCACAAGCTTGGTGAATAGAATCCCGTCTGATGTGCCTCAAAGAATGGTGATACGCACACGCAAGCTCCTCAAAGTGCATTTCTCGTCGGAACGGCTGCTGGTGATGGAACTGCGCCATTATCAACCTGAGTTGCCGTTTCATCACGGCGATGGCACCATCGACAGCCACATCTATTTGACCTACGACAAGCAGCATGGCTGCATGCTGGGCAGCACGGGCGTGATAAGCAATATGCAGGAGGTGCTCAAACTCATCAATCAGCACATCGACAAGCGCAACCGCAGCGGCGTGGCACTATCGCAGGCTATGAGAGTGCCAAACTTTGCCATTGAGCGCAACGGATTGCGCTTTGTGTTCCCCAAGTATGAAATATCTGGCGGAGCACAGGGCGAGGTGTCAGTGCTAATCCCTTACCAACAGCTAAGGCCGCATCTCAAAGAGCAGTTTATCGACATCCTCACTTACGATAGTTTCCTAAATCAACATAATTCTCCACAATAAACCGCAACTTATGGCACTTGATAAGCACGAATTTAGCCAACTGAAACAGTTTCTCGACGAGGAGGCTCGCCGCATCAATACCACCGACTTTATAGCTAACGACCCGGTGCAGTTTCCCCGACAATTCTCGCGCTTGCAGGATATTGAGCTGATTGCGATACTCTCAGCCACCATTGCTTGGGGCAATCGCAAGATGATTTGCAACAACTGCCGCAAAATTATTGAGCTGATGGATGCCCAACCTTATGATTTTGTGATGGATGGCACTTATGAGCAACTGCCCGACATAAACATTCACCGCACATTTTTTGCAAAGAACATGCGCTATATGTTGCGCGGTTTTCACAGCATCTTCAAACGCTACGGCTCGCTGCACCAAATGGCGCTGCATCATCACATAGGCGACAGCGAGGCTCCGGCATGGCTGCTTGTGCAGCATATGCAGCAGGAGTTTATGCAAGCCAACGGCGGCGTCACCGACTCGCGTTGCCTGCCCGGCAAATTGGACACCACCGCGCTAAAGCGCATCAACATGGCGCTGCGATGGCTGGTGCGCGACGATGGCATAGTTGACTTGGGTGTGTGGGATGCCATTAAGCCAAGTCAGCTTTTCATCCCTCTTGATGTGCATGTGGGCGACACGGCAAGGGCTTTGCGGCTCACCGAAAGGCGCGCCAACGACCGCCGAACTGTGGTTGAAATCACCGATGTGCTGCGCCAGATGCGCCCCAACGACCCGGTGATTTACGATTATGCGCTCTTTGGCATTGGCATAGGCGAGAAATATCTGCATCCCATCAACGAATGACACCCATGCTCCTTATGGAACACGGCGGGCAAAGCCTGTGGCAGCCCACCCGGTCAATCACAAAAACTTTAGTGCATCAAAAAAAATTATCACTGTCTGATAAAACGCTGACGAGCACGGCTGCTGATTACAGGGCGGTCGAGTTCGTTTTTTGATATACAAGCCCCTTGGCCGAATAGCTACGTTTCCGGCGGAATGTATGGTGGGCTGGGATGAAGTTTTTTTGTTTATGGTTAATGCCATACGCCCCCATATGGCGACAAATAATGCGTGTGGCGTGGCGACCGAACAACGCGCCTGGTTCCGGGCGTGTGTTTTCGGGCGTGTGGCGTGGGGACCGAACAACTCGGGTGGTTCCGGGCGTATTGCGATACGCCCCTACATGACATCATTGCCTTGTTTTGGGTTCCGGGCGTATTGCGATATGCCCACCATTTTAAATTCCACCGCATTTATACACAGCACACCGATTCCGGGCGTATTGCTATACGCCCCTACATGACACCATCGCCTCGTTTTGGTTCCGGGCGTATTGCGATACGCCCCTACATGGCGACAAATAATGCGTGTTGCGTGACGACCGAACAACGCGGGTGGTTCGGGCGTGTGTTTTCGGGCGTATTGCTATACGCCCCTACATGACACATCATTGCCTCGTTTTTGGGTTC